>JBBQVB010000080.1:0-11645 GCA_038211965.1 Sphingomonadales bacterium
GATCCCGTGAACGAGATATCGTAGCGCGGCACCAGCGTGAAGTTACCGAATTCGAGGGCATACTGGATGCCAGCCGACGCCTTGTAGTCGGGCGACTGCGGCAACTGGTTGCCCTTGATGTTGACCGTAACACCCTCGTTCAGCACCGCTATGCCCGAACTCGGCGCGGCGGCGGCGCCCGCCAGCGCAGCGCAGACACTGAACGCTCCGGTCGCGCCGTTGATGCCGCTGTCGGTCGGGAACGCGGTCGGCGCGCGCAGGCCCGCGCCGGCTCTCAGACCCGGAATGAGCCCGGCGTTGATGGCGTTGTTGATCCCCGCGACGAAGCCGTTCGACAGCGCCGCGCCGCCTGCCCCGGTCGGCACGACGGCGCAGTTCGAGCCGTTCGAGATGTCCTTGATGATCACTGCATCGCTGCGACCGCCCGACACGTCGCGCGGGTTGCTCAGGAACTTGTCGGTGGCGACCTTGGTATGAAGGTAGCTGAAGCCGAAGTTGACTGCAAGTGCACGGATCGGCTGGATCACCGCGTCGGCCTCGAAACCATAGATGTCGGCGTCGACGTTGTCGTTGACCGAGGTCCGCGCGACGATGCGGCTGAGCTGCAGCCCCTTGTACTTGTAGTAGAAGGCGCTGGCATTGAGGCGCAGGCGGCCGTCGAGGAAGGTGTTCTTCGACCCAACTTCGAACGAGTCGATGAACTCCGGCGTAAAGCTCTCACTGACGTTGAACACCGGCGATAGCGGCGGGTTGATGCCGCCCGATTTATAGCCGCGCGAGTAGGAGGCGTAGAGCAGGTTCTCGTCGCTGATCTTCCAGTCGAGCACGACGCGCCCGGTGACTTCGCCGAAGCTGACGGTACGGTCCTGCGTCAACTGATTGCCCGTCCGGCCGGGATCGGCATCGAAGCTGCCGACGAACGGCGACGCGAAGGCATCGGCTGTGCCGTAAGGCACGGCGAATGCCGCCAGGGTCGTGCGCTGCGACACGAATTTCTTGTCGTGATTGTAGCGAATGCCGCCGGTCAGCTTGAGCCGCTCGGTAATGTTGAAATAGCCTTCGCCAAAGATGCCGTAGCTGTCGAGTTTGAAGTCGATCTGATTGCTCCGGAAAAACGGCGTACCGAGAAACACCGTCGGAAACGTCGTGTTGCCGGCGCCCTGCTGCCCGAGCGAAGTCGCGACGCCGAGGACACCCGCGACATAATCGATCCCGAACGCGTTGACGTAGTAGTCGCCGTTCTTGGTCTCGATGCGGTTGTAGATACCGCCGACAAGGAAGTTGAACTTGCCGTCGAACTGGCTCGAGATGATACCTTCGCCGGTATAGGCCTTGTTGCGGTATGAGGACTGGTCGAAGTCCTCGGGCGTCGCGGCGCAGATGCGGTTGCCGCCGAAGGCACCGACCCCTGCCGGATCCACCGCCGAGGTGCAGTAGGGACCCGCCGCGCCGCTCGGGATAAGCGCGTCGGAAACCCGCTTGAACTGCGTCAGCGGCGGTCCGCCGGCGCCGCCAGCATAAGCCAGCAGGGTCTGCAGCCCGGGTTGGAAGATCGCTGCGTTCTGCACCGAAAGGTTATAGTCTTGCTGCGAGACCAGCGAGTTGCGCTGATACAGGCCCGACAGCTTGGCCTTGAACGCGCCGAAGTCGTGGCTGATCACTGCCGAAGCCTGGATTTCGTCGGTGAAATAGTTGGGCTTGAAGTCGGTGCTGACAGTGCGCGGGTCGGCGGGGTTGGTTACGCCAGCATACACGTCAGGTCCGTAAATGCCACCGAGGCCGAGTGCGCCGATCGCCGGGCCGCCCTGCGTCGTCAGAAACTCGCGCGAACCAAGCAGGGAAGGAAAGGTCGCATTGCCGTTGGTGACGCCATAGTCGCGACGGCCGGGAAGGCAGCCGAGCACGCCGGTCGGGTCACGCTGGCAGAGCTGCTTCTGCGTGCGGATGCGCTGGTCCTGCTCGCGGAAATAATAGCCCATCAGGTCGACCGTGGTATTGTCGTCGGGCTTCCAGCGCAGCGAGCCGCGGATGCCGTATTCGTCACGGTCGTCGATCCTCGAATTGAGGTAGGTGTTCTTGGTGTAGCCGTCGCGATTGAGGTAGAAGCCTGCAACGCGCACACCGAGCGTCTCGGTCAGCGGCACGTTGACCATGCCCTTGACCTTGTACGAGTTGTAATTGCCGTACTCGCCCTCCGCACTGGCGTGGATGCCCGAAAGGTCGGGCTTGATCGTGATGAAGTTGACGACGCCCGCCGTCGCATTGCGCCCAAACAGCGTGCCCTGCGGGCCGCGCAGCACCTCGATACGCTCGAGATCGAAATACTCGGTCTCGAACAGGCGCGTGCCGAACAGCGGTAGGTCGTTCAAGTGGATCGCGGTGGCGCTGTCGCAGGTGCCGCCGACGCACAGGTCGCCGACGCCGCGGATGGTGAAGCTCGAACCGGTGAAGTTGCCCTTGGTGAAGGTGATGTTAGGCAGCGTCAGCTGTAGGTCCTGGGTGTTCTTGATCTGCTGGCGCTCGAGCGCCTCGGCGCTGAAAGCCGTGATCGCGATCGGCACGCTCTGCAGGTTCTGTCCGACACGTTGCGCGGTGACGATGATGTCGTCGATGGCGTTCGATGTATCGGCAGCGGCGGCGGGTGCGACGGCCGGTTTTGCCGGGGTCTGAGCGACTGCGGGCGCGGCCAGCAGCGCCGCGAGCGAGACGCCGGAAACGAGCATGAGTCGCGTGCTGTCGATAGATGGCCGCATGGCGGTAACCCTCCCCTGATGTACCCATACCGTGCCGCGCTGTTTGATTGCGCGATCGACGGTCCCGACGCAATTCCGTTGCCCCGGTGACGATATGTATTTGAACAGGCTTTGCGCGCGGTTGTCCAGCCACCTTGACGGTAATCGGCGAAACCGCGCCGCCGTGTCCCATCTGCAACAGAGGGTTCAGCGGTGGCGCGGCGGCCCACGTCGCGGCGGACGTGCCGACGGTCGCGGCACCGCCATGATGCTGGCGATCGGGCATTCGCCGCCCGAGCGCGCGATGACTGCGTCGCGCCCGGCGCAGAGCCGCCCGGCTTCGGCGCGGCGATAGTAGAAGCCCTCGTAGAAGCTCAGCGTCGGGCACTCGCGCGCGAAATACATGCGCCAGCGCGCGCCGCCGTGCAGCGTCAGTTCGACCGCATGGTCGCCGAACACCTGCGCGCCCGCGACGCGGTTGATGTCGACGCAGGTCGCGCGCCCCTCGCGAGGCGGTTCGGGGCGCAGCGCCGCGAGCGGCATCGCGGACGGCGCGGCGGCGACGGCGACACGCGCGACGGGCTTCTTGCCGAACCACAGGAATTTCGCGTGCGCCCCGGTCGGCGCGACGCCGACCACGAGCAGCGCGGCGATGCCGACGACGCGGCGGCGCATTGCCGGGACGCGCCCGCGGGCAAAACGAGGCGGATGACGCATGACGACGGCGTTGACGGTCGCGGCTTGAACGCCAAGTGAATTCGTCGGCGATTGCCACGCCCCGCCGCGAATGCGCGCGCGATGCTGGCCCGAAAGCCACACTCGGGCTAGATGCGGGCCGATGAACCCGCCTGCCGCCGCCGCGCTCGACGCGCTGAAGTCCGCCGTCGGGGCCGGGGGGTGGACCGACGACCCGGCGGTCCTTGCGCCGCATCTCGTCGACTGGCGCGGTGTGGTGCACGGCCACACGCCGCTGCTGCTGCGCCCGGCCGACATCGACGCGGTCGCGCGGATCGTCCGCGCGGCGGCCTTGCACCGCGTCGCGCTGGTGCCGCAGGGCGGCAATACCGGGCTCGTCGGTGGCGGCATCCCGCCCGCCGACGGCAGCGCGGTGCTGGTCTCGCTCGGCCGTCTCAACCGCATTCGCGACGTCGATGCAGCGGGCCTGACGCTGACGGCCGAGGCAGGGGTCATCCTCGAGCACGTCCACGACGCGGCACGCGCCGCAGGCTGCGAGTTCCCGCTGTCGCTCGGCGCCAAGGGCAGCGCGACGATCGGCGGGCTGGTGTCGACGAATGCGGGCGGCGTGCAGGTCGTGCGCCACGGCACGATGCGCGCCCTCGTCGCGGGGCTCGAAGCGGTGCTGCCCGACGGTTCGGTACTGCATCAGCTCACCGGGCTCGCGAAGGACAACAGCGGCTACGACATCAAGCAACTGCTGATCGGCGGCGAGGGCACGCTCGGCATCGTCACGGCGGTGGCGCTGCGCCTCGTGCCGACGCCTGCGCATCGCGCGGTGGCGTGGGCCGGGGTGGCGGATCCCCACGGTGCGCTGGCACTGCTGGCACGGCTGCGCGCGGCGTCGGGCGGGCAGGTCGAGAGTTTCGAGCTGATCCCCGCCGACGGCCTCGCGCTGGTCCTCGAGCATCTGCCCGCCAACCGTGCGCCGCTGTTGGGGCCGCATGCGTGGCACGTGCTCGTCGAGCTGGCGGGGCCGCCCGAGCTCGACGCGCTGCTCGCCGATGCGCTCGCCGAGGCGCTCGCTGAGGGTGAGATCGCCGACGCGACGCTGGCGGCGTCGGGTGCACAGGCAGCGGCGCTGTGGCGCATCCGCGAAGAGCTTCCCGAGGCCGAGCGGCGCGACGGCGCGTCGCTGCACCATGACATTTCGGTGGCGGTAGCCGCGATGCCCGGCTTCACGCTGTCGGCGACGGCGCGCGTCGAGGCGGCGTTTCCGGGCGCGCGCGTGCTGGCGTTCGGGCATCTCGGCGATGGCAACCTGCACTTCAACGTCCGTCCACCTGCGGGGGCCGACGGCCCGGCGTGGTGCGCGGCGCACGGAACAGCGGTCACCGGCCTTGTCTACGACCTCGTCACGGCAGCGGGCGGCTCGATCTCCGCCGAGCACGGCATCGGAACGGTCAAGCGCGCCAGGCTGGCAGCGGTAGGCGACCCCGCGAAGCTCATGGCGATGCGCGCGATCAAGGCGGCGCTCGATCCGCTCGGCATCATGAACCCCGGCAAGGTCATCTGAGCGTTACGTCGCCGCCAGCGCCGCACCCATCAGCCGATGGAGCAAGTTGATCGCCTTGAGCGGGCGCACCATCACCTTGAAGTTGACGATCGTCAGCCCGTCCGCGCCGAAGGTCATGATATCGACGCCGTTGATTCGGATGCCCTCGATCTCGGTCTCGAATTCGAGTACCGCACCGGTCGCGCTGCGCCATTCGCCGATATAGCGGAAGCCCGGACCCCCGAGCACGTGCGCCGCGCCGACGAGGTATTTGAACGTGATATCGCGTCCACGTTGTGGGGTGTGGACGATGGGGCTTTCGAAGACCGCGTCGGGATCGAGCAGGTCCCAAAGCAGCGCGCGGTCGTGCGAGCGCATATAGTCGTACCAGCGGTCGAGGGCGGCAGGGGCAGGGGTCGGCATCGTCGGTCTCCGGCGGCAGTGGCGCGGGCGGTTTTGGCGCGGCAATCGACGGCGGTCCTGCCAGTCGCCCGCTTGCCACACCGCGCCCGCGCCCGTAAACGCCTTGGCCTTCGCGGACCCCGGGGGGGTTCAGTCTCGCAACCACCTTCGAAAGTAGCTTCATGGCCAGCCCGCCGACCCCGACCAACAGCGGTAACGTCGATCCGCAGCAATTGCCGCTGTTCTACGGCTCGCTGATTCCGCTGTCGTCGCAGTTCCACCCCAACCACGGCCTCAAGCTCCGCGACAACTTCAACTTCGCCAAAGTCACCCACGCGATTCCGGTGACCGTCGACGAGTTCGCGGTGGTCCAGCGCCATTATCCGATCGTCTTCGGACTCGGCGAGAATCCCTCGCCGCTCGCACTGGTCGGGCTGACCGAGGGCCAGAATCTATTCGTCGATGCCGACGGTCAGTGGCAGGCGGGCAGCTACGTCCCGGCGTTCGTGCGCCGCTACCCGTTCATGCTCGCCAAGCTGAGCGAGCAGGCGACCGAACTGTCGCTGTGCTTCGATGACAGCAGCGGCCTCGTCGTTCCCGATGGCGGCGAGCGGTTGTTCGACGGCCTCGAGCCGACGGACCAGACCAAGGGTATTCTCGCGTTTTGCGAGCAGTTCGAGCAGGCCGTGGCGCGGACGCGCGGCTTCATGGACGAGCTGTCCAAGCTCGACCTGCTGATCGACGGCGAGGTGACGATCCAGCAGCCCGGTATGGCCGAACCCGCGATCTACCGCGGCTTCCGCATGGTCGCCGAGGAAAAGCTGCAGAACATCCGCGGCGACGTGGCGCGCAAGATGGTCCAGAACGGCATGATGGGGCTGGTCTACGCTCACCTATTCGGCCTGTCGCAGATCGGCGGGCTGTTCGAAAAGCAGACCACTGCCGCCGTCGCCTGACTTGGCCGCGCCCCGCCGCGAGGCGGGGCCGGTTCGCCAGTGCCGGACTAGCGCGGCCCGTCGCGGCCCGTCGAGCCGTTTTCGCCGCTCGGCGACCCAGCACCGACCGCGCCGATGTTGCCGAACAGATCTTCGAGAATCGACGTGTGGCGACCCAACGTCGGAGTCTTGTCGCCGACCGGCGAGATGCGCGCCACTTGTTCGAGCCCGCGCCGGTTGACCGCGCTGACATTGCCTTTGGCGTCGAAGGTGATGCGGATGATCGACTGCTCCTTGGCGCGCGGCGGCGCGAAGGCGATCTGGCCGGTATTCCGCGACACGTAGTACCAGTCGCGCCCCTCGAACTCGCTGACGAAAGTCGGGCGGCCGAGCGTCTTTTCGACCGACGCCTTGTTATCGACGCCGGGCTGAATCGCCGAAACGAGCGACTCGTCCACACGGTAGCCCGCGTTCTGCTGGATGCGCGAGCAGCCGGCCAGCGCAGCGGCGGCGACGGCCAGAGCGATGAGGGTGTGCGATGCCCGCATGGGCTTACTCCTGAGACAGTGGCGCAGCTTGCAAGCCGCGCGCCGCGCCTCAATATGCGCGTGAAGTGTTTTGGACAAGGTAATCGGATGAAGTGGCCGTGGTCGGGGCGGCGGTCGAGGCAGGGTGAGCCGCCCGCCACCGCGCTCTATGCCGAACTGATCGCATGGGCGCGCCTGCCGCATTGGTACGAGCTCGGCGAGGTTCCCGATACGATCGACGGTCGCTTCGACATGGTCGCGCTGGTCGTCGCGCTGATGCTCCTGCGCCTCGAACGTGCCGACGACCGCTCCGCCGGGGCGCAGCTCTCGGCCGATCTGACCGAGCGCTTCATCGCCGATATGGACGGGTCGATGCGGCAGCTCGGGTTCGGCGATCCAGCGGTCGGCAAGCGCGTCGGCGAGATGGTCTCGGCGCTCGGCGGGCGACTGGGGGCGTACCGCGACGCGCTCGCAGGCAACGAATCGCTCGACGCCGCGCTGACGCGCAACCTGTATCGCGGGGCGTCGGTCGATGCAGGCGCACTCGCGTGGACGGCAAGCGAGGTGCGCACGCTGGCAGCCCGCTTCGAGGCCGTGCCGCTCGCGGCGCTCCTCGACGGTGACTTGGGAAGCGCGCGATGACCCCGGAATTCATGCGACTCGTGCGCGCCGACGAAATCGGCGGTGCGCCGCGAACGATCGACATCGCGGCGAGCGAGAGCGAACGCGCCGCGCTCGCCCAACGCTTCGATCTGCTGACGCTCGACGCGCTCGACGCGGCGTTCAGCGTGCGTCGCGACGGCGGGGTCGTCCGCGTCACCGGCGTGGTGCGCGCGAGGGGGTTCCAGCCGTGCGGCCTGTCGGGTGCGCCGGTCAATTTCTGCGTGGACGAGCCGGTCGACCTGCGCTTCGCCGAGATCGCGGCGCCGACGGGCGAGATCGAACTCAGCGATGCCGACCTCGACACGCTGCCGTTCGAGGCCGACGGTATAGACCTCGGCGAGGCGGCGGCGCAGAGCCTCGGGCTGGCGCTCGACCCCTACCCACGCGCGCCCGACGCCGCGCTGCCGCCCGAAGTCGTCCCCGAAGACCAGGTCGTGCCGATGCGGCGCCCCAACCCGTTCGGCGTGTTGAAGGGCTAGCCAAGGAACTCGCCGACCGTCGCGGGCGCGATCTCCGACGCGTCACGCGCCACCCGCTTGCCCTTCGTCCGGCTCGTCAAGTGGAACCAGCCGCAGCGGTCGCAGCGGTAGGCGCGCAAGGGCAGCGCGGCGGCGGTGGCGACGGCGAGCGCGGCGGCAGCGCTGGCATGACGGACCTTGCGCGCGCAGACGCTCAGGCGGGTTCGCACAGCGTCAGTCGTCGGCATCGAAGGTGAGGCTACCCTGTGCGATCAATTCGGCAATCAGGGAGGCGGCCCCGCCCGACCGCGCGAGCGCCTTGGTGCCGGCAAGATGCGACTGGGCACAGAGCCGTTCGGCCAACCCGGCGACCCCGCGCGGGCAGTCGAAACTCTCGCCGTCGACGAACAGCGTCACGCCGTCCGCCGCGCGGCTGAAGGCGAAGCGGCTCGCCGGGTTGCGGCGGAGGCGCATTCCGGCGGCGAGGCGGGCGCGCACGGTAATGACGTCAGGTGCGTGGTCGCGCGGGCCCCCGCCGTTGCCGTATTTGCGCTCGCTCGTATAGCGCCCGAACCACCGCGCGAACGCGTCGCGGTCGCCGACCATCTTGATCAGCATGGCATGTACGCGCGCCAGCGCTTCGGGGGCGATCTCTCCGGGGTCGGCCTGAACGGCGAGACCGGGGTCGGCGTAGCGGTCGTCGTCGCCGAGGCCAGCGAGCAGGTCGTCGCACCAGTTGCCGAGCAGGTCGGCGCGCGACGGTGCGCGGCAGCCGATCGAGTAAGTCATGCAGTCGTCGCCGACGGCGACGCCGTGATGCGCGACGCGCGGCGGCAGATACAGGATGTCGCCGGGGGCGAGTACCCACTCCTCGACCGGCTCGAACCGGGCGAGCAGGCGCAGGTCGTCGTGCGGCGCGAGCGGGGTCGCGGCGTCGCACAGCCCGCCGACCTGCCAGCGCCGCTGGCCGAGGCCCTGAACGAGGAACACGTCGTACTGGTCGAAATGCGCGCCGACACCGCCCCCGGGGCTGGCATAGCTGACCATCACGTCGTCGATGCGCCAGCGCGGCAGGAAGGCGACGGCATCGAGCAGCGCGGCGACTTCGGGGACGTACTGGTCGACGGCCTGCACCAGCAGCGTCCACGGCTTCTTGCCGAGTTTGGCGAAACGCTTCTCAGCGAAGGGGCCGTGTTCGACCTTGAGGCCGTGCTTGGCCTGACGGACGATGCGCGACTCGACGTCGTCCTCGCAGGCGAGGCCAGCCAGCTCGTCGGGGTCGAGAGGGTTGCGCCACGCACTCCACGGATTGCGGATCAGCAGCGGCGATTTCTGCCAATGGTCGCGTAGGAAGGTCGCCGGGTCGAAAGCGTCGGCGCGCAGCGTGGGCGTCATGCGCGCAGCACTCGGCCCGCGACGGCATCGAGTCGCGCAATCAGCGCCGGGTCGCGCGCGTCGGCGGCGGTGATCAGTGCGAAGTCGAGGCTGGTGTCGATCGGCGACGGCGACCGCTCGGGCGGCAGCGCATGCGCCAGCGCGACGACCAGCGCGCGTGCCTTGGCGGCATTGGCGTGCATGACCTCGAGAATCGCCGACACCTCGACATGCGCCTCGCCCGCGCGCCAGCAGTCGTAGTCGGTGACCATGCCGACGAGCGCATAGGGCAGTTCGGCCTCGCGCGCGAGCTTCGCCTCGGGCATCCCCGTCATGCCGATGACGTGGCACCCCCATGACCGGTAAAGATGGCTCTCGGCGCGCGTCGAAAATTGCGGGCCTTCCATCGCGAGGTAAGTGCCGCCCACGGTCACCTCCGCCCCAGCCGCGCGTCCCGCCGCCGCCGCGAGGCCCGACAGGCGCGGACAGACGGGGTCGGCCATCGAGACATGCGCGACGAGGCCGGGGCCGAAAAAGCTCTTGGTCCGCGCGAAGGTCCGGTCGATGAATTGGTCGACGACGACGAAGCGCCCCGGCGGCAGGTTCTCCGCGAGCGATCCGACCGCCGAGATCGCGACGACGTCGGTGCATCCCGCGCGTTTGAGGATGTCGATATTGGCGCGGTAGTTAAGATCGGTCGGCGACAGGCGATGGCCGCGTCCGTGACGCGGCAGGAAGACGAAGCGGTGCCCCGCGATGCTCCCCGTCAGCAGCGCATCGGACGGCGCACCCCACGGGCTGGCAACCGCCTCCCAGCGCGCGTCGTCGAGCGCGTCGATGGCGTATAGCCCCGAGCCACCGATGATGCCGATCGTCCAGCCAGTCATGCGTTTCCCTTGCGCGTGGTGCCGGCCTTTTGACACGCGCAGCCCCGCCCCGCAAAACTCGTGGCGCATGACCAGCCTCCACACGCCGCTCCTCGACGCCGACAGCGAACTTGCCGCCGCGACGCGCGATCCTGTGCTGATCGAGGCGGCGGCAGCGCTCGGCGACGGGCGACTGGCGGTCGCGGAGCATGCGCTGCGGACGCGGCTCAAGGCGCGCCCGACCGACATTGCGGCGATCCGCATGCTTGCCGAGGTCGCGGGGCGGCTCGGGCGCTATCCCGACGCCGAAAAGCTGCTGCGCCGCGCGCTGGTGCTCGCACCCGGCTTCGCGGCGGCGCGCGCCAACTTGGCGACGGTGCTGCACCGGCAGAACCGGCCTGCCGAAGCGCTCACAGAGTTGGCGACGCTGCTTAAGCGCGAACCCGACCATCCCGGCTATCTCGCGCTCAAGGCGGCCGTCCTCGGGCGCACCGGCGACTATGCCGAGGCGAACGCGATCTATGCCGCCGTGTTGGCGCGCCATCCCGACCAGCCCAAGCTGTGGATGAGCTATGGACACAGCCTCAAAACCGTGGGGCGGCAGGCCGACAGCATCGCCGCCTACCGCCGCGCGCTCGCCGATGTACCCGCACTCGGCGAGGTGTGGTGGAGTCTCGCCAATCTCAAGACCGTGCGCTTTTCGGGCGACGACATCGCCGCGATGCAGGGCGCGCTCGGCGGCACCATCGCCCCCGACGACCGCTATCACCTGCATTTCGCGCTCGGCAAGGCGTTCGAGGATGCCGCCGACTATGCCGCCTCGTTCGCGCATTACGCCGAGGGCAACCGCCTGCGCCGCGCCGAACTCCGCTACGACGCCGCCGAGACGACCCGCCACGTCGAGCGCAGCGTCGCGCTGCTGACCGCCGAGGCCTTCGCAGCGCGTGCCCGGCAGGGCTGCCCAGCCCCCGATCCGATCTTCGTCGTCGGCCTGCCACGCTCGGGATCGACGCTGATCGAGCAGATCCTCGCGTCGCACAGCCTGGTCGAGGGGACGATGGAACTGCCCGACATCACGGCCATAGCGCGCGACCTCAGCGGGCGGCGGACGGGACGTGGCGACGACGACGACGAGGCACCCGGCTACCTCGAGACGCTGCTGGCAAAATCGCCCGCCGAACTCGCCGCACTCGGCCAATCCTATCTCGAGCGCACGCGCATCCAGCGCAAGACCGACAAGCCGTTCTTCATCGACAAGATGCCCAACAACTGGGCGCACACCGGGCTGATCCACCTGATCCTGCCGAACGCCAAGATCGTCGACGCGCGCCGCCACCCGCTCGCGACGGGGTTTTCGGGGTTCAAGCAGCATTTTGCGCGCGGCCAGAGCTTCACTTATGACCTCGGCGAGATCGGGGCCTATTACCGCGACTACGTCACCCTGATGGCGCATTTCGA
>JBBQVB010000081.1:0-11480 GCA_038211965.1 Sphingomonadales bacterium
TAAGATAGGAAATTCTGAGCTTTGCACTTTTCGCTACCGCCGAACACTAGCTAATGTGAAAAGGTATGACAGAGGTTGCGCACGACTGAGTTTCTTGCCGGTTGACGGTCTTAAACGAACATACTTCGTCCTGTCGGAGGACGACTTTGATGACCGGACATATTATCATTTTGGTGATGCAGATCAAAATGGTATCTCAATTATAGTTTGGCGACCTTCGCGCGACGATGAGCATATCGCACTAGCGTTTGAATATGAGATTTATAGCTTCTTCGACACAAGACAGCTTAGACAGTCATTAACGGGCGATCCGGCGGCGCTTCTAGCTATTCGTCGAGAAAATATAGGTATTTTGTGTCAGATGAGAATGGATAGAAATCAAAATTTGGAACTAATGAGCAAACTCCGAGCTGCCTTTCGACATTTTAGTCGACTTTCTCGTGCGCTAACGACGGTTTCGCGAACGCTGGTATTTGAGTAATTTTCGGACGTAAGAGTAAATTGATAAGAGCTGGCGGCAATTTGGCTGCGGGCATTAAAGGTAGGAAAATATGTTCACCATCCACAAGCAGGAAGTCGATTTCGGCGGCCGCAAGCTCACCCTCGAGACCGGGCGCATCGCGCGCCAGGCCGACGGCGCGGTGCTCGCCACCTACGGCGAGACCGTCGTGCTGTGTGCCGTCACTGCCGCGAAGAACGTCAAGGAAGGCCAGGACTTCTTCCCGCTGACCGTCCACTACCAGGAGAAGTTCTCCGCCGCCGGTCGCATCCCAGGCGGCTTCTTCAAGCGCGAGCGCGGTGCCACCGAGCACGAGACGCTGACTTCGCGCCTGATCGACCGCCCGATCCGCCCGCTGTTCCCCGAGGGCTTCTACAACGAGGTCCTGATCATCGCGCAGGTGCTGAGCTATGACGGCGAGAACGAGGCCGACATCGTCGCGCTGATCGCCGCGTCGGCCGCGCTGACGCTGTCGGGCGTGCCGTTCATGGGGCCGCTGGCGGCCGCGCGCGTCGGTTATGCCGACGGCGCGTACATCCTCAACCCGACCAAGGACCAGATCAAGGCGGGCAGCCTCGAGCTGATCGCGGCGGGCACCCGCGACGCCATCCTGATGGTCGAGTCGGAGGCCAAGGAGCTCAGCGAAGAGGTCATGCTCGGCGCGGTGATGCACGCGCACAACGCCTGCAAGCCCGTCGTCGACGCGATCATCAAGCTCGCCGAGGCCGCTGCGAAGGAGCCTTGGGACCTTCACATCGAAGATAGCACGTCGACGCTCGGCAAGATCAAGGACGCCATCGGCGAACAGGTCGCCGACGCCTACAAGATCATCGCCAAGGCCGATCGCCAGTCGGCGCTCGGCAAGGCGCGCAACACCGTCAAGGAACTGTTCGCGGGTTCGGCCCCCGCCGAGGCGCTCAAAGCGTCGAAGCTCGTCAAGAAGGTCGAGGGCAGCATCGTCCGCACCGCGATCCTCAAGGACGGCATCCGCATCGACGGACGCAACACGACGACGGTCCGCCCGATCGAGGCGATGGTCGGCTTCCTGCCGCGTACCCACGGCTCGGCGCTGTTCACGCGCGGCGAGACGCAGGCGATCGTTTCGACGACGCTCGGCACCTCGGACGCCGAGCAGATGATCGATGGCCTCGACGGGCTGCGCTACGAGCGCTTCATGCTCCACTACAACTTCCCGCCGTACTCGGTCGGCGAGGTCGGGCGCTTCGGCGCGCCGAGCCGCCGCGACATCGGCCACGGCAAGCTGGCGTGGCGCGCGGTCAATCCGCTGCTGCCGACCAAGGAGGCGTTCCCCTACACGATCCGTGTCCTCTCCGACATCACCGAGTCGAACGGCTCGTCGTCGATGGCGACGGTGTGCGGCGCGAGCCTCGCGCTGATGGATGCGGGCGTGCCGCTGCTGCGCCCCGTCGCGGGCATCGCGATGGGGCTCATTCTCGAAGGCAAGGAGTTCGCGGTTCTCAGCGACATCCTCGGCGACGAGGATCACCTCGGCGACATGGACTTCAAGGTCGCGGGCACCAGCGAGGGCGTCACCGCGCTCCAGATGGACATCAAGGTCGCCGGGATCACCGAGGAGATCATGAAGGTCGCCCTCGACCAGGCGAAGGCCGGCCGCGAGCACATCCTCGGCGAGATGGCGAAGGCGCTCGACACGACGCGCACCGAGATGAGCGCGCACGCGCCGCGCATCGAGACGCTGCAGATCGACAAGTCGAAGATCCGCGACGTCATCGGCACGGGCGGCAAGATCATCCGTGAGATCGTCGCCACCACCGGTGCCAAGGTCAACATCGAGGACGACGGCACGGTCAAGATCGCGTCGTCGGACCCGGCGCAGATCGAGGCCGCCAAGGCGTGGATCCTCGGCATCACGCAGGAAGCCGAGGTCGGCAAGATCTATACCGGCAAGGTCGTGTCGATGGTCGATTTCGGCGCGTTCGTGAACTTCATGGGTGCCAAGGACGGCCTCGTCCACATCTCGGAGATCAAGAACGAGCGCGTTTCGGTGGTCAAGGACGTGCTGAGCGAAGGTCAGCCGGTCAAGGTCAAGGTGCTCGGCATCGACGAGCGCGGCAAGGTGCGCCTGTCGATGCGCCTCGTCGACCAGGAGACCGGCGAGGAGATCGCCGACACGCGCCCGCCGCGTGAAGGCGGCGAGGACCGCGGTCCGCGCCGCGAGGGTGGTCCGCGCCGCGAGGGCGGTGGCGGTGGCGATCGTGGCCGTGGCGGTCCCGATCGCGGTGGCCCCCGCCGTGACGACCGTCCCCGCGACGACCGTCCCCGCGACGGCGGCGACCGTGGCCCGCGTCCCGAGCGCGCCGCTGCGGCCCCGGAGGCTGAGCCGACCTTTGCGCCCAGCTTCCTGACCGGCGACCGCGACTAAGCGGGAAAGCCGACCCTACCGACCGGTCGTGAGGGAAGCGTGCTCAGATGCGCTCCTTCACGTACCGGCCCGGGGCATCCTCGATAGCCTTGAGTGGGCCGTCGCCGGGGGTGCGCGCAGCGACCTTGCCGCCCGACTGCGGGGCGAGCCACGCCAGCCAGTCGGGCCACCAGCTGCCTTTGTGCGCCGTCGCACCCGCGACGAAGTCGTCGAAGGCGGCGGGCAGGGCAGCGTTGGTCCAGTAGCCGTATTTCATCTGTGCGGGCGGGTTGACCACCCCCGCGATATGCCCCGACCCCGCGAGCACGAAGCGGCGCGGCCCGGTGAACACCTGCGTGATCCGGTAGGCCGACCGCGCCGGGGCGATATGGTCCTCCTTGCCGCCCTGGACGTAGCTCGGCGTCGTGACGGTAGTCAGGTCGATCGGCACCCCCGCGACGCTGATGCCGCCGGGTTCGATGAGCTTGTTGTCGCGGTACATGTCCTTGAGATAGCTGGCGTGCCAGATTGCCGGAACATTGGTCGCATCCGAGTTCCAGTAGAGCAGATCGAACGGCATGTAGTCCTTGCCGAGCATGTAATTGTTGACGACGTAGTTCCAGATCAGATCGTTCGAGCGCAGCAGGTTGAACGTTGTCGCCATGTAGCGCCCGTCGAGATAGCCCTTGCCTGCCGTGAGCTTGGCGATGCTGTCGAGTTGCGCGTCGTCGACGAACACTTTCAAGTCGCCGCAGTCGCTGAAATCGACCTGTGCGGTGAAGAAGGTCGCGGTCGCGACCTTGTCGGCCTGCCCCTTGGCCGTCATGTACGCCAGCGTCGCCGCCAGTGTCGTCCCCGCGACGCAGTAGCCGATCGTATGGGTCGACGCCGCGCCGGTCGCTTCGAGAACCTTGGCGATCGCCATGATCTGGCCTTCGCCGACATAGGTGTCGAGGGTCGCGTCGGCGAGGCTCGCATCGGCCGACTTCCACGACACGACGAACACCGTCAATCCTTCGGCGACCGCCCAGCGGATGAAACTCTTCTCCGCCGTCAGGTCGAGAATGTAGAATTTGTTGATCCACGGCGGGAAGATCACCAACGGCGTCGTGAACACCTCGGCCGTCGTCGGGGTATACTGGATGAGCTGGAACAGCCGGTTCTCGAACACCACCTTGCCCGGGGTGACCGCGACGTTGCGCCCGACCTCGAACGCCGTCTCGTCGGTGAGCTTCATGCGTCCGGCCTTGAGGTCGTCGAGAAGGTGGTCGAGGCCCTTGAGGAGGTTGTCGCCGTTCGAATCGAGCGTCGCCTGCAGGACCTCGGGGTTGGTCAGCGGATAGTTCGACGGACTCAGCGCATCGACGAACTGCTTGGTGTGAAACAACGCCTTGGCCTTGTCGGCGGGGTCGAGACCGTCGAGGCCCGCCGTCGCGTCGAGCAGCGCATTGGAGGCGAGCAGGTAGGACTGCCGCATCAAGTCGAAGACCGGAGCCGCCGTCCACGCGCTAGCCTTGAAGCGCTTGTCGGCGGCAGGTGACTCGGCAGGCTTGCCGCCGAGAAAGCCCGTCCACAACGCGAGACTGTCGGTGACGAAGCGCGTCTGCAGCTCGACGAGTCGCGCGGGGTCGGCAGCGGCAGCGGCGGCGACCTTGCTCCACGTCGCGGCGAGCCCCATCGGGTCTGGCCCGAGGTTCGCTCCCGGTTCGCGCGTCAGGTGTTCGAGCATCATCTGCTGGCCGCGCCCGATGACGTCGGTCCAGCGCTGGAACTGATCGAGCGCAGGCAGCGGCGCGGGGGTCGAGTCAGTCGTAGCATCGGTCATCGTACGTCTCCGGTCCGCTCGACGATGTACGCCGCGGGCGACGCCAGCGATAGCGCATCCGGGGTTGGCGTCGGCGTTGTTTCGGGTCTAGTCTCGGCGTCGTCCGGGCGCGGGCCCGGCAAATCCAAGGGGACCCCCATGAAAAGCCTGTTCATCGTCGCGCTCATCGCGCTGCCGGGCGCGGCGCTCGCCAATTCGCACATGGAGAAAAAGACCGCCACGACGGTCGCGACCGCGCCCGCATCGGGCCTGCCCAAGTGCACCGCCAAGGTCCAGGACAGCTGCGACCAGAGCATGACCACCGAAAAGAACGCGCTCGATCATTATCCCGCCGAGACGCGCGACGCGGACAACAACAAGATGGGCAAGGCGGCGATGGCACCCGCCGCCAAGCCCGCGATGAAGCACAAGGCTGCCATGAAGCACAGTGCGATGAAGGCCGACGCGATGGCCCCCGACGCGATGGCCCCCGCCAAATAGGCTTGCCCGTCGCCGATGCGGCGCTATGGCTTGGGGGCGCGACCCGGACCGACCGGACCGCGCCCCCGAGACCCGCCATGAACGACGACTTCTACCGTATCCGCCGCCTGCCGCCTTACGTGTTCGCCGAGGTTAATGCCCTCAAGGCGGCGGCACGCGCGCGCGGCGAGGACATCGTCGATCTCGGCATGGGCAACCCCGACTCGCCGCCACCGGCGCACGTCATCGCCAAGCTCGCCGAGGTCGCGGCCAAGCCCGATGCGCACGGCTATTCGGCGTCGAAGGGCATCCCCGGCCTCCGCAAGGCGCAGGCGGCGTATTACGCACGGCGCTTCGGCGTCGATGTCGATCCCGAGACCGAGGTCGTCGTGACGCTCGGCTCGAAAGAAGGGCTGGCCAATCTGGCGCAGGCGATCACCGCGCCCGGCGACGTCATCCTCGCGCCCAATCCGAGTTACCCGATCCACATGTTCGGGTTCATCATCGCGGGCTGCACGATCCGCTCGATCCCCGCTGCCCCCGGCCCCGACTTCTTCGAAAAGCTCGAGCGCGCGGTGCGTTATACCGTGCCGCGCCCGACGGTGCTGGTGATGGGTTATCCATCGAACCCGACCGCCGAGACGGTCGATCTGGCGTTCTATGAACAGGTCGTCGCGTTCGCCAAGGCGCACAGCATCTGGGTAATCAGCGATCTCGCCTACGCCGAAATCTATTTCGACGGCGTGCCGACGCCGTCGATCCTGCAGGTGCCCGGCGCGAAGGACGTGGCGATCGAGTTCACCTCGATGTCGAAGACCTATTCGATGGCGGGGTGGCGGATCGGCTTCGCGGTCGGCAACCGGCAGCTCATTGCGGCGCTGACGCGCGTCAAGTCGTACCTCGACTACGGCGCGTTCACACCGATCCAGGCGGCGGCATGCGCCGCGCTGAACGGCCCGCAGGATTGTATCGAGGAGGTCCGCCAGCTCTACAAGCGCCGCCGCGACGTGCTGATCGAGAGTTTCGCGCGCGCCGGCTGGGACATTCCGATCCCCCGTGCCAGCATGTTCGCCTGGACGCCGATCCCGCCCGCGCTCGCGCATCTGGGCGCAGTCGAGTTCTCGAAACAGCTGATCGTCCACGCGCAGGTGGCGGTCGCGCCCGGCACCGGCTTTGGCGAGGAAGGCGAGGGCTTCGTCCGCATTGCGCTCGTCGAGAACGAGCACCGCATCCGCCAGGCAGCGCGCGGGGTGAAGCGCTACCTCCAGTCGATGGGGGTCAACACGGGGGTCCGCGCGGCGGGTTAGGATGCTCGCCGTCCGCATCATCCCGTGCCTCGACGTTCACGCCGGGCGCGTCGTCAAGGGGGTCAATTTCGTCGATCTTGCCGACGCTGGCGATCCCGTCGAGGCAGCGCGCGCGTACGACGCGGCGGGCGCGGACGAGCTTGTCTTCCTCGACATCGGCGCGAGCCACGAGGGCCGCGACACCATCCTCGACGTGGTGCGGCGCACCGCCGACGTGTGCTTCATGCCGCTGACGGTGGGCGGTGGCGTGCGCTCGGTCGGCGACGCACGCGCGCTGCTGCTGGCGGGGGCCGACAAGGTCGCGGTCAATTCCGCCGCCGTCGCCGACCCGACCCTGATCGACGCGCTGGCGAAGCAGTTCGGCGAGCAGTGCGTCGTCGTCGCGGTCGACGCCAAGCAGGTCGCGCCGGACATCGACGGCGCAGCGCGGTGGGAGGTCTTCACCCACGGCGGCCGCCGCGCCACCGGCATCGACGCGGTCGCCTATGCCCGCGACGCCGCCGCGCGCGGGGCAGGCGAAATCCTGCTGACCAGCATGGACCGCGACGGCACGCGCACCGGCTACGATCTCGCGCTGACCCGCGCGGTGGCCGACGCGGTGCCGGTGCCGGTGATCGCCAGCGGCGGCGTCGGGGGGCTCGACGACCTCGTCGCGGGCGTGCTGGAGGGACATGCCAGCGCGGTACTGGCAGCGAGCATCTTCCATTTCGGCGAGGCGAGCCTCGCGCAGGCGCGCGCAACGCTGGCAGCTGCAGGCATCAAGGTGCGGCGCGTATGAACGACGCGCTGCCGCCACCGCGCGGCGCCTCGGCGTGATCTTCGTCCGCGCCGCCGCACCGCGTTGACGCGGGCTGTCGCTTTGCCGATGGTCTCGCAGCGCCGGTGGAGGCGCGGCGGAGGGGGCATGAGCGTCGTCGGCTGGTTGCTGCGGACGCTGATCAAGGTGGCGGGGACGCTGGTGCTGCTCAGCATCCTGTGGGCGCTCGCCTATCGCTGGGTCGATCCGCCGCTGACGTGGCCGATGGCGCGGGATGCGGTCAGGGGCCAGCATGTCGAACGCGACTGGGTCGGCCTCGACGCCATCGCCGACGCCGTGCCGCGCGCCGCGATCGGCGCCGAGGACGCGCGCTTCTGCCAGCACAATGGCTTCGATGTCGGCGCCATTGAGAAGGCGCTGGTCAGGAATGCCACCTCGAGCAAGCTGCGCGGCGGTTCGACGATTTCGCAGCAGACCGCCAAGAACGCCTTCCTGTGGCCCGACCGCTCGTGGCTGAGGAAGGGCCTCGAGGCCTATTTCACCGTGCTGATCGAACAGCTGTGGGGCAAGCGGCGGATCATGGAGGTCTATCTCAACATCGCCGAGATGGGACCAGGTATCTACGGCGTCGAGGCGGCGGCACGGCATTATTTCAGCGCCACCGCCGCGACCCTGACCCCGCGCGAGGCGGCGCGCCTCGTCGCCATCCTGCCCAGCCCGGTCAAACGCGACGCCAGCGCGCTCCACGGCCAGGTCCGGCGCCACGCCCGCGCCATCGAGCGCCGTATCCGGGTGGTCCGGGACGGCGCGATCGACGGGTGCCTCGCGGGCTGAGCCTCAGAACGGCAGCTTGAACCCGGGCGGGAGTGGCAGGCCCGCGGTCATCTTGGCCATCTCGGCGTTAGCAACGGTGTCGGCCCTGGCGCGCGCGTCGTTGAACGCTGCGACGATCAGGTCCTCGACCATCTCCTTGTCTTCGGGGCGGAACAGCGATGGGTCGATGGTCAGGCCGATGATGCGGCCCTTGGCGCTGGCGCGTACAGTGACGAGGCCGCCCCCCGCCGCGCCCTCGACCTCGACGTTGTCGAGTGCCGCTTGCGCCTTGGCCATCTCGGCCTGGACGTTCTGCGCGGCCTTCATGATGTCATCCATGTTCGGCATCGGCGGTGCTCCGGTTGTCGTTTTCGTCGGCGTCGCAGATGCCGGTCAGTTCGGCATCGGGGAAAGCAGCGAGGATCTCGCGGACTGCCGGATCGGCGAGCGCGGCAGCACGCTCGGCGGCGGCGCGCGCCTCAGCCTGCTGGTGCAGCGTGCTGGCGTCGGGGGCGGCGTCGCGTGCCAGCGTCACAGTCCAGCGCTCGCCGGTCCAGAGTTTGACGCACGCCATGATCCGCTGCGCGAAGTCGGATGGCAGGTTCGGCGCGGTCGCAACGGTCAGCCTGGGCGGCGCGTAGTCGATCAGCCGCACCTCGTCGTGGAGGAGTTGCGCGAGGCGCGGCTCGCGATTGGCCTCGAACAGCGCGACAAAGGCGGCGTAGTCGTGCGGCGTCGGTGCGAGCGGCGGAGCGACCGAGCGCAGCGTCTCGACGCGCAGGTGTTGGACCGTGGCCCCCGCCGCCGCCGCAGCAGGTGGAGCGGCAGGCAGGACGGCGACGTGGCTCTCGCCGACCTCGCCGCGCTCGGTCAGCCGCCGCACCAACTCGCCGGGATCGGGCAGCGCGCTGGCGTGGATGACGCGCAGCAGCGCCATCTCGGCGGCCTGGATCGGCACCGGCGCGGTCTGCACCTCCGCCAGCCCCTTGAGCAGCAGCTGCCACAGCCGGTGGACCGCGGGGAACGACAGCGTCCCCGCCCAGCCGCGCACCGTGTCGCGTTCCTCGACACTCATCGCGGGATCGAGCGCGTCGGCGACCTTGGCGCGCGTCACGGTATGGACGAGCTCGAGCAATTCTTGCACGACCATCGCCGGGTCGGTGCCGAGGTCGTACTGCGCGGCCAGCGCGGCCAGCGCGCCCGGCGCATCGCCCGCCAGCATCAGCCCCATCAGGTCGCGGATCGCGCCCCGATCCGACAGCCCAAGCATGTCGCGGATTGCCGCCGCGTCGACAGCGCCGCCGGTGTGCGCAATCGCCTGATCGAGGATCGACAGCCCATCGCGCACCGAGCCTTCGGCGGCGCGCGCGATCAGCGCCAGCGCTTCGGGCTCGGCGGTGACGCCCTCGGCCGCAACGATACTGGCGAAGTGCGCGGTCAGCGTTTCGGCCGGGATGCGCCGCAGATCGAAGCGCTGGCAACGTGACAGCACGGTCACCGGAACTTTCTGAACCTCGGTGGTCGCGAAGATGAACTTGACGTGCGGCGGCGGCTCCTCGAGCGTTTTCAGCAACGCATTGAAGGCGTTCTTCGACAGCATATGAACTTCGTCGACGATGTAGATCTTGTAGCGTGCCGAGACGCTGGCATAGCGCACCGCCTCGATGATTTCGCGGACATCGTCGACGCCGGTGTTCGACGCGGCGTCCATCTCGACGACGTCGATATGACGTCCCGCCGAAATTGCGATGCAGGGTTCGCAGACGCCGCACGGTGCGATGGTCGGGCCACCCTGCCCGTCGGGACCGATGCAGTTGAGCGCCTTGGCGATGATCCGCGCCGTCGAGGTCTTGCCGACGCCGCGCACGCCGGTCAGCAGCCACGCCTGCGCGAGCGCCCCGCGCCGGATCGCGTTGCCCAGCGTCCGCACCATCGCATCCTGACCGAGCAGCGTGTCGAAGCTCGCGGGGCGATACTTGCGCGCCAGGACGCGATATTCGGGCTTCGCGGCGGCGACGCCTTCGGGAATCAGCATGTCGTCCATCGCGGCCCGGCTTACCGGGGTTTCGCGGCGGCGGAAAGGCGGCGGTGATGCCTCGCGTTTTGGCGGACGCGGCGGGTGCTGCTAGGACACGCAGCATGGAGAGTGTCTTGACCGATTTCGACGACCAGCAACGACGCGCACAAACATGGTTCCAGTCGCTGCGCGACGATATCTGTACCGCCTTCGAGGCTCTGGAGGATGAGGGCGACGGCCCCCTACCCCCCGGTCGCTTCGTGCGGACGCTGTGGGAGCGCCCAGACCCGAGCGGTGCGCCCGGCGGCGGCGGCGTCATGGGAGTGATGAACGGCCGCGTCTTCGAGAAAGTCGGGGTCAATACCTCCACCGTCTTCGGCACGTTCTCCCCCGAGTTCGCCAAGTCGATCCCCGGTGCCGCCGACGACCCGCGCTTTTTCGCCACCGGCATCAGCCTCGTCGCGCACATGGCCAATCCGCACGTCCCCGCCGTCCATATGAATACGCGCTTCCTGGTGACGACGCAGCGCTGGTTCGGCGGCGGCGCGGACCTCAACCCCGCCCTGCCCGTCGCCGGCGACACTGCCGACTTCAAGGCAGCGTTCGCGGCGACCTGCGACGCCCACGGCGCAGACTATTGGGATCGCTACTCGAAGTGGTGCGACGAGTATTTCTTCGTGCCGCACCGGAACCGCCACCGCGGCGTCGGCGGCATCTTCTACGATCACCTCGCCGGCGATTGGGACGCCGATTTCGCCTTCACGCAGGATGTCGGGCGGACGCTGCTGGAAACCTTCCCGATGCTCGTGCGACGCAACATGGGGCGCGCCTTTACGCCCGAGGATCGCGACGCGCAGCTCCGCTACCGTGGCCTCTATGCCGAATTCAACCTCGTCTACGATCGCGGCACGACCTTCGGGCTCAAGACCGGCGGCAACGTCGATGCGATCCTGATGAGCCTGCCGCCACTGGCGAAGTGGGATTAGGGTGCGGCCAGGCGTTTCCACAGTGCGGCGAGCGCAACCGAATTGACCGCCGCATAGCCCGCCGCAACGGTTGCCGCCACCAGCGCGACGACGAAGTCGGCAAGACCCGGCCCGGCGAGCAGCGTCAGCGTTGCACCCACCGCCGCCGCGACCGCGCCCGCAACGATACTGATACCGACGAATGCCGCGACGAGCGACGCAAGAAAGCCGAGGACCCGCCACCCCCGCCCTGCCGTCGCTGTCCAGCTGAGCTGCAGCGCCGCGACCGCGCCGACATCGCGCGCCGCGATCGTCGGCAGCGCGAGCGCCAGCCGCGCCACCGCGTAGACGCCAGGGAACAGCAGCACGAGGCCCGGCAGCAATGCCACCGACTGGCCACGCGCGGCAAGCTGGAGCAGGATCATCGCCGGGACCAGAAGCAGCGCGGTCAGCAG
>JBBQVB010000082.1:0-11413 GCA_038211965.1 Sphingomonadales bacterium
GTCCGATTGGCGCGATGCGACGCCGGTGAAGCGCTCGTAGTGGCCGAGGTCGAGATCGGTTTCGGCGCCGTCGTCGGTGACGTAGACCACGCCGTGCTGGTACAGCGACATCGTGCCGGGGTCGACGTTGAGATAGGGGTCGAACTTGCGGATGCGGACCTTGTAGCCGCGCGCCTGGAGCAGGCTGCCGAGCGCCGCCGCCATAAGACCCTTGCCGAGCGACGAGACCACGCCGCCGGTGATGAAAATAAACCGCGCCATGGGAGAAGACGCTTAGCGCATCGCGGGCGCGCGTGGCTAGGGCAGCGCGGCGTTCAGCTGTGGAGAACCTGTCCGCTCAGCCAGTCCTCTGCGAGCGCCAGCGCGCGCGGATCGTCGATGTCGAGCCAATCGTACGCCGAAACATCGACCGTCCCTGCCTTACCCGCACGCGCCAGCGCGCGGACGCCGTCGGACAGGCCGGGGTTCGGCAGCGTTGCCATCGCAGCGGTCAGCGCGGGAGTGATGACGAAGACCCCGCTGTCGTAGGCGTCGTAGACGGGAATGTGCTTGCCGATGCCGACAATGCGGTCGCCGCGGGTTGCGACGCGCGTCACGTCGTCCTCGTCGATCCACGCATGGCCCAAGCGTCGGTCGATACCGAGCGCTAGCGCATCGCCGCCGAGGTCGTGCGCGATCATCGCGGCATAGAGGCTTGGCGCGACAAGATGATCGGCCATGCACAGCAGCGCACGGGCCTCGAGGTGCGGTGCGGCGGCGGCGAGCGAAACGCCGTTGGGGGCGTGCCAATCGGGGTTATCGACCAGCGTTAGAGGAAAGGTGTCGGCAGCGTTGAGGACGGTGCGGATCGCGGCACCCTCATACCCGAGAACGACGACCGCCGAAGTCGCGCCGCCCGCGCGCAGCCGGTCGAGCGTGTGGAGGATCAGCGGCCTACTCGCCACCGGCGTCAGCGGCTTGACCGGCGACGCAGCGCGCAGCCGCGTGCCCTGCCCGGCGGCGAGGATGACCGCCTGCACCCTAGCGCACGGACGCGGTCACTTCGCCCGCGCGACCCGCTCCGCTCCGCCCTTTGTCTCGACCGGCGCGGCACGGCTTTTGACACCCAGCGAGATTAGCAGCGACGACGACACGAAAATCGACGAGTACGTCCCGACGACGATGCCGAGCAGCATTGCTGCCGTGAAGCCGAAGATGACGTTCGGCCCGAGCAGCAGCATCGCGGTCAGCGCGACGATCATTGCGAGGCTGGTCATAACGGTACGCGGCAGCGTCTCGTTGACGCTGAGGTCGATGATGTGGCCGATATCCATGCTGCGGTACTTGCGCAGGTTCTCGCGGATACGGTCGTCGATGACGACCTTGTCGTTGAGGCTATAGCCGATGATCGTAAGCACGGCCGCGACGACGTTCAAGTCGAACTCGAGCTGCGTCAGCGCGAAAAAGCCCATCGTCACAGTCACGTCGTGGACCAGCGCGACGACGGTCGACACGCCGAAATGCCATTCGAAGCGGAACCAGGTGAACAGTGCCACCGCCGCCATCGACAGCAAGACGGCCAGCGCACCCTTGCGTACCAGTTCGCCCGAGACCTTGCCGCTGACACTCTCGGTGCGGCGGAAGCTGACGTCGCCGTACTTGGCCTTGAGGTCGGTCTGGACGCGCGTCACGACCTTCTGCACCGCGTCCTGCCCGCCCGAGGGCAGCGGCAGGCGAATGAGGATCGTCTGCTTGTTGCCGAACTCCTGCAGCGCCGCCTGGCCGACGCCGAGGCTGTCGACTTCGCTGCGCAGCCGGTCGAGCGGCGGCGGCCCCTTGAACGCGACTTCCATCGTCAGCCCGCCGACGAAATCGACGCCGAGGTTGAGCCCGCGCGTCGCCAGCAGCCCGATCGAGCCGATGGTCAGTAGCAGGGTCAGCCCGAAGGCCAGCCAGCGTAGGCGGACGAAGCCGATGTTGGTGTTGTCGGGGACGAGCTTGAGGTTCATCTGCCTGTCCTAGATCGCCAGCGCCTGCGGCCGGCGCGACCGCAGCCACGTCGCGACCATTAACCGCGTCACCGTCACCGCCGTGAAAACGCTCGTCGCGATGCCGATCGACAGCACCACCGCGAACCCCTTGATCGGTCCCGAGCCGAAGAAGAACATGATGATCGCGACGATGATGTTGAGGCTGTTGGCATCCCATATCGTCCGCGTCGCATCGCGGTAGCCGACCTCGACGCTGGCGATCACCCCCCTGCCCTTGCGCTGCTCCTCGCGGATACGCTCGTTGATCAGCACGTTGGCGTCGACCGCCGCGCCGATGGTCAGCACCAGACCCGCAATGCCCGGCAGCGTCAGCGTAAAGCCGCCGAGCGACATGATCCCGAGGATCATGAAGATATTGATGACCAGCGCAACGACCGCGTAGATGCCGAAGCGCCCGTAGGTCAGGACCATCAGCAGCGACACCGCGAGCACCGCGACGCCGCTGGCGATCGCACCGCGCCTGATCGAGTCTGCACCCAGATCGGGGCCGACGGTGCGCTCCTCGACGACCTTCAGCTCGACGGGCAGCTTGCCCGAACGCAGCAGGATCGCGAGGCTGTTGGCACTTTCGGTAGTGAACGACCCCGAGATGATCCCCGAACCGCCGAGGATCGGCTCGTTGATGTTGGGAGCCGAGATCACCTTGTTGTCGAGGATGATCGCGAACGGCTTGCCGACGTTGGCCTGCGTCGCCTTGGCGAACTTACGCGCGCCCGCACTGTCGAAGCGGAAACTCGCTGCCGGACGCCCGTTCTGGTCGTTCGACAGCTGGGCGTCGATGAGCTGGTCCCCGGTGATAAGTGCGCGGCGTTTGACGACGATCGCGCCGGGCTGGTCGGCGAACGGCAGGATCTGGCTGCCCGGCGGGGCGCGACCTTCCTTGGCTTGGGCGGGGTCGGCGCTGATATCGACCAGCTTGAATTCGAGTTTCGCGGTCTTGCCGAGCAATGCCTTCAACGCGGCGGGGTTCTGCAACCCCGGCACCTGGACGACGATGCGGTTGTCGCCCTGGCGGACGATGGTCGGCTCGCGCGTGCCGAGTTCGTCGATGCGCTTGCGGATGACCTCGACCGCCTGCGCCATCGCGTCGTTGACCGACTTGGCGATGCCGGCGTCGGTTTCGGCGATGACGATACGGTTGCCGTCGACCACCGAGACGTCAATATCTTTCTGCCCGGTCAGCCCACCGAGCGGCTGCGCCAGCTTGCGCAGCGCCTCGACGCCGCGGTCGAGCGCGGTCGGGTCGGTGACAGTGACGCTCAACTGCCCGCCCGCCGTCGACAGGTCGGCGAACGGCACCGCGCCGCCGCTGGCATCGCGGAGTTCGGTGCGGACGCTGTCCTCGAGGGTTTCGAGCTTGGTGCGCCGGACGTCCTCGGTCTGCGCTTCGAGCATCAGGTGCGAGCCGCCGCGAAGGTCGAGGCCGAGGCTGAGCTGGCTACGCGGCACGCCCGATGGCCACGTCTTGACCACGTCCTCGGGGAAGAAATTGGGCACCGCGAACAGCACGCCGATCCCGGCGACGAGCGCGATCAGCCAGACCTTCCAGCGCGGAAAGTCGAGCATCAGCGCTTGCCGTCGTTCGCCGCTGCGGGCAATTTCTTGGTGCGGACCTCGGACAGCGTGCCCTTGACGACGCGCAGCTTGACCGTCGGCGCGACCTCGACCTCGAGCTCGTCGTCCTTGACGCGCGTCACGCGCCCGATAAGCCCGCCGCCGGTGACGACCTCATCGCCCTGCTTGACCGCGTCGAGCATCGCCTTGTGCTCCTTCATGCGGCGCTGCTGCGGGCGGATCATCAGGAAGTAAAAGATGACGAAGATCGCGACGAGCGGGAAGAATTGCGCGAACGCGGCGATGCCGCTCGGCGAGGCCGCCGCCGTCTGGGCATAGGCCGGTGATGCGAACATGAAAGGCTTTCGTTTGACCCGGAGGTGAAGCGGCGCGTCTTAGTGCGGGCGCGGGGGGATGGCAATATCGGCGCACCCGCCTTGCCCCCTCTCGGGGAGAGGGGTCGCGCGCGGCAATGTCCCGCGCTACGCAAGCGCAATGACCGACGCCCTCCTCGCCCGCATCGCCGAAGCGCTCGACCGCCTCGCGCCGCCCCCTGCCCCTGCGGCCGATCCCGCGGCCGGCGAAGCCTTCGTTTGGACCGCAACGGGCCTTCGCGCCGTCGCGCCCGCGACCGCCCAGCCGCTGGCGCGTTTCGTCGGCGTCGATGCCCAGCGCGATGCCCTGTACGAGAACAGCCGCCGCCATGCGCGCGGCCTGCCCGCCCACGATATGCTGTTATGGGGCGCGCGCGGCATGGGCAAGTCGTCGCTGGTCAAGGCGGTCGCCGCCGCGCTGCGCACCGAGGGCTACGACCTCGCGCTGATCCAGGTCGGGCGTGACGATATCGCTACCCTGCCCGCCTTGTTCGAAACACTGGCGACGACAACCCGTCGCGCGCTGGTGTTCGCCGACGACCTGTCGTTCGAGGCCGACGAGACGCAGTACAAGGCGCTGCGCTCGGTGCTCGACGGGGGCATCGCGGCGCGGCCCGCCAATGTCCGGCTGATCGTCACCTCGAACCGCCGCCATCTCGTGCCGCGCGGCCATGCCGAGGCGGAGGCAGCGATCAACCCACGCGACGTTCTCGACGACCGGCTCGCGCTCGCCGACCGCTTCGGGTTGAGCCTCGGCTTTCACAACTGCGATCAGGCCGGTTATCTCGCGATGGTCGAAGGCTATGCCACCGCGCATGGGCTGAAAGCAGACCGGCAGGGCGCACTGACATGGGCGGTGCAGCGCGGCCACCGTTCGGGCCGGGTCGCGTGGCAGTTCATCGAGGAAATCGCGGGGGCGGCGGGACGGCGGCTCGACTGACACGGCACCAATTTGCGTGCCGGTCGTTTCGGTCATAGCCTTCGGGATATCTTAAAGGAGAGAAGACATGCTGCGCCCGGTTCTGGCACTCGCCGTCGCCACCGCGTCGATGATCGGCCTCGCGCCGCCCGCACAGGCACAGTACGAGCGGGGCTATAACCCCGGCCAGACAATCCGCTGCGAAAGCTGGAACTACCGTCCGGCACGCTGCGCCGCCGAACTCGGCCGGGGCGGCAACGTCCAGCTCCAGCAGGTGATCGCCGGACGCTGCGTCGAGGGCGACACGTGGCGCTGGGATCGCGGCGGTATTAACGTCAGCGGCGGCTGCCGCGCCAATTTCCTCGTCACGACGGGCGGCGGTTATCCCGGTGGTGGCGGCTATCCCGGTGGTGGCGGTGGCCTCCCTGGCGGGCGCGCGATCGAGTGCAATTCATGGAAATTCGCCTACCAGACCTGCGCACTCCCCGGTGGTGGGCGACCCGAGCTCGTCCGCGTTATCGCCGGCAGCTGCATCGAAGGCCGGACATGGGGCGGCGGTCGCGGCACGGTTTGGGTCGACAAGGGCTGCCGCGCGGTGTTCGCCAGCGGGCGCGGCGACGGCGGCTACCCCGGTGGCCCGGGAGGTGGCGGCTATCCCGGTGGGCCAGGGGGCGGTGGCTATCCGGGCGGCGGCAGTGGTGCGCAATTCATCAACTGCGAGTCGTGGCAGTTCGCTTATGCCGAATGTCCGGCACCGGGTCGCGGCGCGCGCCTCGATCGGGTGATTGCGGGCAATTGTGTCGAGGGCGACAGCTTCGGTTTCTCGCCGCGCGGCATCTGGGTCGACAAGGGGTGCCGCGCGCGCTTCGCGACCTACCGCTAGATCCAGCGGCGCCAGCGGGCGGCGACGGTCGCGAGGATCGTCAGGACCACCAGCCCGCCAAGGACTTCGTAGAAGCCCGTGACGCCGGTCTTGAAGAACGGCGTTTCGAAATTCATTCCAAATATTCCGGCGATCGCCGCTGCGAAGCCGATAACCACCGTCACGAAGGTCAGCGCCTTGACGAGGTCGTTGGTGTCGAGCGCGGTCTTGCTGGCGAACAGCTCGAAGCTGCCGATCACGACATCGCGCGCGCGTTCTACCGAATCGACTGCGCGGTCGAAGCGTCCTGCGAGGGCGTGGAAGAATTCGGCCGCATCGCCGCTCGCCACCGGACCGAAGTCGGGGCGCACTAGGCCGTGGAACACCGAGCGCTGGTCGGCGATGCGCCCCCGGAGCAGAGCCACGCGGCGACGCATCCGCCCGAGTCGCTCGAGTGCGGACCGATCCGTGCGCTCGGCGAGGATTTCGCTATCGAGCTTGTCGAGCGCTGCTTCGATGTCCGAGATCGCATCGAAATAGCTTTCAAGGTGCCAGTCGAGCAGCGAAGCGGCGATCGTCGCGGGCGACAACGCCCCCTTCATCGTCTCGCCTTTGTCCTGGTCGCGAAAGTTACGGAGGAAACTGACTTCGCCGTCGCGGACGGTCAGCAGCCAGCCCGGAGCGATCAGAAAATCGAGATGACCGATCGCTTCGCCGCTACCGTCGGGCGGCGCAGGGACGCTGAATTGAAAATGGTCGGGATGGTGATCGAGCGTATTGCCGCGTCGGGCGCCCAAGCGGCGCCGTGCATCGGGGGTCAGCGCGAGCAATGTGGCCACTGCTTCGACTGCGGCGTGGTCGCATCGGTCGATATCGAACCAGACGAGCTGGCTCTCGCTCAACCCGGCGAGCGCGGCTGCGTCGATGTCGGTCTCGCAGTCGCGACCCTCGGCATCGTAGAGATAGGCTTTGACCATGCCGAAACAACGCATGATCGCGGCGAACGGGTCCGGAACGACCCGCTCGCCGAATTCGTCGTCAGTCGGCGGCAGTCTCGAACTGGCCGATAAGATCGCTGTTGAACGACATGCGAACCTGCTCGCCCTCGACATCGGCGACCATGCCGAGCGGGATCAAGTGATGATGGCCGGCAGCGCCGCGGTCGGTCTTGGTCAGCTTGATGCGGTCGCCGACGACCTCGTCGACGGTGCCGATATGGCCGCCGTCGGCGCCGATGACTTCCATATGTTCGCGAATGTGGCTGGCGTCGGTCATGGTGACTCTCCTCTGGATGCGCGTCCCGCCAACGCGCGACGCCGCAACGGGATGCATCGGTTCGGGGAGGATGGCGCGCCCGGCAGGGTTCGAACCTGCGACCCCAGGAGTAGAAATCCCGTGCTCTAATCCAGCTGAGCTACGGACGCGTGCGCATGCCCTATCTGAAATTATCGGCGTAGGCCTGTAGTTTCAGCGTTTTCGGCGGCAGACGCTCGATGCGGTACAGATAGCCCTGCGCGTCGGCATAGGCGATTGCCGCTGCCTCGCTGGCAAAGCTGAGCTCGACCTGCGTCGCCGTGTCGCCCGACCCCTGCCAGCCGGTCAGCGGGTCGTGACGCTGCGCCTCTCCGCGCGGGTACACCAGCAGCCACTGGCCCGTTCGCGCGCGGCCCGACTGCATCGTGCTGCGCGGTCGCTGGAAGATGCGAACCATCATGGCCGCGACTTGCGACAGGACCGCATGCGGGTCAAGCTCGGCGCATGCGCCGCTTAGGCGGCGACGCGCCACCGGCGGCGCAGCGCCGCGCCGGTTATCCCGAAGCCCGCTACCATCAGCGCCCACGACGCCGGCTCGGGGACACCCGCCGCCACCCCGTCGTCGTTCAGGCGGAAGGGCGCGAAAGGACCAGTGTTGACCTGGGTTTCGCCGTTGAACTGGCGGGTCGCGGCGGCAATGCCGAAATCGAGGCTCTGCCCGATCTCGTCGACACCGGCGAGGCTCGCCCAGTAAGTGCCCGCCGCGAGGCTGACCCCGGTAAAGTCGGCATGCAGCCGCGCCAGATTAGGTATGGATGAGCCGACCGTGTCGATCGCCGACAGCGACGTCGACAGGCGCGCGAGGTTCGACGTACCGGGGTCGCCACCGACATCGGCGCGGAACCGCACGACAACGGCCGCACCGACGTTCACCGTGCCGAACGACGCGAAGGTCGAGTAAATGTCCATGCCGGTAAGCACCGTCGCGCTGGCGAGGGTGAACTGCATGAAGAAATTTTGCCCGCCGATCCGGTTTACGGCGTTATAATCGGTGGTGAAACCGCCGACATCGGGGCTCCGGTCGACGACGACGGCCGCCGACACAGCCGACGTACCTAAGATCGCTCCCGCAACGGCGAGCCAAGCCAGAACCTTCATGCCGATACCCCTTACGCTACCATCGGCGCGCTGCCCCGCGCGCCTACACCTCCGATAGCGATTCGCAGTTAACGAAGGGCGAAGGCGGCGCGTTCAATAAGCGCGTGCGACGGCGAACGCCGCAGTCTCGGCAAGTGCATCGCGCGCGGCGCCGTGCGGCATTCCCGCCAGTGCGTCGGTTGCGCGGGCCGCGTACAGGCGGGCACGAGCGAGCGTGTCATCGATCGCCCCCGACGAGCGCAGCAGCGCGGTGGCACGCGCCAATTCTTCCGCGCCCGATGCCCGCCCGAGCATGGCGTCGCGCCAGAAACGCCGCTCTTCGACCGACCCGCGGGCGAATGCGAGAATGACCGGCAGCGTGACCTTGCCGTCGCGAAAATCGTCGCCGCTGTCCTTGCCCATCGTCTCGGCGTCGGAAACATAGTCGATCGCGTCGTCAACGAGCTGGAAGGCTATCCCGAGGTTGCGGCCATAGGCTTCGAGACTGGCTTCGGCCCCGCCGCCCTTTTCGGCGACGACGGCGGCGATCTGGCAGGCGGCGGCAAACAGCACCGCAGTCTTGGCGGTGATGATGTCGAGGTAACGCTCCTCGGTGGTTTCGACGTTGCGCTGCGCGGTCAGCTGCGCAACCTCGCCTTCCGCAATCACCGCGCTGGCGTGGCTGAGGATCTTGAGCACCCGCAGGCTGCCGTCTTCGACCATCAGCTCGAACGAGCGGCTGAACAGGAAATCGCCGACAAGCACGCTCGCCGGGTTGCCCCAGATCGTGTTCGCGGTGGCCTTGCCGCGTCGCAGATCGGAGCCATCGACGACGTCGTCGTGCAGCAAGGTCGCGGTGTGGATGAACTCGACGCACGCCGCGAGTTGGTGGTGGCGGGTCCCAATGTAGTCGAACAGACGCGCACACCCGAGCGTGAGCAGTGGTCGCAACCGCTTGCCGCCGCCGGCGATCAGATGTCCGGCCAACTCGGGGATCAGCGCGACCGGCGACTGCATCCGCTCGAGAATGACCTGATTGACCGCATTGAGGCCGGGCGCACACAGCGCCAGCAGCGGCGCGAGCGATGGCGCGGCGTCGCGCGCGCGCAGGGGGTGAACGGTCGCCGTCATATTTGCCGTCTTAACGGGCAGTTGCTGCAGCGCAACCCTTGCGCAGGCGGCGCGGCAACGCGACACTCCTGGGACTGCAGGGGGAACATCATGGACGACACACTCGCTGGCTTTCGCGATAGCATCGACAACATCGATGCCGCGCTGGTGTTCCTCCTCGCCGAGCGGTTCAAGACGACGCAGAAGGTCGGGGCGTACAAGGCCGCGACGGGCCTGCCCCCCGCCGACCCGGCGCGCGAAGCCGAGCAGATCGCCCGCCTGCGCGCGCTCGCAACCTCGGCGAAACTCGACCCCGAGTTCAGCGAGAAGTTCCTGCGCTTCATCATCGACGAGGTCATCCGGCACCATGCCGGGATGCGGGGCTAGGCGGGGGGCGCGTTCCTACCCCGCTGCCGGCAGCCTGAGCGTCACCGCCAATCCGCCCAGGTCCTCGCTTTCGCCCAACTCGACCGAGCCGCCGTAGATCTCGGCGACGTCCCGCACGATCGCCAGGCCGAGGCCGGTCCCCGGCTGCGCGGTGTCGAGGCGCGCACCGCGCTCGAACAGCCGCTCGCGCTCGTGCGGGGGAATGCCGGCGCCGTCGTCCTCGATCAACAGGCGGACCATCGCGGCTTCCGCCGCCACGGTAACGAAAACGCGCCCGCCGCCGTAGAGCGCGGCGTTGTCGAGCAGGTTGCCGACCATTTCCTCGAAGTCCTGCTTCTCGCCGCGGAACGCGAGCGTCTTGTCGCCGTCGAGGTCGATCACTGTGCCGCGGCTCGAGTGGATACGTTCGATCGTCCGCGCGAGGGCTTCGAGGCTCGGCCAGACCTCGGCGCGCGCTGCCGCCGCGCTACGGCGGCCGGCGGCGCGCGCGCGCGCCAGATGGTGATCGACGTGGCGGCGCATGATGCCGGTTTGCGTCGCCACCGTCGCGGCAAGGTCGGGCGCGGCGCTGCCCGCCTCGCCGATCAGCACGCTCATCGGCGTCTTGAGCGCGTGCGCGAGGTTGCCGGCGTGCCGCCGCGCCGCCTCAGCCTGCTGCTCATTGTACTCGAGCAGTTCGTTGAGTTCGGCGATCAACGGGCTGATCTCGCGCGGGAAGTCGTCGGGAACGCGCGTCGCCTGCCCCGACCGGATCGCCGCGATGGCACGGCTGACCCGCCCGAGTGGCGACAGGCCATAGGTCGACTGCAGCGCCGCCAGAACGAGCAACCCGAGCCCGAGCGCCGACAGCGACCACAGCAAGGTCGAGCGGAGCGACGCCGTTTGCGCGTCGAGGTCGGCGGTCGATTGCGCGACCTGAAAGTGAAAAACGCTCTTGGCCCCTGGCAGCACGACGTCGCGCTCGACGATCCGCAGCGGCTCGTCCTTGAAGCGGTGGCTATCCGAGCGGCACACCGCGCGGCAGTCGCCCGGCTCGGCGACGAGCGACCGGTCCCACAGCGACCGCGACCGGAAATCGTCCTGGCCCTTCGCCGAAACCTGCCAATACAATCCCGAGTAAGGCTCGAAAAAGCGCTGGTCGCCGAGCGGACGGGTGAAGCGCACCTCGCCCGCCGGACCGATGTCGGCGGCGGCGATCATCGCGGTCAGCGCGAAATCGAGCTGCCCATCGAAATTGCGCGTAATGGCGTCGCCGAGCACGCGGTCGAGCGCCAGCCCGCCGATCAGCAGCAACGGCACGATCCACGCCGCCGCTAGCAGGATCATGCGTTGGCGGAGCGATCGTCCCCGCCGCAACCGCGCCGCCGTCTCTGCCGTTTCAGGCACCGTCGAGGCTATAGCCCAACCCGCGCGTCGTGCTGATCAGTTCGGCCCCGAGCTTCTTGCGGATGCGCGTGATGAACACCTCGATGGTATTCGAATCGCGGTCGAAATCCTGATCGTAGATGTGCTCGATGAGCTCGGTCCGGCTGACCACCTTACCCTTGTGGTGCATCAGATAACTCAGCAGCTTGAATTCCTGGGCGGTCAGCTTGACCGGCTCGCCGGCCAGCGTGACGCGCCCCGAGCGCGTATCGAGGCGGACATCGCCCGCGATCAGCTCCGAGGACGCATTGCCCGTCGATCGCCGGATCAGCGCGCGCAGCCGGGCGATCAGTTCCTCGGTCTGGAACGGCTTGGCGAGATAGTCATCGGCCCCGGCATCGAGCCCGGCGACCTTGTCCGA
>JBBQVB010000083.1:0-11358 GCA_038211965.1 Sphingomonadales bacterium
CGGCGAGCGCGGCGGGTAGTAGCAGTGCGGCGGCGAGGCGTGCGGTGCGAAGGTTCATGCGCCGACGCTAGCGGGGTAACATGCGGGCGTCACGCGCCGATCCCCACGGCCTCCGCGACGCACGCGAAACCGTCGCGACGCAGCAGCGCGGCAAGCTCGGCCTTGATCCGCGCGATCAGCCCCGGCCCGTGATAGACGAGTGCGGTGTAGACCTGCACCGCGCTCGCCCCGGCGCGCAGCTTGGCGTAGGCGTCGGCCCCGCTGGCGATGCCGCCGACGCCGATCAGCGGCAGCGCGCCGCCGGTCGCGCTGCGGAAGGCGCGCAACACCGACGTCGAGCGGACGAACAGCGGCGCGCCCGACAGGCCGCCTGCTTCGGGGCTGGCGATTCCGTCACGCGCCAAGGTCGTGTTGGAAACGATCAGGCCGTCGATGCCGCCGTCGAGCGCGGCGCGCGCGATACCGTCGATCTGTGCGGCGTCGAGATCGGGGGCGACCTTGACGAACAGCGGCGTCGCGATCCGCCCGCGCGCACTCAGCGTCGCGGCGATCAGGTCGGTCAGCGCGTTGCGTTCCTGTAGCCCGCGCAGCCCCGGCGTGTTGGGCGACGAGATGTTGATCGTGAGGTACGACGCCAGCGCTGCGGTGGCGCGGACGCCTGCGACATAGTCGGCGATGCGGTCGCTCGAGTCCTTGTTCGCCCCGAGATTGATGCCGACGGCCCCCGGTCGCGCTCGGCGGGCGCGCAGGCGAAGTGCGGCGGCTTCGAGACCGTCGTTGTTGAACCCCAGCCGGTTGATCACGGCGCGGTCATCGACGAGCCGGAAGACACGCGGGCGCGGATTGCCGTCCTGCGCGCGCGGCGTCACGGTGCCCGCCTCGACGAAGCCGAAGCCCAGCCGCAGCATCGCGTCGGGAACATGGACATTCTTGTCGAACCCCGCCGCGAGGCCGACCGGATTGGGCAGGTCGAGGCCGGCCAGATTGGCCCGCAGGATGGCATCGTCGGGCGCGGCGCGCGGTACCAGCCTCGTGCGCAACGCCGCGAGCGTCAGGTCGTGCGCACGCTCGGCGTCGAGCGCGAACAGCAGCGGGCGGAGCGCGGCGAACATCGCCCGCGGCTGTGCGGGAAGCGGGCGGCGCGGGCAAGCCGCCGGGCCTGCGCTTTTGTCGTTTTCATACAATCAGCGAAACGATCTCGGGCCTATCCCCAGCTTGCGACCCGAAGGGCGCGTCGCAGCGGCACCTGACCGCCGCCACGTCGCCCCACTCATAGCGGCCCGGACAGCGCAAGCTATCCGGGCCGACTTTTTGTCGGCGACACGATTTTCGATGTACGGTTCTGTCTGAAAGACTGGAGCGGGCGAAGGGATTCGAACCCTCGACCCCGACCTTGGCAAGGTCGTGCTCTACCCCTGAGCTACGCCCGCTCGGGCAGACCGGGCAAGCCCGGCTGGGAGGCGGTCGTTTAGCGATGCACGCGTGTCGGTGCAAGCGCAAAAGGCCGCGGGCGAAATCGGGGTTGGCAGGTGGGGGTGCGCCGCCCCATATGGCCACCAAGCCGAAAGTCCCCGAACGGAGCCCCGCTTGGCCAGCCTCGCTACCCCTACGTCCGAAAAGGCAAGCATCGAGGCATTCCGCAAGGATGTCGTCGAGGCGTCGCTGACCAAATTGGTGCTCGTCGATTTCTGGGCCGAGTGGTGCGGGCCGTGCAAGACGCTCACCCCCATCCTCGAACGCGTCGTCGCGGCGCTTGCCCCCAAGGTCGCGCTGGTCAAGATCGACGTCGACAAGAACCCGACGCTCGCCAGTCAGTTTCGCGTCCAGTCGCTGCCGACGGTCTATGCCTTCTTGCAAGGCCAGCCGGTCGATGGTTTCCAGGGTGCGCTCGGCGAGCGCGAGGTCAAGGCGTTCGTCGAGCGGCTGCTCGCCGCCGTGCCGCCCGCCGGTGAGGAGGCCGACGCAGCGGCCGAGATCGCCGCCCTTGCCGATGCCGCCGCCGCCGCGCTGGCCGAAGGCGCGCATGCCGAGGCCGCCGAGATGTATGGTGCGCTGCTGCGCGAAGTTCCCGATCGCGCCGACTTTGCAGCCGGCTATGCGCGCGCGCTGCTTGTCGGGGGTAATCTGGCGGGGGCGCGGGCGGCGCTCGACGCGGTGCCCGCCGATAGCAAGGATGCGGGCGTTGCGCAGGCGCGCGCCGCACTGGCGTTGGCACAGGATGCCGGGCCGGTGGGCGACACGGCGGGCCTCCGCGCTGCTGTGGCGACGGACCCCGACAACCACGCCAGCCGCTTCGAACTGGCGAACAGCCTGCTCGCGGGCGGCGACCGCGACGGTGCGGCGGAGGAACTTCTCGAAATCACCCGCCGCGACCCCGAATGGCAGGACAAGGCCGCACGCAACCGCCTGCTGAAGGTGTTCGAGGCTGTGGGCCTCGGCGATCCGTGGACCGTCGCGACACGCCTCAAGCTGCGGAAGATATTGTTCGCATGACCGAAATCGAAATCCCGGACGACGCCGACGAGTCGACGCTGCCCGAGGCATTGCCGGTCTTCCCGCTGACCGGCGCACTGCTGCTGCCGCGCGGCGTGCTGCCGCTCAACATCTTCGAGCCGCGCTATCTGGCGATGATCCGCGACGCCTATGCGGGCGCCAAGACGATCGGCATCGTCCAGCCGCGCGATCCCGAGGTCGATTCGTCGCCGCTCTATGGCGTCGGTTGCGCGGGACGGATCAGCGATTTCCGCGAGACCGGCGACGGGCGGATCATCGTCGCGCTGACCGGCGTGACGCGCTTCGGCATCGTCCGCGAGCTCGATGTGACGACGCGCTACCGCCAGGTCGTCGCTGACTATGCGCGCTTTGCCGGGGATCGCGACGAGCCGCGCGCCGTGGCGGCCGCCGCGCGGGCCGAGCTCGAGGCCAAGCTGCGGACCTATCTCGACGATCAGGGGCTGAGCGCCGATTGGGAGGCGGTCGCGGGGGCCGACGACGAGTCGCTGGTGACGACGCTGAGCGCGGTATGTCCGTTCGAACCCGTCGAGAAGCAGGCGCTGCTCGAAGCCGCCGACCTTCCCGCGCGCGCTGCGACGCTGACCGCGCTGATGACCTTCGCGCAGGGCGACACGGCGGACCGTTTGCAGTGAGCGCTGCGGCGGATCTCGGCATCGATCCCCGCCTGTTCGAAATCCTCGTCTGCCCGTTGACGCGCACGCCGCTGCGCTATGATGCGGCGACGCAGGAACTGGTCAGCGATGCGGCGGCGCTGGCCTACCCGATCCGCGACGGCGTGCCGATCATGCTCGTCGACGAAGCACGCGACCTGAACGCGGTGGCGTAGCGGCTAGCGATACGTCTCCGCCTCCCACCACGGGAAGAAATCGGGCATCGCTTCGCTGACCTTCTCGGGGAACACCGCCGGACGCTTCTCGATGAACGACATCACCCCTTCCTTGGCGTCGCCCGAGCGCCCGCGGCTGTAGATCGCGCGGCTGTCGAGGCGGTGCGCGTCCCACGGGCTCGGGCTCCCAAGCATCCGCCACAGCATTTGCCGCGTCAGCGCGACCGAGACGGGCGCGCTATTGTCGGCGATCTCGCGGGCCAGTGCGGTGGCGGTCGCGATCAGGTCTTCGGGCGGCACGAGATGCTGGACGAGACCGCCGGCGAAGGCTTCGCTCGCGCTGAACACGCGCCCCGAGAAGCACCACTCGAGCGCCTGCGCGATGCCGACGAGGCGCGGCAGGAACCACGAGCTCGCGGCTTCGGGGACGATGCCGCGCCGCGCGAAGACGAAACCGAAGCGCGCAGCTTCCGACGCAACGCGGATATCCATCGCGAGCTGCATCGTCGCGCCGATGCCGACGGCGGGGCCGTTGATCGCGCCGATGACGGGTTTCAGACATTCGAAAATCCGCAGCGTCACCCGCCCGCCGCCGTCACGCACCGCGTCGTGGCTATAGTCGATGCTGCCGTCCTCGCGCACCGGCGAGCCGCCACGCGGATTGTCGGGGCGGTTGTCGTAGTCGAAGGTCGCCGCCCCGGCGCTGAGGTCGGCCCCCGCGCAGAACGCCCGCCCTGCGCCCGTCACGATCACCGCGCGCACCGCGTCGTCGGCATCGACGGCATCGAAGGCGGCGATCAACTCGGTCATCATCGTCGCGGTAAAGGCGTTGAGCTTGTCGGGCCGGTCGAGGGTGATCGTCGCGATGCCGTCGGCGACGTCGTAGCGGATCTGGGTGTAGGTCATCTCGCGTCTCCTGTGCCCTCTCCCCTACAACGCCTCGATAATCGTCACGTTCGCCAGCCCGCCGCCCTCGCACATCGTCTGCAACCCCCAACGCTTGCCCCGCGCGCGCAGCGCATGGACGAGCGTCGTCATCAGCTTGGTCCCCGACGCCCCGAGCGGATGCCCGAGCGCGATCGCGCCGCCATGCACGTTCAACTTCGCCGGGTCGGCCCCCAGCATCTTCAGCCACGCGCCCGGCACGCTCGCGAAGGCTTCGTTGACCTCGTACAGGTCGATGTCGTCGAGGCGCATTCCCGTGCGTTCGAGGGCGCGCCGCGTCGCGCCGATGGGAGCCTCGAGCATGATCACGGGGTCTTCGCCGACCACCGTCATGTGGTGGATGCGCGCCAGCGGGGCGAGCCCGAGCGCCTTGAGCCCGCGTTCGTTGACCACCATCACCCCCGACGCGCCGTCGCAGATCTGCGAGCTTGTCGCCGCCGTCAGCCGCCCGTTTTCCTGGATCAGCTTGACCCCGCGGATCGCCTCGAGGCTGGCATCGAAGCGGATGCCTTCGTCGACGCTGTGCGCCTCGCGTGCGCCACCGGGCAGTTCGACTTCGACCGCGACGATCTCGGCGTCGAACGCGCCCGCGTGCGTCGCCGCCGCCGCCTTGCGCTGGCTGTCGTAGCCGAAGGCGTCGAGGTCGTCCTTCGACAGGTCGTGCTTCTTCGCCAGCATCTCGGCCCCGGTGAACTGGCTGAACTTGACGCCGGGATAGCGCGCCTTCATGCCCGGCCCGCCGAACGGCGAGCCGAGCCCCGCTTCGTGCGCTGCCTTGCCGCTCGCGCCCATCGGCACGCGCGTCATCGATTCGACGCCCGCCGCGATGACGCAGTCCATCTGGCCGCTCATCACGGTGGCGGCGGCGAAGTGCAGTGCCTGCTGGCTGCTGCCGCACTGGCGGTCGACGCTGGTGCCGGGCACACTTTCGGGCAGCTTCGACGACAGCACGGCGTTGCGCGCGACGTTACCCGATTGCTGCGCGAACTGGCTGACGCAGCCCATGATGACGTCCTCGATGCGCGCCGGGTCGGCCCCAGAACGGTCGACGAGCGCATTCAGCACCTGCCCAGCAAGGTCGGCGGGGTGCCAGCCCGTCAGTCGCCCGCCGCGACGGCCGCCCGCCGTCCGCGCGGCGGCAACGATATAGGCTTCGGACATGCGTGCTCTCCCCGGTCGGCTTTCGGCCAGAGTGGCGCGGACTGGACGCCCGGTCCAGCCCCCGGCATGAAGCGGCGAAACGGGGAGTAGCGAAAATGCGGCTGGCACTGATCCTGGGCGCGGCGGCGCTGGTCGCGGCACCGCTCGCGGCGAAACCCGCGCACCGGGCGACGCAGCACGCCGCCAAACCTGCCGCCGCCCGGTCTGCCGCGCCGCTGCCCGACACACCGGAGGTGCAGGCGCTGCGCCGTGCCTTCCAATACGCCTTCCCCGTCTACGAGATGATGCGGACGCGCGCTTTGACGGTGACGCGGGCGCAGGCGTTCGGGGTCAGCGGCATCAACCGATTGTTCCCCCGCAAGACGCTGTCCGACGCGACCTCGCGCGACGTGACGACGCCCAACAACGACACGCTCTACGCCAGCGCGTGGCTCGACCTGACGAACGGCCCGGTGACGCTGACCATCCCCGACCTGCCGGGGCGCTACAACTCGGCGGCGCTGATGAACCTCTTCACCGACAATGTCGCGATCCTGGGCACGCGAACGGGCGGCGGCGGCAAGTTCACCATCGTCGGGCCGGGTTTCGCAGGCACGGCCCCCGAGGGCACGACACTGGTCCGTATCGACACCAACGACGCGTGGCTGCTGGTCCGCGTCTATGTCGCGGGTGTAGAGGATCTTGCGGCAGCAGGCACCGCGATCGACGGCTTCAAGCTAGACGGCGGCGCCACTCCGGTGCCGGTCGTCGCAGTGCCGACGCCGCAGCCCGATGCCAGGACCCTGCTCGCGGTCGTCAACGAGGCGCTCGGGCGTTCGCATATCGCGGGTCGCGCGCACCAGTTCGCCGATGCAGGCGTCCGCCCTGGCGTCGCCGAAGCGTGGGAGCAACTGCCCGCCGCGACGCAGAAGTTGTGGACCGCCGCGCTGCCGACATTTCGGGGCGAATTGAAGGGCGGCTTTGTCAAGGTCGGCGCGGAGGTCGGCGGCTGGAGCTACCCCGGACCCGGTATCGGCAATTTCGGCGACGACGATGCGGGCCGCGCGGCGGTGGCGCTCGGCGGCCTCGCCGCGCTGCCGCGCCAGGAGGCGGTGTATCTGAGCGCCGGTGCCGACAAGGACGGCAAGCCTTTCGACGGATCGAAGTCGTATTTCCTGCGCATTCCGCCGCGTCCGCCGGCGGGCGCGTTCTGGTCGCTGACGATGTACCGCGTCGAGCCCGATGGGCGGCTGTTCTTCGTCGACAATCCGTTGCACGTCTTCGCCATTCGGTCGGGGAGCAAGACGCTCCACTACGACCGCGACGCCAGCCTCGAAATCTTCATCCAGCCGACGCAGCCGAGTGGCGAGCGCGTCGTCAACTGGCTGCCGACCCCCGCCAAGGGTCCGTTCCGCCTCGTCTGGCGGGCGTATCTGCCCAAGGTCGAACTGCTCGACGGAACGTTCCGGCTGCCTGCGGTGGTGGCGAGCGAGGTGGTGCCGTAGCCCTCTCCCCTAGGGAGCGGGATCGAGCGGCCACCCCTCGGGCACTGCCGCCTCCACCCGCACCGGCTCGGCCCCTTCGCGATAGGGCACCACGACGGCGCGCGCGTGGAGCCGCATCGGCCCCTGCCCTGCGCCATAGACCGGATCGCCGAGGATCGGGCAGCCGAGCGCCGCGGCGTGGACGCGCACCTGATGCGTCCGCCCGGTCTCGGGGGTAAACGCGACGAGCGCGCGGCCCGCCTCGCGCCGCAGCACGCGCCACGCCGTCGCGGCCGTCTTGCCCGCCGGATCGACGATCATCCGCCAGCCCTCGGCAGCGCTCGAGACCTTGCGCAACGCCGCGTCGATCCGCCCCTCGTCGTCGTCGGGCGCGCCGTCGACCACGGCCCAATAGGTCTTGCCGACTGCGCCCGCTTCGAACAATTGCGTCAGCCGCCGGTGCGCGCGGGGATGGCGCGCCAGCACGAGACACCCCGACGTATCGCGGTCGAGCCGGTGGACGGGCTTGGGCGCGCGCGCAAACCCTTCGCGCAACGCATCGAGATGATCCTCGAGGCTCGCGGGCGTGCGCGGCCCCGGGTGCACCGCGAGGCCGGCGGGCTTGTCGATGACGAGCAGGTGCGCGTCGATGTGGAGGATGGGGAGATGCATCCTCACACCCTACGCCAACGCGTCAAATTAAGCATTTTCCCGCGTCCGCCGTCCTGACCCCCGTAACGAACCGAAACGGGAGCAGGACATGACCGTCATCAATACCAATATCTCGGCAATGACCGCGCAGGCGGGGCAGCGCATGGCGCAGACCAGTCTCGCGCAGGCGATGGAGCGCCTGTCGACCGGCAACCGCATCAACTCGGCGAAGGATGACGCCGCCGGCCTCGCGATCTCGACGCGGATGACCTCGGACGTGCGCGGTCTCGGCGTCGCGATGCGCAATGCCAACGACGGCATCAGCCTCGCACAGACGGCGGAAAGCGCGATGGGCGAGGTCACCAACATGCTCCAGCGCATGCGCGAACTCGCGGTGCAGGGGGCCAACGGCACGATCACCGGCGACGACCGCCAGGCGCTGCAGGCCGAAGTCGTCCAGCTACGCTCCGAAATCGACAGCGTCGCGACGCGTACCAACTTCAACGGCATCAAGCTGCTCGACGGTTCCGCCAAGGGCCTGCTGCTGCAGACCGGCAGCCGGGCAGGCGAGACGGTCAAGTTCGGCATCGGCTCGGCGCGCGCCACCGATCTCGGCACCGGTGCGACTGCTGCGCTATCGGCGACCGGCGCGTTCGAGGCGGTGACAGCCAACCTTACCGCGAACCAGGCGCTGATCGCCGCCGACCTGCTGATCAACGGCGTCAACGTCGGGCCGAGTTCGGCCGAAGACGACACCGTCAGCTCGGGCGAAAAGGTCGCGAGCGCCGTTGCCAAGGTCGCCGCGATCAACCGCGTGTCGGCGCAGTCGGGCGTCTCGGCTGTCGTCGGCAAGACGACGATGACGGGCACCGCGATGACCGCCGCCGCGCTGACGGGCACGGTGACGATCAACGGCAAGACCACCGGCGCCATCGCCACGACGACCAACGCCGCCGCGAACCGCGTGCTCGTCAAGGATGCGATCAACGCCATCTCGGGCCAGACCGGTGTGGTGGCGATCGACACCGGCGACGACGCGGCGGGTCTCAAGCTCCAGGCGGCGGATGGGCGCAACATCATCGTCAGCCTGACGACCCTGACCGCCGCGACGACGGGCCTCAAGGCGGGCGCGCAGTCGGGCACCTACAGCCTCGTCTCGAACAACGGTAACGCCGTCGAGATTTCGTCGACGAGCGCGGGCCGTGTCAGCCGCTCGGGGCTGCAGATCGGCAGCTATGCGCGCGGCGTCTCGGCGGTGACCACCGACGCACGCAGCGTCGCGGCGAACGCCGCGGGGGCGTCGCTGCTCAACTCGGGCGACCTCCGGATCAACGGCATCGCGATCCGTGCCGCGACCGCCGCCGACGACACCTTCTCCGACGACAACGCGCTGTCGAGCAAGAAGGCGGGGAGCGCCATCGCCATCGCGGCGGCAATCAACGCATCGACCGCGCAGACCGGAGTCACCGCCAAGGCCAACAGCCTGACCCTCGACGGCTCGGCGCCGACGACGGTGATCGGCACGACGGCGGCGACGGTGCTCGCGGTCAACGGCGTGCAGATCGCGATGACCCTCGACGCGACGATGACGGCACAGGCAACGCGCGAGCATGTCGCGCAGGAGATCAACAAGTACAGCGGCCTGACCGGGGTCGTGGCGAGCGACAGCGGCAAGGGCGGACTGTCGCTGACCGCCGCCGACGGGCGCAACATCGCCGTCGCCTTCGACAACAACGCCGCCGTGGCAGCGAACTTCGGCCTCGGCAACGTCACCGTACGCGGCACCGGCACGGCCTACGCGGTGGCCGGCCTCGCCGACACCACCGACTTCTCCGCCGATACCGTCGGGACCGCCTATGCGACCGTGTCGCTGAGCGCCTCGCGCGGCATCGACGTGGGCGCGGGCACGCTCGCCTATGCGAGCGCGTCGAACTTCACCAAACTCGGCTTCGAGGAGAATAAATACGGCTCGGACGATGGCGGGCTCAAGATCCGCGACGTCGACGTGTCGACCCTCGAAGGGGCCAGCGCCGGGCTGTCGGCGATCGACGAGGCGCTGCAATCGGTCAACATCGACCGCGCTAACCTCGGCGCGGTGCAGAACCGGCTCGAGGCGGCGGTCAACAACATCACGTCGAACGTCACCAACCTCAGCGCCTCGCGCAGCCGTATCCAGGATGCCGACTTCGCCGCCGAGACGACCAACCTCGCCAAGTCGCAGGTCTTGAGCCAGGCGGCACAGGCGATGCTCGCGCAGGCCAACCAGTCGCAGCAGAACGTCCTCCAGCTGCTCCGCTAAGCCCTTCGGTCCCCTCGACTCGCCCGGCGGCCCCCCCGCCGGGCGGTTTTTCGTTGTTGGAGCCTTAACGCAAACCTGCGATCCATGACGGGCAGGCAACGACTCGTCGCGCTGGCGTCGGGGATCGGGGGAGATTCCGCATGAACAGCGCCGCCGCGCTCGCGATGCTGCAGGCCAACCCTGCGAATTTCCTGCGCAACTACCCGCTGAAGTGCGCCGGTGCACCCGCGCCGCTGCCGGATGCCGCCAACTTCCGGCAATATCACATCAACAAGATCCAGGGCGACGCCCCCGTCGTGCCCGGCCAGAAGGTCGGCCATCGCGGCGCCACGCGGCCGGGGCTGTTCGGGGCGAAGAATATCTCGTCGTTCAAGCTCGCCCCCGGCCCGACGGTCAACGGCGCGGTGATCAACCACGCGCACGTCGTGCCGATGGTCAACCACAACTCCGACCTCTACGGCTGCCTCAACCTGCACGGCGTCATCACCGCGATGCCCTACTACCGCCTCGACGCCAACCACGACGGGGTGATGGTCACCGGCGAGCTGTCGGGCTGCTGCTTCGCCTGGGGCGTGCAGGGCGTCGACCTCGTCGCCATCCACGTCCAGCCCGTCGGCGGCATCTCGGCCGACGCGCTACAACTGGCGTTGGCGACCACCGGGCGCTTCGCCGCCTTCCCGGCGATGCCGCTCGCGACCTTCGGGCGTCAGGAGTATCCGGCGGGCCGCGCCAGCATCGTCGGCATCCGCACGGCCGGCGCGTGGACCCTCTACGCGCAGACCTCGGACGACGGCTTCAACACGATGAGCGGCGCGTTCCGCATCTATCCGGGCGTTTTCACGCGCCTCTAGGCCCGGCTGGCGAACCCGCGCCCCCCATGCTAGCAGCGCCCGCACGGAGCGGTGGCCGAGTGGTCGAAGGCGCACGCCTGGAAAGTGTGTAAGGGTCCAAAGCCCTTCGTGGGTTCGAATCCCACCCGCTCCGCCACTTCGGAACAAAGCTGGGCACTGCGCCCGGCAGTGTTCCGGCACCGGATGCGGCGGCAAGCGTCCGCAGCAGGTCGCTCTTCGATCCCATGATGCGAACCTCGCCATCGTTCACCTCAACGCGCTGGGCGAGCGCGCGGAGATGGTCGCGGCGGTAGCCGCCGCCGGGAAGGCGCATACACTGGCGCGCAGTCTGCGCGACCTTGGCGAGCATGGGCGCGGTGATCGCCTTCTGACCCGCGCTTTCGAGCATGGTTGATGCCCGGTCGGCATTGACGCGCGATTGATCGCGGATGGCCTTGAGGCTGGCGATTCGGTCCTTGAGGTCAGGGTCGTCGAGGTCGGCGACCCCGCTTTCGATGGCGTCGTAAAGCCGCTTGAGGCGAAGGTCGGTCTCGGTTGCGCGCTCATTCAGATGCTTGGTGATCGATGAGACGCCCATCGGGCCGGGCGGTCGTCATCGCCGAAAAGCCGAGCTCGTCATGAGCATGCGCGGCCAGCGCGTCCTTGGCC
>JBBQVB010000084.1:0-11269 GCA_038211965.1 Sphingomonadales bacterium
CATAGCTTGGTGGTCATAGCGTCTGTGACCCACCCGATCCCATCTCGAACTCGGCCGTGAAACCAGACAGCGCCGATGGTACTATCGCTCAAGCGATGGAAGAGTAGGACGCCGCCAGGCTTTGTAGCTGGCAGACAGGTCTAAACCCATTCACAATTCATCGACCCCTTCGTCGCGGGGTGGAGCAGCCCGGTAGCTCGTCAGGCTCATAACCTGAAGGTCACAGGTTCAAATCCTGTCCCCGCAACCATCGATCTCGACACCCCCGCAGTTCGTGCTGCGGGGGTATTTTTTTTGGTTGCCTCCCATCCGCAGGTGTCGGTTGGCTGCGGGTAGGGTGTCGATGCGGCTGTGCCCCTGCTGTAAAAACCGCGCGTCGGCCCTGCTCGGCTATCTGGCGCCGGTCGCTAGCGCAACCATCAGCGCTTCGACCCTATCCGCTTCAACGACTTACTGTCGCGGTCGGTCGATCGACTTCGCATGCATGCGATATCGGTTCCCAGGTGCCACCGGCGAAGCGCCACGCGAGGCGTCCGGCGTCGTCCATTACGATGAGGTGTAGCCAGTGATTGTCGAACAATTGCCTGACATGGTCGTGGCGCGCGAGCACCGCGAGGATCGCCTCGCGGGGCGCTTCGACGATAACGGTCAGCCGCTGCGGCGCGTGAACAAGGGTCACCCCGTCGTGAACCGACTGCCACGGCAACCCGCCTCGTAACGTGCCGCCGTTGCCCTCGACCACGCCGATGCCGCCGACGACGTTATGCAGCAGCTTGTTGCCGCCGCCGAACAGTTCGGGGGCGGTGCTCGATCCATAATATTGGAGGCTGATCCAGCTCGCGACGACGACGGGTGCAGTCAGGATCATCTCGAGTACGCCGAACCCCGTATCGTCGGCCCAGTCATAGTCGTGCAGGAACACCCGGCCGCCGAAGTCGCGGCCGATGGTGCGCGCGCGCGGCGCGGCGATGAAGGCGTTGCAGCCCGCCAGTCCCCACTCCGGGCGGACTTCGGCCCAGTCGCGGCTGCGCCGTATGATTCCCGTGCGGGCGTGGGGAAGACGCCGGGCGCGCTCGGCACGCGCAGTCTGTCCGGCGGCGACCAAGGCGCGCCTCGCGGCAGCGACGGCGTTCGCATGCGATGCGGGGATCGCATCGTCATAGAGTTCGACGAGATCGCCGGTCGTGTCGTGCAGCGCGGCGACGACGTGCGTCGTGGCGGGCATCGCGATACCGCGCGCCGCAAGGCCCTGTCGGACTTCGGGGTCGTTGAGCAGCGTCGCGAGCAGCCGGGCATTGACGTCGCCCGGATAGCCGCCGCACGCGCCGCAGTGGAGCGCGCTGGCGTGGGGGTTATTTATCGTCCGGGCACCGTGTCCGACGAGCACAACCAGCGGGGCAAAGTCGCGCGTCAGCGACATCGCGCGCAGCACCGCTTCCGCGGTGGCGACCCGGGCCTCGAGGGCTAGGGTCACGTCAAGGCAGGGCGGTGGCTCAGCTGCGGTCGCATCGCCGATCGCCAGTGCATCGCGCACCAGCTTGACGACATAGGCCGGCCCCGTCGCCTCGACGAAGGCGAAGGACGACACTGCGGCGAGCTTGAAGCGGTCCCATGCCCGCGCCGCTCGCGCGAGCAGCCGCCGCCGCGTATCGGCCGTTGCCACAACCCCGGTGTGGGTGGTGAGCGCCGGGGTCAACAGCACCGGAAGCCGCAGTTCGACGACATCGGATGCCATCGAACGATGTGCGGTCGCCAGCCCGAAAAACCCCGCGAAGCCGAGAGTTTGGATCGTCGGATCGGCGGCTTCGAGCGCGCGGCGGAACACTTCCGAGCGCACGTCGATGCAAAACGCGGCCTGGATACGCCGATCTGCCGGCGGCGCTGGCGCTGGCGTGGCGAGCACGACTGCCAGGTTCCGCTGCGCCGCATGGTCGAGGGCGTCCTGGCCGAGCGCCGCCGTTGTCGCGGCGGCGGTGGCGTGCAGCGGCGCGGCATAAGTGACGAGGGCGGCGTTCCACGCGGTCGCCACCCGGTCGCCGAAGCGGAGCAGCAGCGCCTCCTCCCACAGCAGCCGGATCGCGAGAAAGCTCGTCATCGCATCGTCGCTGGTTCCGGCCTGCCCGGCCACCCATTCGCGTTGCCGCGCGGCTTGCGCCCAGCCGCCGAGCGTCACGAGGAGTCGGTGGCAATAGGGCTCGACGGCGGCATCGGGCACACCCAGCGTCGCGATGGCGCGCGCGATGGCGGCATCGGGGGTCGGCGGGCTCGCGGCAACGAACGCGGCGAAGCCGTCGAGCCCGAGGATTTCAGGGGTCAGGTCGTGGGTCGCTGAGGCGCGCCACGCCGTCCAGGCACTGCCGCGCGGCGCGCTCCACAGCGCCTGCCCGGCGTCGAGGAAGCCCCCCGCCCAGTGTCCGAAACGGTCGGCGACGATCGCCGGCCAGTCGCGCCCGGTGGCGTCGCGGGCGAGGTCGGCGACCGTCGGGGTCGCTGGCATGTCGTCCTGCGCGGCAGACAGCGCCGCGCGCAGGGCGGCGACGTCGGCGGGATGATCGTCGACGGCGACGTCGCGTGGGGCGGCGTCGAGCGCTGCGGCGAGGTCGGCGTCGGTGAGCGCGCCCGTCGCCAACTGCGCAGCGAAATAAGCCGGTGACGGCGTCACCCGCACACCCGCCGCGCGCGCCAGCCGCGTCGCGGTCAGTGCCAGCGGTTCGTCGACTTGGCCGAGGAACGGGTTGACCGCGACGGTTGCGGCGAGCGGCCAGAGCGGCGGGATGGCCGCGGTCGCGCGCGCCACCGCCCGGCCGATCGTGTCGAGGTCGTTCATCGTGGGCCCTTCCCGGCGGGCGACGCCTGCCAGCTGCCGAGCAGCCGGTCGAACACCGCGTTGGCGTAGAGTCCGTTGGCGAGATGGACCCGCAATCCTGCCGCCGCCGGATGGCCCGACCACAGCGGGAAGAGCGCCTGCGCGACCGCGACGCCGCCGAAACTGAGCACGGCGACGACCATCAGGGCCCAGTCGAGGCTGCTCGGCACCGGCGGCGGCGGCAGGGTCGCGAACGTCAGCCGCTCGGCCAGCCCGTGGAGGACGAAATAGCCGGTCGTCGCGGCGGCCGACGCCAGCGCGAGCTGGCGGGTCAGCGCACGCGGCGCGGCTTCGGCGAGGCCCTGCGCGATGAGGTACGCGACCCCGAAGATCAGGATCGCACCGAGAGCGATAGCTTGCGACGAGGCGTGCGCGATGCCGAAAGCCACGCCGATCGCCACGTAAAGGCCGAGCGCAACGGCGAAGGCGCGCGCGACGGCGCGGGCCGAGGGGACCGCGACCGGTCCGGGCCGCTGCGCCGCGATGATGCGCTCGACCGCACCCCCGGCGGCGAGGAACGAATGCGCCTTGTAGAGCGAATGCGCGACGAGATGGAGCAGCGCGAGCGGGAACAGGCCGAGGCCGCATTCCATCGTCATGAAGCCCATCTGCGCGACCGTGGACCACGCCAGCGAGGTCTTGACCGCCGACTGGGTCAACATCACCAACCCGCCGAACAGCGCGGTGACGCCGCCCACGATGACGAGCAGCGCCATCGTCGCGGGCGACAGCAGGATGACGTCGGCGAAGCGGATGAGCACGAAGCCGCCGGCGTTGATCACCCCGGCATGGAGCAGTGCCGAAACCGGCGTCGGGGCTTCCATGACTTCGGTGAGCCAGCCGTGGAGGGGGAATTGCGCCGACTTGAGCATTGCGGCGACGGCGATCAGCATCGCTGCCGCCGCGCCGGCGCCGCCGAGCATCCCGGTGCGCGCCGCGGCGAGAATGGTGGCGATGTCGGTCGTGCGGCACGACCACGCCAGGACGACGGCCGCGGCGATCAGCGCGGCATCGCCGACGCGCGCCGTGATGAACTTCTTGCGCGCCGCGCGCTGCGCCGCCGCGCGGTCGGGGTAGAACAGCAGCAGGCGGTGCAGCGCGAGGCTCGTCGCGATCCACGCGGCGACGAGCTGGACGAGGTTGCCCGCCACGACCATCGCCATGACGCTGGCGAGTGTCAGGCACAACCCGCTCAGGAAACGCCCGGCGCGCGGCTCGCAGTCGAGGTAGGTGCGCGTGAAACGCACGACGACCCACCCGACGAACGCGATCAGCAGCAGTAGCGCCACGCTGACGATGTCGAGCCGCGCCGACAGTCCGATGCCGACCGCGCCGAACAACGGGCCGGTCGCAGGTCCGGCGACCGCGAGCGCTACTGCCGCCGCGACGGCGAAGCCGAGGGCGACCAACGCCAGCACCTCGACGACCGCGTTGTGACGCCAGTTCCGCGCGACGAGGCCCGCGACCAGCATCGTGAGAGACGGTCCGAACGGCAGCAATTCCATGAGCTTCCCCTCCGGCGCGGTGGCCCCCGCCTATAGGTCGCCCCACGTCGCGCGAGAAATTCATTGATTACTCGAAAACGTTCGCTTTTATGCTATGCATGTCGACGCTGAACTATGGGCACCTGCGCTATTTCCGGGCGGTCGCGCACGATGCCAATCTGACCCGCACCGCCGCGCGGCTGGGTGTCTCGCAGTCGGTGCTGTCGGTGCAGATCCGTAAGCTCGAAGCGCGACTGGGCCACGCGCTGTTCGAGCGGCGCGGGCGGCAGCTGCAGCTGACCGAAGCGGGGCGCATCGCGCTCGACCACGCCGATGCGATCTTCGCGAGCGGCGACGAACTCGTCGATGCCCTCAATCATCGGAGCGCCGTCCGGCAACGCGTGCGTATCGGAGCGCGGGCGACATTGTCGCGCAATTTCCAGATCGGCTTCCTGCGACCGGTGCTCGCGTTGTCCGACGTCGAAGTCGTGCTCCGTTCGGGCAGCACCGGTGAACTGCTCGCCGACCTTGCCGCGCTCAATCTCGATATCGTGCTGACCAACGAACCGCCGCCGGTCGATACATCGGTCGCCTATATTGCCCATCAGCTGGCCGAACAGCCGGTCAGCCTCGTCGGCGCGCCTGTGTTGCTTGCGGGTAGCGGCGGCGGCGACATCGCGGCGCTTTTGAGCGTCTGCCCGGTCATCCTGCCGGCGAGCGGCAGCAGCGTGCGCACGGGCTTCGACGCCCTGGCGAGCCGCCTCGGCATCCGGCTCAACATCGCCGCCGAGGTCGACGACATGGCGATGATGCGGCTGCTGGCGCGGGAGGCGACGGCGCTTGCCGTACTGCCGCCGATCGTCGTCGCCGACGAACTGGCCACGGGGCATCTCGTCGAGGCCGACCGCCTCCCCGGCATTGCCGAAGTCTTCTATGCGGTCACGGTACAGCGGCGTTTCCCGAGACCGATCCTCGCGCGTTTGCTGCGCGACATCGGGTGAGCGGTGCCGTGACACCCGGCGCGCGACGACAATTCGGAAGGATGACGATGATGGCCCAAGCGACTGTCGAGGCGACCCGATCGACATTCGGCCAGCTTCCCGATGGACGCCCGGTGGCGGCGGTGACGCTGCGCAACGCGGCCGGGGTCGCGGCGACGGTGATCGCGTGGGGCGCGACGCTGCAGTCGGTCATATTGCCCGACGCGCGGGGGCGACCCGCCGACGTCGTGCTCGGCTTCGGCGACATGGCGGGATATCTCGCGCGGACAGGATATTTCGGGGCGACGGTCGGGCGTTTCGCCAATCGCATTGCGGGAGGCAGCTTCATGCTCGAGGACCGCGCCTATGCGACACCGGTCAATAACGGCGTCAACGCGTTGCATGGCGGCACGGCGGGCTTCGACAGGCAACTCTGGGACGTGGTCGACATGGAGTCGGGCACAACGGCGTCGGTTACGCTCCGCCACGTCAGCCCCGACGGCGACATGGGCTACCCTGGCACGCTGACCGTCGATGCCACCTATTCGCTCGACGCGGCGAACGTGCTGACCGTCGACTATCGCGCGACGACTGACCGGCCGACGATCGTCAACATCACCAATCACGCCTATTGGAACCTCGGCGGCGAGGGCTCGGCCGACGGCGCGCTCGGCCATGTCGTGACCATCCCCGCCGCGCACTTCACGCCCGTCGATGCGACCCTGATCCCGACCGGCGCGCTGCGGTCGGTTGCGGGGACGGCATTCGATTTCCGCGCCGCCACGGCGGTTGGCGCGCGGGTTCGCGACGGGCGCGACGGGCAGATCGTCATCGGTCGGGGTTACGATCATAATTGGGCGATCGGCAGCGCACCGACTGAGGACCTGCACCCGATGGCAATTGTTGCCGACCCGGTTTCGGCGCGGCATTTCGAGCTGTGGTCGAACCAGCCTGGACTGCAATTTTATTCGGGCAATTTTCTCGACGGCACGTTGACCGGAAAATCGGGCCGGACCTACCGCGCGGGCGATGCCGTGGTGTTCGAACCGCAGTTGTTTCCCGATACGCCCAATCAGCCGCAATTCGGCTCGGGACGCCTCGATCCGGGCGAGGTCTATCGCAACGTCATGGAATACCGCCTCGGTGGCGGCTGATCGGGGCCTTCCGTAGCCCTGCAAAATCACGCCTCCACAAAGCGTTGCGGGCGCGCCATAGTCGCAACGATCGCGGCTGCTGCGACACCAATTCGAGCTTAGGGTAATTTAGTTAGTTTACAGATGCCGCACTTATAATTAAATGCCCCAAACTGGTTTATCCTGAGGATCGCTCGCGCGCATGTCCGATACTGTCGCTAACCTCGCGTCTTCCGTCGCCGCGCCTGCGGTCGCCACGTCGCGAACCGCATGGGCGGCGGCGCGCGCGGCAGTGCTCGCCGATCCGGGCGCGTACCACGGCGACATCGCGGCGCGTCAAATCCACTGGTTCGTTGCTGATTCGGGCGCCGATGGTGCGTGGCTGACGCGCGGTGACGACGGCTGGACAGGATACAACGCCGCAACCGGTACGCCTGTTACGCCCGACCTGCCCGCCGACTTCGCACCCTGGGCCCGCGCCTTCGACGATAGCGAACCGCCGCACTACCGCTGGTTCGTCGGCGGCCTGACCAACGCGGCGTTCAACGAGGTCGACCGGCACGTGCTCGCGGGCCACGGCGACGAGGCGGCGCTGATCTTCGAGGGCGACCGCTGGGACATGGCGGCGAACGGCGGGCGCGGCGGGCCGGTCGAGACTTTCCCGGTGTCGCGCAAGCTGCTGATGCTCGAAAGCGCCAAGTGCGCGCTGGCGCTCGATGCCCTGGGTTTAAAGCAGGGCGACCGCATCGCGCTCAACCTGCCGTCGATCGTGCCACAGATTTACTGGACCGAAGGGGCGAAGCGCGCCGGCATCGTCTACACGCCGGTGTTCGGCGGCTTCAGCGACAAGACGCTGTCGGACCGCATCCACGATGCAGGCGCGCGCGTCGTCGTCACCGCCGACGGCGGGTACAGGAACGCGCAGGTCATCCCCTTCAAGACCGCCTACACCGACCCCGCGCTCGACAACTACATTCCCGTCGAGGTCGCGCTGCGCATCGTCGCCGAGCGGCTGGCCGATGCCGAACTGGCGCTGCTTGAGCCCGATGCCGCGACGATCCGCGACGCCGTGACGGCGGCGCTCAAGGGCGAGGTCACCGTCGAGCGCAGCGACGTCATGCGCGGCGTCGGGCGCGCGCTGAGCCAGCTCGGGCAGGACGGACGCCTTGCTGCTGCCGATGCCGCGCGGGTCCGCGTCGCGGTCGCCAGCGGGCTCGTCGCTTCGCCGCCGCGCGTCGAGGCGGTCGTCGTCATGCGCCACACCGCGACCCCCGATCTCGTCTGGCGATCGCGCGACCGGTGGAGCCATACGCTGACCGACGCCGCGTCGGCGACGCTGCTCGAAGCTGCTCGGAACGCAGGCTTCGCGGTGAACAGCGAGGCCGAGCTGCTCGCGCTCCCCGATGCCGATTTCGTCCGCGCCGTCTGGGCGTCGTCGAAGCCGCTGCCCGTCGAAGCCGATTTCCCGCTGTTCATCATCTATACCAGCGGCTCGACGGGCAAGCCCAAGGGCGTCGTCCACGTCCACGGCGGCTATGTCGCGGGGATCGCGCACACGATGCGCGCGGCGTTCGGCGCGGTACCCGCCGATGTGCTCTACGTCGTCGCCGATCCGGGCTGGATCACCGGGCAAAGCTATCTGATCTCCGCCTCGCTGACGACGCGCGTCACGACGCTGATCACCGAGGGCGCGCCGGTGTTCCCGCACGCCGGTCGTTTCGCCGCGAGCATCGAGCGCCACAAGGTGACGATCTTCAAGGCGGGGTCGACCTTTCTCAAGTCGGTGATGAGCGACCCCGCGAACCTCCGCGACCTGCGCGCCTGGGACATGTCGTCGCTGCGCGTCGGCACCTTCTGCGCCGAACCCGTCAGCCCGAGCGTGCAGGCCTTCGCGATGGCCGAGCTGACGCCGCACTACATCAATTCCTACTGGGCGACCGAGCACGGCGGCATCGCCTTTACCCAGCCGTGGGGGGATGAGTTCGCGCTGCGTCCCGACGCGCACACGAGGGCGCTGCCGTGGGTGCTCGGCGAGGTCCGCGTCGCCACCGACGAAGCCGCCGACCGCGCCGCGTGGCGCGTCGCCGAGCCGGGTGAGAAGGGCGAGATCGTCGTCGCCGCGCCCTATCCCTATCTGGCGCGCACCGTCTGGGGCGACGCCGCCAACTTCGGAACACCGGGCTGGCGCGGCGATGCAGCGCGCTGGGCGAGCGCCTACTGGACGCGCTGGAAGGACAGCTGGGCCTATACCCAGGGCGATTTCGCCATGCAGCACGACGACGGGTCGTTCTCGCTGCATGGCCGCTCGGATGACGTCATCAACGTCAGCGGCCACCGCATGGGAACCGAGGAGATCGAGGGCGCGATCCTGCGCGACAAGGCGCTCGACCCCAATTCGCCCGTCGGCAACGTCCTCGTTGTCGGTGCGCCCGACGCGACCAAGGGGCTGACGCCACTCGCTTTCATCGTCCCCGTCCCCGGCCGCAAGCTGACGCAGGACGACCGCCGCCGCCTGACCGACCTCGTGCGCTCCGAGAAAGGCGCGACCGCCGTGCCCGCCGATTACCTCGAGGTCGCGGCGTTCCCCGAGACGCGCTCGGGCAAGTACATGCGCCGGATGGTGCGCGCGCTCGTCGAGGGCGGCGACCTCGGCGACACCTCGACGCTCAAGAACCCCGAGAGCCTCGATGCGCTGCGCGAGATCGTCGCGACGTGGCAGCGCCGCCAACGCCTCAGCGAGACGCAGCAGCTGTTCGAGCGCTACCGGTACTTCAAGATCCAATACAACAGCGTCGCGCCGGGCAAGAAGGTCGCGACGGTCACCGTCACCAATCCGCCGGTCAACGCGCTCAACGAACGCGCGCTCGACGAGCTCAACATCGTCGTCGACCATCTGGCGCACCGCGACGACGTGGTGGCGGTGGTGTTCACCGGCGAGGGCACCGCGAGCTTCGTCGCGGGGGCCGACATCCGGCAATTCCTCGACGAAATCCACGACGCGGACGAGGCGCGCGTCCTCCCCAACAACGCCCAGCTGGCGTTCAACAAGATCGAGGCGATGGCCAAGCCGTGTATCGCGGCGATCCAGGGCGTCGCGCTCGGCGGCGGCATGGAGTTCGCGCTCGCCTGCCACTACCGCATCGCCGAGCCCCACGCGCGCTTCGGGCAGCCCGAAATCCGGCTAGGGCTTCTTCCCGGCTACGGCGGAACGCAGCGTTTGCCTCGACTTCTCGCTAATGTGGAGGGTTTGCAGGGCTCGCGAGAGAAGGGCCTTATCAACGCTCTCGAAATGATCCTCGGCGGTCGCTCGATTGCCGCCGACGATGCTGCGGACATCGGCCTCGTCGATTGCATATACGAGGATGCGCTTTCCCACGCGCATTATCTAGTTCGCGATTTCATCAAGCGGGGTGAGGAGAGCGCTCTTGCCTTCACTTTCCAGGCGAGACGGGAGACATTGTCGGCGCATTCGCATCCCGCGGAGCCCGCCCTAAACCTCGTACTCGCGGACGAATATCTTCAGCGGATCGAGCGACAGGCGGAATGGGCGGGTCGGCACGAGAGCTACCACCGCGCGCTGGAGGCGGTTCGAGCAGGCTGGGAAGGCGGCGTACCGGCCGGATTAGCTCGTGAAGCTGATCTTTTTGCGGAGGCTGTGGTCGATCCGCACGGCGGAAAAGCGGGCATACGGCAGTTTCTTGAGAAAAAGTCGCCCCCGCTTCCTGTTCGTCGCAATGGGGTCTTTCTCGACGACCAGCACATGGCAATGAGCCAAGCGCTGGAGGAAGCGGGTGAGCTGCTCCCGCGTGGGGCCGCAATTTATCCGGGTGTCACGGCGTTGCCTGATTGGCAGTATGCTTATGGCATTGCGCGCGACGCTGAGACCGGCGTCCCACGCCACGGGCCGCCCGGAACAAGCGAGCGCGAGTTGATCGTGCCGGTAACTTGGCCCGAAGCCAACGACGCGCTCGTCTACATGCTGACGTCGGAGGTCAACTTCAACGACATCTGGGCACTGACCGGCATCCCCGTGTCGCCGTTCGACGGGCACGAGAACGACTATCAGACCACCGGCTCCGGCGGCGTCGGGCTGATCGCGGCGCTGGGCAGCGAGGCGCGCGCCGAGGGGCGGTTGAAGGTCGGCGACCTCGTCGCGGTCTATTCGGGGACCAACGACCTGCTGTCGCCGATGGTCGGGCGCGACCCGATGTTCGCCGACTTCGCCATCCAAGGGTACGAGACGCCGACCGGCAGCCACGCGCAGTTCCTCACCGTCCAGGCCCCGCAGCTCCACCACGTCCCCGCCGACCTGACGCTCGAGGCGGCGGGCAGCTACATCCTCAACCTCGGCACCGTCGTCCGCGCGCTGTTCACGACGCTCGAGACCGAGCCGGGCAAGCGGCTGTTCGTCGAGGGCGCGGCGACCGGCACCGGGCACGACGCGATGAAGACCAGCGTCCGCACCGGGCTGCTGGTGACCGGTCTCGTCTCGTCCCCGGCACGCGTCGCGGCGGTCAGGGCCGAGAGCGCGATCGGTGCACTCGACCGCACCGATCCGCGCTTCGCGGGCGCCTTCACCGCGATGCCCGAGGACCCGGCGCGCTGGGCCGAGTGGATCGCGCAGGGGCAGCCGCTGCTCGACGCCTATCGCGCGCTCAACGACGGAAGCCTCGCCGATTACGCCGTCAGCCATGCCGGCGAGACGGCGTTTCCGCGCACCTTCCAGCTGCTCGGAGACGGTGGCGTGCTGGCCTTCTACGGCGCGTCGTCGGGCTATCACTTCACCTTCGCGGGCAAAGCGGGCGC
>JBBQVB010000085.1:0-11195 GCA_038211965.1 Sphingomonadales bacterium
GTCGCGCGGATCGCCGGTCGCGAGATCCGCGAGGGCGATATCCTGACGCTCGACGGCTCGACGGGAGAAGTGATGCTCGGCGCGGTGCCGACGGTCGAGCCCGAGATGGCGGGCGACTTCGGGCGGCTGATGGAATGGGCCGATGTCCATCGCCGGATGAAGGTCCGCGCCAATGCAGAAACGCCGCTCGATTGCCGCACTGCGCGCGGCTTCGGGGCCGAGGGCATCGGGCTGTGCCGCACCGAGCATATGTTCTTCGATGCGTCACGCATCACGGCGGTGCGCCGGATGATCCTTGCCGAGGACGCCGCCGAGCGGGCTGCCGCGCTTGCCGAGCTGCTACCCGAACAGCGCGCCGATTTCGCGCAGATCTTCGAGATCATGGTGGGACTGCCGGTGACGATCCGCCTGCTCGACCCGCCGCTGCACGAGTTCCTGCCGGCGCACGAAAGCGACTTCGCCGAGGTCGCCGAGGCGGTGGGCATTTCGGTCGAAACGCTGCGGCGGCGCGTCGGCGAGTTGCACGAGTTCAACCCGATGCTCGGGCATCGCGGCTGCCGGCTGGGCATCACCTATCCCGAAATCTACGCGATGCAGGCGCGCGCGATCTTCGAGGCGGCGGTCGATGTCGCGCAGCGGACGGGCGCAACCGTGGTCCCCGAGGTCATGGTGCCGCTCGTCGCGACGCCGCGCGAACTCGAGATCACCAAGGCGCAGATCGACGCGGCGGCGGCCGACGTGTTCGCCGAAACGGGCCACACGCTGGATTATCTCGTCGGCACGATGATCGAACTGCCGCGTGCGGCGCTGCGCGCCGGGGAGATCGCCGAACACGCGGCGTTTTTCAGCTTTGGCACCAACGACCTGACGCAGACCGCGCTCGGCATCAGCCGCGACGACGCGTCGAAGTTCCTCGTCCCCTATGTCGACGCGGGCATCTATCCGCGCGACCCGTTCGTCTCGATCGACGTCGAAGGAGTCGGCGAGCTGATCGAGATCGCCGCGACGCGCGGGCGCGCGGCGCGCCCCGGGATCAAGCTCGGCATCTGCGGCGAACACGGCGGCGACCCGTCGAGCATCGCGTTCTGCGAGGGGCTGGACCTCGATTACGTCAGCTGCTCGCCCTACCGCGTCCCCATCGCGCGACTGGCGGCGGCGCAGGCGGCGTTGCGGGCCTAATCCATCGCCGCGTGCGGCATCTCGCCTTCGGGCTTCGCCGGCGCGCGCATCAGCAGCAGCAGCGGCAGCGACGCCAGCGTCACCCACATCAGCAGGCGATAGACGTCGATGTAGCCGATCATCGCTGCCTGGAGGTTCACCATGCCGTCCATGTACGCCATGATCGTGTCGCCGGTCGCGCCCAGGCCCTGCGCCAGCGCGGGATCGACGGGCAGCGTGAACGGCGTCAGCGCGCTACCGATATCGGCGTGGCTGACCTGCGTCTGGCGCGCGAAAACGCCGATCGTCGCGCTGACTCCGATCGACGCGCCGAGGTTCCTGAGCAGCGTGTAGAAGCTCGCCGCGTCGGTCCTGAGCGCCGGGGCGAGGGTCGAGAAGGCGATGGTGTTCAAGGGCACGAACAGGCAGCCGAGACCGAGGCCCTGCACGAGACCGCTGACGATCACCGGCTGCATCCCCATCTGCGGCGAGAATCCGCTCATCATCCACAGCGAAGTCGCGGTGAGCAGCAACCCGACCGCCATGATGCGGCGCGGGTCGAACTTGCCGATGATGCGCCCCATCAGCAGCATTCCCGCCATCGTGCCGAGACCGCGCGGCGCCATGACGAGGCCGGTCGTCACAACGGGATAGCCGAACAGTCGCTCGAGCATCGGCGGCATCAGCGCGGTCGTCGAGACCATAAGCGCGCCGACGAGCGTGATCAGCACGAACCCCGTCGCGGCGTTGCGGTCGGCGAGCATGCGTTTGTCGAGGATCGTCTCGCGGCCGGTAAAGATGTGGACTGCGAACATCCACAGCGCGGCGGCAGCGGTCAGGGCCTCGACGCGCACTTCCCAGCTGGCGAACCAGTCGAGCTGCTGGCCGCGGTCGAGCATCAGTTGCAGCGCCGCGACGCCGATCGACAGCATCGCGAAGCCGAACAGGTCGAAGCGACGGCGGACATTCTCGCTGTCGGGCAGATAGGCCCAGGCGCCGAACAGCGCGAGCAGCCCGAAGGGCACGTTGACGTAGAACACCCAGCGCCAGTCGAAGCTGTCGGTCAGCCAGCCGCCGAGGACCGGCCCCATGATCGGCCCGACCATGACGCCGACGCCCCACAGCGCCATCGCCTTGCCGTGCTGCGCCTTGGGGTAGGCATCGAGCAGGAAGGCCTGGCCGAGCGGCACGAGGAAGGCGCCGAAGCCGCCCTGCAGCATGCGAAATACCACCATCTGCTCGAGCGACTGCGCGAGGCCGCACAGCATCGATGCGCCGACGAAGCCCGCGACGCTGGCGAGGAACAGCGGCTTGCGCCCGAACTTGCCCCCCAGCCAGCCGGTCAGCGGGGTCGCGATGGCGCTGGCCACGATGTAGCTGGTCAACACCCACGTCACGGTGTCGGCGGCGGCCCCGAGGCTCGCCTGCATATGCGGAAGCGCGACGTTGGCGATCGTCGAGTCGAGCACCTGCATGAAGGTCGCGAGCATGACGACGAGGGTGATACCGAGCGCCTTGGGGACGGCGCGGTCGGGCGCGGCGGGGTAGGCGGCGGCGAGGGTGGCCACGTGCCTAGCGGCTGCTGCTTGCATCGCTACGCACGTCGCCACGCACATCGACGACGACCGTCGCCGACAGCCCCGAAATCAGCGGCACCTTGGGTGACCCGTCGATGGCGATGCGGACGGGGACGCGCTGGACGACCTTGACCCAGTTGCCGGTCGCGTTCTGCGCAGGTAGCACCGAGAACTCGCTGCCGGTGCCCGCGCCGACGCTGAGGACGTGGCCGTTGACCGGCACGCTCGGATAGGCGTCGAATTTGATCGTCGCGGGCTGACCGATGCGCATGTGCTCGAGGTCCGTTTCCTTGAAATTGGCTTCGACCCAGCGCCGCTGCGACAGCACGAGGCTGAGCGTCGGGATGCCCGTGGCGACGATCTGTCCCGCCTGGACCTTGTCGGTCTGGCTGGCGACGCCGTCGGACGGCGCTCGGACGGTGGTGCGGCGCAGGTCGAGGGCAGCGCGGTCGCGCGCGGCGCGTGCCGCCATGACGACGGGCTGCGCCTCCACCGAGCCCCGCGCCATCCCGGCGCGAGCATTGGCGAGGTCGGCCTGCGCCGAGTCGAGCGCGGCGCGCGCCTGGTTCAGCGCGAGTTCGGCCTGCTGGTACCGCGCGCGCGTCGTGAAGCCGTCCTTGAGCAGCTGTGCCTGCCGCTGGAAGTCGAGGCCGGCATACGCCACCGCATCGCGGCGGCTGGCGAGATCGGCACCCTTGCCGGCGACCGTCGTGCCGCGCTGCGCCGCCTGCTGGCGCGCCTCCGCCAGCGCCGCCTCGCGCTCGGCGAGGACGATGCGGAAAGGTTCGGGGTCGAGGGTGAACAGCACGTCGCCGCGCCGTACCGCCTGGCTCTCGCCGACGTTGACCCTGAGCACGCGCCCGGTGATGTCGGCGCTGATCGATACCTTGTCCTGCTGGACATAGGCGTTGTCGGTCGACACCGACTTGCCGCTGGTCAGCCAGACATAGGCGCCGCCGGCGAGCAGCAGCAGCGGCACGAGGAACATCAGCACGGGACGGCGCACGCGCTGCCAGAGCGACCGCGGGGGGGCGACGAGATCGGCGTCGCGCAGCAGGTCGGGGTTGGTCCGGTCGAGCATCACGCGGCTCCAGCGATATCGCGCGGCGCTTCGATGGCGCGCGACGAGAGATTGGTTCGCAGCTGGGACAGGCCTTCCGCCATCGCGGCCCCGGTCGCCGACGAAATTCCTGACAGGGCATCCGCCATGACCAATTCGCCGATCTCGCGGAGTTGGCCCAGCAGCGGGTGCGCGGCGGGCGTCAGGTATAGCCGCCAAGCGCGCCGGTCGGCCGGATCGGCGCGGCGCTCGACAAGGCCAGCGTCCGCCAGCCGGTCGACCATGCGGCACAAGGTGATCGTCTCGACTTCGAGATGGTCGGCGAGGCCCGTCTGGTTGACCCCTTCCTGCCGCGAAAGCGCGAACAGGACCTGCCACTGCGCGCGACTGACGCCGAGCGACCGCGCGCGCGCATCGAAGCGACGCCGCATGAGACGCGCTGCGTCACTAAGAAGGAAAGCGAGCGAGTCCTGTGCCATGCAGGGCAGATAATACGCATGCTTGTTATATGCAAGATGCGACTCTTGCACCCGGGCGTCATGCTGGCGAAGGGAGAGGCCTCCCCAAGAACGAATACGGGAGCCTACTCTCCGATTGCCCCGAACCGGGTCTCGTACTCGGTTGTCCGACCCTCGTGGAGCAGCCGCGCCTGTTCGACGAGGCGGTCGGTGCGGATGCGCCCCGAAAAGCCACCGAGTTGCGAATCGATGACGTCGGCGTCGGCTCCCGACCACGCGGCGATCTGCGCGATGCCGGTGATGCCAAGCTTCGCGAGCGCGGCGGCAAAGCGGTCGCCAACACCCTTGAGGCGGCGAACGTCGTCGGTGCCGACGGGTGCGCCCACGACGTCAGCGGCGGCGTCGACCGGAACTTCGGCGCGCGCATCGAGCCGCTTCGCTTCGGCGCGCTTGAGCCGGTCGACCTCGGCGGCGAGCGGCGTCAGCCGCTGGTCGAGCGAATCGCGCTCGAGCCGCAGCGCGTCGCGTTCGGACTTGAGCGCCTCGCGCTCGACCGCCAGCAGATTGACCTGCTCGTCGAGCCGGATCGCCCGCCGCTTCGCCCCCGAGCGGAGCAGCATCCCGAGCCACACGCCGACGATGAAGGCAAATGCGATCACCGCGAGGACGACCGGCTGGTTCAGAAACTCGGTAAATGAATTCACGCGCATTCTCCTGCTGCCGCTCCGGCATAACCTGCCGCGCGGCGAAAGGACACTTCCCGCGAACCCCGTTGCCCGCGCGCCCGCGCTTCCCTATCCCGACGCAATGACCGTCACCGCCGTTTCTCCAGCCACCATCTCGGCCAGCGAGCGCCGCCTCGCGATCGGTGCGGTGCTGATCGTGCTGCTGCTGTCGGCGCTCGACCAGACCATCGTCTCGACCGCGATGCCGCGCATCATCTCCGAGTTGCAGGGCCTCGAGCGCATCGCGTGGGTCGGCACGGCGTATCTGCTGACCTCGACCGTCACCGTGCCGATCTACGGCAAGCTCGGCGATCTTTACGGTCGCCGCCCGATCCTGATCTTCGGCGTGCTGAGCTTTCTCGCCGGGTCGATGCTGTGCGGGCTGGCGGGCGAGTTCGGTACGCTGCCGCTGGTCGGCGACGCGATGAACCAGCTGATCGTCTGCCGCGCCATTCAGGGTATCGGGGCGGGCGCGCTGACCACCGGCGCGTTCGCCACCGTCGCCGATATCGTCGTGCCGGCCGAGCGCGGGCGCTACGTCGGGCTGTTCGGCGCGATGTTCGGCTTTGCCAGCGTTGCCGGGCCGGTGATCGGCGGGCTGCTCACCGACCATGCGACGACGACGGCGTTCGGGCACGTCATCAGCGGCTGGCGCTTCGTCTTCTACGTCAACCTGCCGCTCGGTGCGCTGGCGCTGTACATCCTGTTCAACCACCTGCCGCTGACCGGCGGGCAGGCCGAGGGCGAGCGGCGCATCGACTGGCTCGGGAGCATTCTGATCCTCGTCACCTTCGTGCCGCTGCTGCTCGCGCTGTCGTGGGGTGGCCACAATGCGCCGTGGGACAGCGTGCAGGTCGTCGCGATGTTCGCGGTTGCCGCGGTAGGGCTCCTGACGCTGCTGCTCGTCTCGCGTGGCAAGCCGCATGCCGTGGTGCCGCTGCGCCTGTTCGAAGGCGCGGTGTTCGCGCGCGGCAATCTCGCGCTGTTCGTCGTCAACGTCGCCTTCATGGGCATCGTGATGTTCTTCCCGCTCTACCTCCAGGTGGCGAAGGGCGTCGGTGCGACCGAGAGCGGTTTCGCGCTGCTGCCACTGATGGGCGGCGTGCTGACCGGCAGTATCGCGGCGGGCAGCATCGCGCGGCGGTCGCAGCAGTACAAGCCGATCCTCGTCGGCGGCGGCATCATTGCCCTGATCGGCGCGGCGATGCTGATGCAGGTCCAGCCCGGGGGGTCGAGCGACTTCCTGCTGATCGCGATGGCCGTGACCGGGCTCGGCATGGGGCCGGCGCAGGGGATGTTCACGCTGGCGATCCAGAGCGCGGTGGCGCAGCGCGATGTCGGCGTCGCGACGAGTTCGGCGCAGTTTTTCCGCCAGATCGGTTCGACCGTGGGTGTCGCGGTGTTCGGCGCACTGCTGACCAATGCGCTGACCGCCGAGTTGCCGCGCCGTGCCCCCGACCTGACCGTCGCGGCGCGCGGCGTCGATATCAGCCGCGCCCAAGCGCTGGCGATGGACCCGCAAGCACTCAGGGCCGCGCTCGGACCGCGCGGCGCGGACGCGGCGCTCGTGGCGCGCACCGGCGACGGCATCAAGGCGAGCTTTGCCAGCGCGATCCTCGGCATGTTCCCGTTCAGCGCCGGTCTGCTGCTGCTCGGATTTCTGGTGACGCTGACCATTCCCGCGCTAAAACTGCGGGGCCGGAACGATCCCGTGCCGGAAGGGCAGGGGGTTCCCGCATGACCGGAAGCGTCGAACGACGGCGGACCCTGCCCGACGGCATGACGGTCGATATGGTTCCGATGCGCGACGGCTGGCGCGTCCGGCGGCTGCACCGGGCGGCCAGCGGCACGCAAGGCTCGATCCTGTTCGTCAACGGGCGCGGCGACTTCGCCGAGAAATACGCCGAGACCTATCACGACTGGGCCGACGCCGGGTGGGGCCTCGCAACCTTCGACCATCGCGGGCAGGGCGGTTCGGGGCGCTTCCTCGCCGACCGCCAGAAGGGCCACGCACCCGGCTTCGACCTGTGGCGTGGCGACATCGCCGAGCATGCCGCGTGGTTCAAGGCGAACTTCCCCGCGCCGCACTATGCCGTCGCGCATTCGATGGGCGGGCATCTGATGCTGCGCCATCTCGAAGCACGCCCGTCGGACTTCGACCGCGCCGTCCTGTTGTCGCCGATGTGCGGGCTGGCGGCAAAGCCCATTGGGCCGACGCTGGCCCGGTTGGTCGCGGGCCTTGCGGGCATCCTCGGGCTGGCCGAATCCTATGCGCCCGGCGGCGGACCGATCAAGCGCGATCCCGGCGGGCTGCGCGCCTCGACGCTGACCCACGATGCCGAACGCTATTCCGACGAGGCGTGGTGGATCGACCACCGTCCCGAACTCGAGATCGGCAGCGTCACCAACGGCTGGCTGGCCAGCGCGTTTGCGTCGATCGACGCCCTCCACGCCCCCGGCGTCGTCGAGCGCGTGACGTTGCCGCTGCTCGTGCTGGCGGCGGGCGACGAGGCGCTCGTCGACAACGCCGCGACGGCGCGCGCGGTGGCGCGCATTCCGGGCGCGACGATGGAGATCTTCGCCAACGCCGGCCACGAGCTGATCCGCGAGGTCGATCCGATCCGCGACAGCGCGCTCGCGCGCGTTTCAGCGTTCTTTGCCTGAATGGCGCGATTGAAGGTCGCCATCGTCGGCGCGGGAATCGGCGGCGCGAGCCTCGCCTACTTCCTCGGTGCTGACGCCGAGGTCACGATCCTCGAAGCCGAAGCGCACCCCGGTTATCACACCACCGGGCGCTCTGCGGCGTTCTGGGTGCCGAGCTATGGCGGAGCGGCGGTGCTGCCGCTGACCGCTGCGTCCCGCGATTTCTTCATGTCGCCACCCGAAGGCTTCGCGGCACCGCTGCTCACCCCGCGCCCGGCGCTCCACCTTGCCGCGCCGGGCGACGACGCCGGCCTCGCCGCGCTCGTCGCGGGATTCGAGGCCGACGCGATGCCGTTCGAGCGGCTCGATGCGGCGGCGCTGCATGCCCGTTTCCCGCTTCTGGAGCGCCTGTGGGCGCGTTCGGCGGTGCTGGAGGGGGATTGCTGGGATATCGACGTCGCGGCGCTCCACGAGGGTTTTTTGCGCGGCGCAAGGGCATCCGGTGCGCGGGTGGTCGCCGACGCTCGCGTCGAGCGGCTGGAACGGCGTCCGGGCGGCTGGCACGTCGCGACGACAGCGGGGACGTTCGAGGCCGATGTGGTCGTCAATGCGGCGGGGGCGTGGGCCGACGACCTTGCCGAGCGAGCGGGGGCACGACGGCTGGGCCTGACGCCGCTGCGCCGCACCATCGCCGTGCTCGCGGTCGATCCGGTTCCCGATCCCGACCTGCCAGTGACCTTCGACGCGGCGGGCAGCTTCTACTTCAAGCCCGACGCCGGGCGGATGTGGGTCAGCCCCCACGACGAGACCCCCGACGTGCCGCGCGACGCGGCGGCCGAGGAGCTCGACGTGGCGATCGCCGTCGCGCGCTTCGAAGCCGCGACCCGCTACACCGTGCGCCGCGTCGAACGCCACTGGGCCGGCTTGCGCACCTTCGCCCCCGACCGTGCGCCGGTCATCGGGTTCGACAATGCGGTCGAAGGGTTCTTCTGGAGCGCCGGGCAGGGCGGCATCGGCATCCAGACTGCACCGGCGTGGGGGAGGCTGGCGGCGGCGTTGTTGCTCGGCAAGTCGCCGGCTATTGACGCGACGGCGTTTCTGCCCGGGCGGCCGCGCTAGAGCCCGGCCCGCCGCGCCGCGATTGCCGCGTTGGCCAGACCGTCGGCGCGTTCGTTGTCGGGGTCGCCCGAGTGGCCCTTGACCCATTTCCACGTCACCTGGTGCGGCTTGGCGGCGGCAAGAAGCGCCTGCCAAAGGTCGACATTCTTGACGGGCTTGTTGTCGGCGGTGCGCCAGCCCTTCTTCAGCCAGCCGTGAACCCACTTCATGATGCCGTCGCGGACATAGCTGCTGTCGGTCGACAGCGTCACGCGGCACGGCTTGGTGAGCGCGTTGAGTGCCTCGACGGCGGCGGTCAATTCCATGCGGTTGTTGGTGGTGTGCGCTTCGGCGCCCATCAACTCCTTCTCGACTGCGCCCATGCGCAGGAGCGCGCCCCAGCCGCCGATGCCGGGGTTGCCCTTGCACGCGCCGTCGGTGGCGATCACGACTTGCGGCAGTTCAGCCACCGGCAATCGTCTCCGGGGTCGCCGCCATGTACCAGCGCAGCCGCCGCGCGAACGCCAGCGGGTCCTTGCGCGTCACCAGCGCGTCGGCGGGCGTGTTGAGCCAGTCGTAGGCGCGGGTGAGCAGGAAGCGCAGGCACGCGCCCCGGCAGAGCAGCGGCGACGCAGCGACCTCGGCATCGGTCAGTGGGTGCGCGCTGCGATAACCCGCGATCAGTGCCGCACCGCGCGCTGTGTCGAAGCGCCGACCGTCGTTCGAGAAGCTCCACGCCGCGTGCGTCACTGCGAGGTCGTAGGCGCGGATGTCGGTACACGCGAAGTAGAAATCGATCAGCCCCGTCACCTCGCCATCGAGGAGGAGGACGTTGTCGGGAAACAGGTCGGCGTGGATGGTCGCACGGTCGAGGTTGGGGGGCCAATCGCGGGCCAAAACGGCAATCTCGCGGGTGACAAGCGTCTCCAGCCCCGGCTCGATGGCGTCGAGCTGCCCCGTGCAAGCTTCCGCCAACCGCGCCCAACCTGCGAGCCCCAGCGCATTGGGACGTTCGGCGGTGAAGTCCGCGGTGGCCCGGTGCAGGCGGCCCAGCGCCGCGCCGGTCGCGTATGCCTCGGCGGCGCTCGCTTCGACCACCGACACGCCGGTGACGAACTCGATCAGGCACGCCGGACGGCCGCACAGGCTCTGAAGCGTCGCGCCGTCGCGGTCGCGGATCGGACGCGGCACCGGCAACGCGCGGTCGGCGCAATGCGTCATCAGGTCGAGGAACCACGGCAGCTCCGCCGCCTCGACGCGCTTTTCGAATAGGGTGAGGAAGTACCGCCCGCGCGTCGTCTCGACGAAATAGTTCGAATTCTCGACCCCTTCCGCGATGCCCTTGAAGGTCAGCGCGGTGCCGACATCGTAGCGCGCGAGAAAACGGCCAAGCGCGGCGGCATCGACCTGCGTGTAGACCGCCACCTAGGCCGTCAGCGCGCGCGGCAGCTTGAAGGTGACGTCCTCGATCGCCGTCGTCACCGCCCTGGTGTCGAGCGTGTAGCGCGTTGCGAGCAGCGCCAGCACCTCCTGTACCAGCACCTCGGGGGCGGACGCGCCTGCCGTCAACCCGACCGTGCGCACCCCCTCGAGCCAGCGCCAGTCGAGGCAGTCAGCGCGCTGCAGCAGGTGGGCGACGGCGCCCTCGCGCTCGCCGACTTCGCGCAGGCGCTGCGAATTCGACGAATTGGGCGAGCCCAGCACGAGCATCAGGTCGCAGTCCTGGGCGATCGCCTTGACCGCTGCCTGCCGGTTCGATGTCGCGTAGCAGATATCTTCGCCCTTGGGCCCGATGATGACGGGGAAGCGGCGCTGCAACTCGGCAACGATGTCGGCGGTGTCGTCGACCGACAGCGTCGTCTGCGTCAGGAAGCCGATGTTGTCGGGCTCGGCGACCTGCACCGCGCGCGCGTCGGCCATCGTCTCGACGAGCGTGATCGCGCCCGGCGGCACCTGCCCGAAGGTGCCGATGACCTCGGGGTGACCCGCGTGGCCGATGAACAGGATGTGGCGACCCTGCCCGACGAGGCGCTCGGCCTGGCGGTGGACCTTCGATACCAGCGGGCAGGTCGCATCGAGCCAGTTGAGGCCGCGCGCCTCGGCCGCTGCGGGCACCGCCTTGGGCACGCCATGCGCCGAAAAGATCACCGCCGCGCCGTCGGGCACCTCGTCGAGTTCCTCGACGAACACCGCGCCCTTGGCCTTGAGCGTGTCGACGACGAAGGCGTTGTGGACGATCTCGTGGCGGACATAGACCGGCGCGCCGTAGCGGGCGAGGGCGCGCTCGACGATCTCGATGGCGCGGTCGACACCCGCGCAGAAGCCACGCGGCGCGGCGATGAGGACCTTGAGGCGGGGGAGAGGAAATGCTGTGACCGACATGACGCAGAGTATAGGCACGGCGGCGCGGCAGCGCCATCGCCAACGCCGCCGCAGCCAGCTTCGCTTGTTTGCCGGTCCGGCGCGCCTTATACGC
>JBBQVB010000086.1:0-11148 GCA_038211965.1 Sphingomonadales bacterium
AGCCCCATGAAGAACGGGATGTAGGTGTAGATCAGGCGGAACAGCACCAGCGCCGCAAGCACCCCCGCCTTGGGGCTGGCTGGCAGCAGCGCGACAACGATCAACTCGAAGACGCCAAGCCCTCCCGGTGCGTGGCTGAGCGCGCCGCTGACCATCGCGACAGCATAGATCGTCAGCACGGTCAGCAGCCCCGGCGCGCCGATATCGGGCAGCAGCAGGTACAGCGCGCCGCCCGCAAACGCGAGATCGACCGCACCGATGACGATCTGCAGCAACGTTTCGCGCCCGTCGGGGAGCGTGAAGGAATAGTGCCACAGCTTGATCGGACGCCGGTACAGCGTCGCGAACAGCGTGTACGCGCCTGCCCCCGCCAGCAGCGCAATGCCTGCCCAGCGCTCCCACCCCGGCGCGAAGTTGCGGAACGGGGTGGCGAGGTGCGGATCGACCAGCAGCCCGAGCCCCGCGACGACGACGACGCCGAGCCAGAAGGTCCAGCCGCACAGCGCGATGATCAGCGCGATGTCGAGCGCGTGAATACCGGCGCGCGTGTACATTCGGTAGCGCACCGTACCACCGGTCAGCACCGTCAGGCCGAGCGTGTGGCTCATCGTGAAACTGCCGAACGACGCGGCCGCGAGCGTCCTGAACGGCAGCCGGTAGCCGAGATGGCGCACCGCCAGCCAGTCGTAGCCGATCAGCACGACATAGGACGCCGCCGCCGACAGCCCCGCCAGGACAAACAGATGGATCGGCGTTGCGGCGATGTCCGCGCGGATTTCGGCGAGCGTCACCTGGCCCGCGATCTGGCGGATGCCCCAGATCGCCAGCCCGAGCACGACGAGGCCGACAAGGCCCCATAACCACTGGCCGATACCGGATTTGCGGGGAAGCGACGCGGGAACTGGCATCACGGACGCAGCGCACTCCTCACGGGTCCGGTGGGCCCGGAGGGTTTCGAACCCCCAACCGAGCCGTTATGAGCGGCCTGCTCTACCATTGAGCTACAGGCCCCGACCGAACGCGTGCCGACGGTTAGCGGGTGCATGGGTTGGGAGCAAGGCGCGTTCTGCCCTGCCCGCCCCCCCGGGGAACCACCGACCTTCCGCTCCCGGTCAGCTCATTTGACCCAATGAACAAGACAGACACGCAATGAAAATGGGCCGGCGGTCTTGCGACCGCCGGCCCAGGGAAACCTCAGGTTCCCGGCCAGGGGGGGAGGGAGGCCGGGAACCTCGCCCGGGGGCCGCAGGGAGGGCGGCGGCCGGGGGGTCCGCCGCGCCAGGCGCGGCAACACCCTCCATATGCGCCAACCTGCACGAGACGAGCAGCCGGTTATGTTGCAGTGCAGCTATGCAGTCGCCGCATATGTCGGCAGGTCGAACGCGTCGGGCGTCATGCGCTCGACGAGGAAGTCGCGCAGCGCCGTGACGCGCACCGATTTCCGCAACTCGCTCGGGTAGACGAAGAAAGTCCGGAACGTCGCGCCTTCGAGTTCGGGCAGGATGATCCGGACCTGCGACGAGAAGCGGATGAGATAGCTCGGCAGCGCCGCGATCCCCGCGCCGGCCTCGACCGCCTGCAAGACACCGAAGCTGTTGTTGAGTGTCAGCGCCGGCGTCCGCGGGCTGCCGACGTGCCCCAGTTCGAGGGCCCAGTTGATCCCCTTTAGTGCATCGGGCGCCGCCGCGCCGTAGGCGAGCAATCGGTGGTTATCGAGGTCGGCGATCGACTTCGGCTCGCCGTGCGCCGCAAGATAGGCGGGCGACGCACACAGGCGGTGGTGGATCGGCACCAGCGCCTTCTGGATCAGTTCGCCCTGATACGGCGCGTGGAAGCGGATTGCGCAATCGGCCTCACGCTTGGCCAGATCGACATCGTTGTCGGTCAGGATCATCGTGACATTGATGTCGGGATAGCGGTCGAGAAACGCCCCCATCTGGCGCGCCAGCCACGTCGAGCCGAAGCTCACCGTGGTGGTCAGGCGCAGCTCGCCCGATGGCTTGGCACGCGACGTGTCGATGCTGGCGCGCGTGCGTTCGAGCGTCTCGCTCATGTCGTGCGTTGCGGCATGGAGCTGCTCGCCCTCGTGCGTCATTGCCAGGCCACGCGCATGGCGATGGAACAGCTTGGCCCCGACACCCTCCTCGAGCGCCTGGATCTGGCGGCTGAGCGCTGGCTGGCTCATGTGCAGCCGCCGCGCGGCTTCGGTGAAGCTACCCGCGTCGGCGACGCAGTCGAACAGTCGGAGCTTCTCCCAGTCGAGGTTCACGCGGCCTCGCGTTCCGGCACCACGTCGGCTCCGTGCGCGAGGAATCGCTCGGCCTCCAGCGCCGCCATGCAGCCCATACCCGCCGCCGTCACCGCCTGGCGGTAGACCTTGTCCTTGACGTCGCCTGCCGCAAACACGCCGGGCACCGACGTCGCGGTCGAATCAGGAGCGGTGATCAGATAGCCCTCGCCGTCCATGTCGAGCTGCCCGACGAACAACTCGGTCGCCGGGACATGGCCGATCGCGACGAACAGCCCGTCGATGGCGATCTTGCGGCTGGCGCCGTGACGCGTATCGAGCACCGTCACCCCCGTCACCCCCGGCGGCGAGGCGCTGCCGACAATCTCGCCGACCTCGGCATTCCAGACCATCTCGATCTTCGGATTGGCGTGCAGCCGCGCCTGATTGGTCTTGTCGGCGCGCAGGTCGTCGCGGCGGTGGATCAGATACACCTTGGCGGCGAAGTTGGTCAGGAACAGCGCCTCCTCGACCGCCGTATTGCCGCCGCCGACCACCGCCACGGTCTTGCCGCGGAAGAAGAAGCCGTCGCAGATCGCACAGGCGGAAACGCCGAAACCGCGGAACCGCGTCTCCGACGGCAGCCCGAGCCAGCGCGCCTGCGCGCCAGTCGCGATGACGATGCTGTCGGCGGTCCAGCGCGCGCCCGAATCGCAGGTCAGGCGGAAGGGACGCACGGCCAGGTCGACGGCACTGACGATGTCGTCGACGAGGCGCGTCCCGACATGCTCGGCCTGAGCTTCCATCCGGACCATCAGGTTCGGCCCCATGACGCTGGTATCGCCGGGCCAATTCTCGACCTCGGTGGTGATCGTCAGCTGTCCGCCGGGCTGCAGGCCGCGGATCAGCACCGGCTCGAGCGCTGCGCGCGCAGCATAGACAGCGGCGGTATAGCCCGCCGGACCCGACCCGATGATCAGCGTCCGGGCATGATTGGTCTGCGGCATTCGGTTCTCCTGAACATCTATCTAGTCATTCGCGCACGCTCTCGCTAGCAGCGGAACATTGCCATTCGCCGCAACTTTCCTATAGTCGTGACTGTTCGTCACCGTTTGGAATTGCGCCGATGCACCGTTCGCGCCTGATCGTCGACGCGATCGACCGTGTCATTCTGCGTAACCTGCAGGATGAGGGTCGCATTACCAATGTCGAGCTGGCCGAACGTGCCGGGCTGACCGCGCCGCCGTGCCTGCGCCGTGTCCGGGCATTGGAGGAAGCGGGGGCGATCCGCGGCTATCACGCCGATCTCGATGCCGAGACACTGGGCTATGCGATCACCGTGTTCGCGATGGTCAGCTTGAAAAGCCAGGCGGAAGCCGATTTGCGCGCTTTCGAGGAACATGTCGCGGCGCTGCCGCAGGTCCGCGAATGTCACATGCTCAACGGCGAAATCGACTTCATGCTCAAGGTCGTCGCGCATGATCTGCAGGAGTTTCAGCGCTTCCTGACGCGCGAGCTTACGCCTGCGCCCAACGTCGCGAGCGTCAAGACGTCGCTGACGATCCGGACGAGCAAGGCGTTGCCGGGAGTGCCGGTCGACGGGTGACCTTACCCCCTCCCCTCCCGGTCAACCTTCGCGAACCGAGAGAGGAAGGGAAAGAGGACCCTAGAACGCGATCCGCAGCGCACCCTGGACGGTCGACGGGGCGCCGACCGAGTAGGTCGGGAAGCCGCCGGTGATCGTCGAGCCGTTCGACGCGATGATGTTGGTCGCGTTGGACTGGCTGCTGATGTTGCCGAGGTATTTGGTGTCGAAAACGTTCGACCAGTTGAGCTGGAAGTACGACCCGCGCAAACCGAGCTTGTCGAGCTTCACCCGGGCATTGAGGTTGACGACAGTGTAGGCGTCGGCGATCTCGTCGTTGACGTCGGTCGCGAAACGCTGGCCGACGCGCTTCAGCTCGACACCAGCGTTGAACATCTTGCCGCTGTAGCTGGCACGCAGCCCCCATTGGTTGCGCGGCGTCTCGACGAGCTGCTTACCCTTGATCGGCAGGACCGTCGCGACACCCGCCGCGTTCCGCCCGAGGATGAGATCGTTCAACAGCTCGGTGTCGGTGTAGCTGTAGGTGCCATAAAGCTCGATGCCGGGGAACGGCTCGACGCCGACCTGGCCGTCGAAACCGCGAAAGCGGACGCTGCCGACGTTACGTGCGATGTTGATGCCGAGGTCCTGATCGAACGCGCGGACGATGCGGTTATTGAACTTCGACGTATAGCCACCGACCGAAGCGATGATCGGCCCGCGCTGGTAGCGATAGCCGGCCTCGAACAGAGTCGTCGTCTCGGGTTGCGCGTTGACGATCTGGACGTCGTAGAGATCGTCGGTCCGCGGCGACGACAGGTTCTGCGAATAGCCCGCGAACAGCATGTGGCCCTCGGCGGGTTCGATGCTGATGCCGACGTTGGGCAGGATCTTGTCGTACTTGACGACCGCGTTGAACAGGCCGCGCGCATTGTTTGCGGCCGAGATCGTCGCGGGTGCCTGCGCCGAGCAATAAGCGAAGCCGGCCGTCGTCGTATAGCAGAACTGGTTCAGCTCGCGGCGGAAGAACGGCGCACGCACGCCGAGGCTGACGGTCACCAGGTCCTTGAAGAACTGGCCGCGATATTCGCCGGCGAACTGATTGAGCAGCGCCACCGACTTGCGGTTGCGGGTCTGGAAGGTGGTGCCGTCGAGCGTCAGGATCTTGGTACCGTTGCGACCGCCGAAGACGTTGGTCGGATCGCCATTGGTATCGAGATAGGTGAACTCGCCCGTCTGACGGTGGCGCGCATCGTCGCGGGTGTAGGCGACGCGGACGCGGTTGGTGTCGTTGATCTCGTAGATCAGCGAGGTGTTGATGCCGTAGCGGTTGGTGTTGGTGTTATTCGGGCGGTACAGGCGGACCCGGTCGAGCAGGTCGCCGTCGCCGTTGAGATCGACGCCGGGCTGCGTTGCGACGGGGGTCAGCGGGTTGAACCGCGTCCCCTGCAGCCGCTGATCCTTTTCCGAGACGATCTCGTTACCGCCGCCGTTGGCAAGGACGTACTGATACGACGGATCGACCGTCAGGATCAGACCGTCGGCGAGGGTGAAGCGACCCTGCGCGCGAATGTTGCCGGTGTTCGAAGGGTTGATGAACAGGTTGTAGTAGCCGCTGTCGACGCCGATCGTCGTGCCGCCGCAAGGCTGGAATGTAGCGAGGGTCTCATCCTGAATGCCCGCACCGGGGGTCGGACGCGGGCAGAAGCTGACGCGATCGATGTTGGGGTTTGCCTGGAACTCCGACTTACGCAGGTTGCGGTAGAAATTATTGCGGTTGTGGTTGTAGTTGCCGATGACGCTGACGAAATCGCCGCTGCTGCCGATCGGCTGGAAAATCCGGAAGTTGCCCTGGTACTTCTCGAGCGTGCCCGGACCCTTGAACTTGTCATACTTGGTGTACGAGCCCGAGATGAAGGCGCTGGTGTGCCACGGCCCGAACTCGCCGCTGTTGAGCAGCACGATGCCACGACGATAGTTGTTCTCGCCGTACTGACCCTGGACGAAGCCGCCGAATTCCTTGCTCGGCTTGATCGTGATGTAGTTGATCGTACCGCCGGTCGACGAGGCCGTCGGGCTGTCGACGTCGGTCGTGCCGACGTTGACCACGGCGCGCTCGATCAGCTCCGAATCGAGCTGCTGGTTCGAGAAGATCGCGTAGTTGCCGCTATCGTTGAGGGGGATACCGTCCTGAAGCAGGGCGATGCGGTTGCCGTCGAGGCCGCGCAGACGCAGGTTACCGCCCGAGTTGCCGTAGGGGTCATTGTTGACGAAGTTCAGGCCCGGCGTGAGGTTGAGCGTATCGAGGATCGACTGCCCCGGCGCTTTCGAGTCGATGTAGTCCTTGCCGATCGTCGCGCGCTGCTTGGGAACGCTTTCAGCGACGATGATGCCGGGAATGCGCTTGCTCGCCGTCACGACAATCTCTTCAAGCTCCTGCGAACCGGTCGACTGCGCGAGCACCGCGGTGGGCACCGCCATCAGCGCGGCAAGCGCGCAGCCCAGACGAAGAGTCCGCATGTTCCAAAGTTCCTCTGATAGAAAAGCGGCCGCCGGACCCTTTGCCCTGCCGCCGTACCCCGACTCGCTGTAGCGCTTCTGGCGCGGCTATATGACAGTTGGGAGACAAGTCGGCTTGCCGATTGTGACAGCGGGCCGACGGCGCATCGCGTGTTGCGTCGCAGCAACAGTTAGGATGCGCGGCGCGAGAATGCGGTGACCGGTGCGGCCTCGATCGACGGGCATCGCGTCAGTGCCGTCGCTGGCGCCCCTACGCCGGGGCGTCGGCGATCATTGCGGTGAAGCGCGCCTCGGCGACGGTCTTGCCGGCGACGGCGGCGCGACCGGCGAATTTGCAGACGGTGGCGCGGCGCTGGATGAACTCGACGTGGAGCTCCATCAGGCAGCCGGGTTCGACCGGGCTGCGAAATTTCGCCTCCACGATCGCCATGAAATAGACGAGTTTGCCTGAGCCTTCGAGGCTCATCGACTTGATTGCGAGGACGCCCGCCGTCTGCGCCAGCGCCTCGACGATCAGGACGCCCGGCATGATCGGACGGTCGGGAAAATGCCCGGCGAAATAGGGTTCGTTGATCGTGACCGCCTTGATGCCGCGCGCCGACCGGTCGGGGACGATGTCCTCGACGCGGTCGACGAGCAGCATCGGAAAGCGGTGCGGGATCAGCCGCATCACCGCGCGCACGTCGACCGGCCCGAGCGCTACCGAAGCGGCGGGGGTGGCGGTCGGCGCGAGCGCGGCGTCGGTCACTTGGCGGCGGGCGCGACCGGCGTCGCCGTCGAGACGCGCGGCAGCGACTTGTCGAGACGCGACACGACGTCTGGCGTGACATCGAGCGCCGCGATGTGCTGAAGCGTCGCGCCCTCGGCCAGCACGATGTTGGCGCCGCGCTCCTTCATCACCGTCGAGATGATCGGCTGCGCAGCTTCGTTGATCTGCTTGAGCACCGACTGGCGCGATGCCTGGAAATCGGCGTCGCGCTTGCGGAGGTCCTGCTCTTCCTTCGCCTTGCGGGTCTGGAAATCCTTCACCTTGGCCTGCCACGCCGCGATCACGGCGGGCGTCGCGCCCTGCTGGGGCTGGGTCTTGCCGAGCGCCTGCTCCTCTGCGCCGAACTGCGTGCTCAGCGACTGAAGGCGCGCCTGGATGCCGTCGGCGCGCGTCTTGAGCTCGGCCTGCGCCTGCTTGCCGGCCGCCGAGGTGGTGAACACCTTGTCCATATCGACGAGGACGATGGTGGCGGTGGGGATCGCCTGCGCCGCCAGCGGTGCAGTGATGCCAAGTGTAGCGGCGAGCAAAGTCGCCTTGAGAAGTGTCTTCATCAGAATTGGGTTCCTACGTTGAACTGGAAAAGTTGCGTATCGTCGCCGTCTTTCTTGATCAAGGCCTTGGCGAGGTCGAAGCGGAACGGGCCGAACGGCGAGTTCCACGACACGCCCGCGCCGACCGAGAGGCGGGGACTGGGCGTGTCGCCCTTGAAGAATTCGCGGAAGCCCGACGTCCCGGTCGTGCCGTCGTTCGCCGCGCAATTGAGCGAGGCGGGCAGTTGCGGGACGCCCGGCGGCGGCTGCTGGCAGCTCAGCGTCGGCGCGCGGACCCCGAACACCGCGCCCGCGTCCATGAAGATCGACGGACGCAGGCCGAGTTCGGCACCCGCCGCGCCCAGCGGAATCTGCACTTCGAGGCGACCGCGATAATAAGCGCGCCCGCCGATCGCATCGTCGGTGAAGCTGTTCTTGTCGGTGATCAAAGCGCCGTTCGCATCGAGACCGAAACGCTGGACGCGCGGTCCGATGCCGCGGATCTTGAAACCGCGAATCTGCGGCTCGCCGAGGAAGAAGCGGTCGTTGATGCGGATACGGTCCTGGCCCGACGCCAGCGCCTTCGTGTCGTAGCCGTAGATATAGCCCGCCTCGGCCCCGACGTTGAGCACGAAGCCCGAGCCGAACAGCGCGTAGTACCAATCGTAGGTGCTGCGCGTGCGGAGATATTTCACCCCGCCACCGACGCCCGCGAGGTCCTGGCTCAGCGTGAAGCGCTGCCCGGCGCTGGGGCGCAGGCGATTGTTTACATCGTCGAAGATGACGCTGTAGCCGACCGACGAGGTCGTGCGCTTGCCGATCGAATCGCACAGATAGCGCCCGGCGAGCAGCGGATTGCAGACGCCGTTGGTGAAATAGATCGCATCGAGCGTGATCTCGTCGAGACTGAGGCCGTAGCGCAACGACGCCGCCCAATACTCGGTGATCGGGAAACCGACGCGCAGCTGGCCGCCGGTGGTGACCTGTTTGTAGGTCGTGCTGCGGTCGTTGCCATTGCCGGTGTAGCGGAACGAGCGATTGTCGCGGCGGAACAGGTCGAAGCCGAGCGCTAGGTTGCGCCCGAACAGATAGGGCTCGGTGAACCCCGCCTCGATCGACTTCGAATAGCTCGACAGGTTCGCCGAAGTGCGCAGTTCCTGGCCCATGCCGCGGAAGTTGCGCTGACGTATCGACAGGCTGAGGATGAAGCGTTCGAGGCTCGAGAAGCCCGCCGAGACCTGAATTTCGCCGGTCGGCTTTTCCTGCACGTTGGCTTCGAGGATGACCTTGTCGGGGGCCGAGCCGGGCTTCTGCTCGATGTCGAACTTCTCCTGGAAGAAGCCGAGACCCTGGATACGGTCGCGCGTCCGCTTGACCTTGAAGCTGTTGAACGCGTCGCCTTCCGCGAGACGGAACTCACGACGCACGACGGCATCGCGGGTCAGCGTATTACCGTTGATGTTGATGCGCTCGACATAGTTGCGCGCCGCCTCGTTGATGCCGAAGGTGACGTTCATCTCGCGCTTGTCTTTGTCGCGGTCGAACTGCGGACGAACTTCGGCGAACGCATAGCCGAGCAATCCGGCGGTCTCGCTGAGCAGGTCGACAGTGTTCTCGATCTTTTGAGCGTTATACCACTCGCCCGGCTGGATCTTGATCAGCGGGCGGAAATCCTTGTCCTTGATGTCGCGGATCTGGCTGTCGAGCGCGACCTTGCCGAACTTGTAGCGCTCGCCCTCCTCGACGACGTAGGTGACGATGAAGTCCTTGCGATCGGGCGTCAGCTCGGCCACCGACGACACGACGCGGAAGTCGGCATAGCCCTCGGTCAGATAGAATTGCCGGAGCTTCTGCTGGTCATAGGCCAGCCGGTCAGGATCGTAGGTGTCCTGCGACGTGAACAGCCGCCACGGCCGCGCCTGGCGCGTCGCCATCGCGCCGCGCAGCGCGCCGTCGCCGAACTTGCTGTTGCCGAGAATGTTGATCTGGCGGACCTTCGACTTGTTGCCCTCGTGGATCTCGAAAACAAGATCGACGCGGTTCTGGTCGAGCTGGACGATCTTGGGCTCGACCGAGGCCGCGAAGCGCCCCGAGCGGCGATAGACCTCGAGGATGCGCGCAACGTCGGCGCGCGCCTTCGAGCGCGTGAAGATCTGGCGCGGTGCGACGCGAATTTCCTCGCGGACCTTCTCTTCCTTGACGCGCTTGGCCCCCTCGACAAGGATCCGGTTGATCACCGGATTCTCCTTGATCTCGACGATTAGCGTCCCGGCGTCGTCGCGGATCGTCACGTCGGCGAACAGCTCGCTGGCGTATAAATCCTTAAGCGCCTTGTCGAGACGTTCGCGGTCGTAGGCGTCGCCCGTATCCAAGCCGATGTATGACCGCACCGTTTCGGGTTCGAGCCGCTCGGTGCCGCGAATGACCACAGCGCGCACGGTCGAGGGCTGCGCCGGGGTCACGAGCGCCGGTGCGGCCGCATCGGGGAGAGCCGCCGGAGCGGAGGGTTCGGCCACAGGCTTGACGATCCGCGCGGCCTTCGCCGCAGCCGGGGTCGCACCGATCCCCGACGCAAGCGCCGTGCCGAACAGGAGGTAAGGGGTCAGCCGACGCGCGCGCCGCAGCATCGACCCTGACATTTCACTCACGCGTATCCCGCCCTTCAACCCTGTCGTCCGTCTCGCCGCTCGCCCAAGGATCGCGCCCCCTCAGCCGAGTAGCCCGGTCAGATGTTTCCACACGCCAACCGACCCGAGGTCGTTCCAGGTCAGGATGACCATCAGCGAAATCAACGCCGCGAACCCCGACATGAACGCCCATTGCTGGACGCGCTCGCCAAGTGGGCGACGCCGGATCGCTTCGAGCGCGTAGAGGAACAGATGCCCGCCGTCCAGCATCGGGATGGGCAGCAGGTTGATGAAACCGAGATTGATCGAGATCAGCGCGACGTATTCGACGAGATTGGGCAGGCCAAGCGACGCCTGCTGGCCCGACAGCTGCGCCATCTTGATCGGCCCGCCCATCTGGTCAAGCGGGCGACGGCCGCTGACGACCTGCCACAGGCCGGTCAGCGACGACGCGGTGATCGCATAGGTGTGCTCGACTGCCGCCGGCAGCGCCGCGAGCACGCCGAGCCGTTCGTACCGCGCCGGACCACTCATGATACCGAGGCGACCGACCTGATAGCGGTTTCCGAAACGGTCAGTCTCGTAGATCACCTTGGGCGTCACCTCGACCGTGCGCATCGCGCCGTCGCGGTCGACGCGCAGCGTCAGCGGCTCGCCGACATTGATCGCGATGTGCGCCGCGAGCTGCTCGAAGCGCTCGACATGCGCGCCGTCGATGGCAGCGATACGGTCACCCGGCAGAATCCCTGCCGCTGCGGCACGTCCCGCCGGATCGACGCGCCCAACGACGGCGGGCGTCAGCGGCGCGCCGTAGGTCATGAAGAAGCCCGCGAATATCAGGATCGCAAGCACGAAATTGGTCATCGGACCGGCGGCGGTGATCAGCGCCT
>JBBQVB010000087.1:0-11137 GCA_038211965.1 Sphingomonadales bacterium
GCGGCCCGTCGACGGCGGCGCTCCGAACCACATCGATGCCCGCCTCGCGCGACCAGAGTTCGCCCCTGTCGAGAGCGTCCCGCAGAAACCGCCGATAGCGCACCATCTGCCAGCCGAACCACAGCGCCGCGCCGACCAGCCAGACGACCGACAGTATCGCCGTCACGTCGGGCGGCGACGTCACCACCAGCGGTGCGGCGGCAGCGTGGGCCGGAGCCAGCGTCGTCATCGAGAACCCCGGCTCGGCAACGAGGCGCGCGGCGGTCGCCGGATCGGCCAGCCCGACATGGCTGTGCTGCGAAGCGAGATGCAGCACCGGGAAATACAGGCTCGTCCAGCCCGGCAGCGGCGGCAGCGCGAGGCGCAGCAGCGGCAACAGCCACAGCGCATACGCCGCGTGCGCCCCGAACGCGCGCGCCACCGGGCGGCGCAGCACCAAAACGGCGAGCATCAGCAGGCTGGAGCCGACCAGCGCCTCGACGATCCACCCGGTCATGCCCGCAGCTCCTTCACCAGCGCTTCGAGTTCGGCGAGGTCGGCGTCGCTCAGGCCGTTCGCCTCGGCCAGGTGCGCGACAAGCGGCGCGGCGCGGCCGCCGAACAGTCGGTCGACGAGCCGCCGCACGTCGCCCGCGACATACGTCGCGCGCTCGACTGCAGGGCGATACAGATACCGTCGCCCGTCCTCGTCGTGGCGCAGCACGCCCTTTGCCAGCAAGCGTCCGAGCATCGTCTTGACCGTCCGGTCGCTCCAGTCGCGGGCGCCCAGGCGCGCAGCAACGTCAGCGGCGGTGAGCGGCGCGTCGGCCCACAGCACCTCCATCACCGCCAGTTCGGCCTCGCTGATTCGCTCGGGCATGCGACTCTCCGACTACGTTTGTAGTCTTGCTATCGATTACAGCTGTAGTCGTCAAGCCTGCACAGCCGGATTTTGCTTCGATGCTTGAATCGCTCGGTTTGCGGGTGCATGACTTTCGTCATGCTCACCCAGCGTTCGCGTTATGCCTTGCGTGCCCTGATCTTTCTCGCCCGGGCACCGGGGATCGCGCCGGTGCCGATGAGCGCCATCGCGGGCGACCAGAAGCTGCCGCGCAAGTTCCTCGAGATCATTCTCACCGACCTGAAGCACGGCGGGCTGGTGACCAGCTATCGCGGCAAGCTCGGCGGTTACCGGCTCGCCCGCTCGGCCGCGACGATCAGCTTCGGCGAGGTCATTCGCCTGATCGAAGGACCGCTCGCGCTGGTGCCGTGCGTCAGCCAGACGGCCTATCAACGCTGCCCCGACTGTTTCGAGGAGTCGGTCTGCGCGATCCGCAAGCTGATGCTCAGCGTCCGCGACAAGACCGCGCAAATCCTCGACGGCACCAGCCTCGCCGACATCGACCCCGTCCGCGTCGCGGCATAGCGCGGCTTGCTCCCACGCAATTAAAACTCGTATTGCCCACCTGAACGGTAGGGATAATTTCGCGAGGCCCCGCGTTGAGCGTGGCGAGGGAGACTTTGCGATGCGCCTGAGCCTGATGATCGCCGTTGTGCTGACGCTCGGCAGCGTCGCGCATGCCAAGGACGTGACGCTGCTCAATGTCAGCTACGATCCGACACGCGAACTCTACAAGGCGGTCAACACGCAGTTCGCTGCCGACTGGAAGAAGGCGACCGGCGATACGCTGACGATCAACCAGTCGCACGGCGGTTCGGGCAAGCAGGCGCGCTCGGTGATCGACGGGCTCGAGGCGGATGTCGTGACGCTGGCGCTAGCATATGACATCGACGAGATCGCCGACAAGTCGGAGCTGCTGCCCGCCAATTGGCAGTCGCGGCTGCCGCAGAAGTCGACGCCTTATTATTCGACGATCGTCTTCCTCGTCCGCAAGGGCAATCCGAATGCGATCCGCGACTGGGGCGACCTCATCAAGCCCGGCATCGCGGTCATCACGCCCAACCCCAAGACGAGCGGCGGCGCGCGCTGGAATTACCTCGCAGCGTGGGGTTATGCGCGCAAGAAGTTCGGCAGCGAGGTCGCGGCGAAGGACTTCGTCACCAAGCTTTACCGAAACGTCCCGGTGCTCGATTCGGGCGCGCGCGGATCGACGACGACCTTCGTCCAGCGCGGCCAGGGTGATGTCTTGCTGGCGTGGGAGAACGAGGCCTATCTCAGCCTCAAGGAATCGCCCGGCCAGTTCGAGATCGTCGCGCCGTCGGTCAGCATCCGCGCCGAACCGCCGGTCGCGCTCGTCGACAAGAATGCCGACAAGCACGGAACGCGCAAGGTCGCCGAGGCCTATCTGAAATATCTCTACACGCCCGCCGCGCAGGCGATCATCGGGCAGAATTTCTACCGGCCCGTCGATCCGGCAGCGGCGGCCAAATACAGCGCCACCTTCCCCAAGCTCGCGCTGTTCAGCATCGATCGCAATTTCGGTGGCTGGCAGAAGGCGCAGGCCGCGCACTTCGCCGACGGCGGCATCTTCGACCAGATCTTCAACGCAGCAAAGCGCTGACCGCCGCCGCTGCGCCCGCGATTGCGTCCCCGCCGCGCACCGGGCATGGCGCAAGCATGACCCGCGCGCACCCCCTGTCGCTGCGCCGCTCGATCATCCCGGGCTTCGGGCTGACTTTCGGGATCACCCTGTTCGCGCTCGGGATGATTGTCCTGCTGCCGCTATCGGCGGTTTTCATCAAGACGGCCGGGCTGGGCTGGGATGCCTTTGTCGCGGTGGCGCTGTCGCGCCGCGCCCTCGCGGCGTACCGGCTGAGCTTCGGCGCAGCGGCGGCGGCCGCAGCGATCAACGCGGTGTTCGGGCTGCTCGTCGCGTGGGTGCTGGTACGTTACGAATTCGCGGGCAAGCGCCTCGTCAGCGCGCTCGTCGACCTGCCGTTCGCATTGCCGACCGCCGTCGCGGGGATCGCGCTGACGGCGCTGTATGCGCCGAACGGCTGGATCGGCCACTGGCTCGAACCGCTGGGCATCAAGGTCGGCTTCACGCCGCTCGGCGTCGTCGTCGCGCTGATTTTCATCGGCCTGCCGTTCGTCGTGCGGACCGTCGAGCCGGTGCTTGCCGATCAGGGGGCCGAGGTCGAGGAGGCGGCCGCGTCGCTCGGCGCGACGCGCGCGCAGAGCTTTGTGCGCGTCGTTTTGCCGGCGGTTGCGCCGGCGCTGCTGACCGGTGCCGCGCTGGCATTCGCGCGCGGCATCGGCGAATACGGCTCGGTAATCTTCATCGCGGGTAACCTGCCGTACAAGTCGGAGATCGCGCCGCTGCTGATCGTCGTTCAGCTCGAACAATATAATTATGCCGGCGCGACGGCGATCGCCGCGACGATGCTCGTCGCGTCGTTCGCGTTGTTGTTGGTGATCAACGCCGCTCAGGCGTGGGACCGCGCGCGGCGCGCCGCATGAGTTCCGCGCTCGCCCCCAATCCTGTCGTCAAGTGGTCGCTGATTGCGGTCGCACTGGCGTTCCTCGGGCTGAACCTCGCGCTGCCGCTCGCCGCGGTGTTCGCGGGCGCGTTCGCCAAGGGGCTGGGGGCATGGCACGACGCCGTCATCGAGCCCGACGCGCTCGCGGCGATGCGCCTGACGTTGCTCGTCGCGGGCATTGCGGTGCCGCTCAATATCGTCATCGGGCTCGCGGCCTCATGGGCGATCACCAAGTTCGACTTCCGCTGGAAGAGCATTCTGATCACGCTGATCGACCTGCCCTTCTCGGTGTCGCCAGTGGTCTCGGGGCTGATCTACGTGCTGCTCTTCGGGCTGCAGGGCTGGTTCGGGCCGTGGCTGCGCGAGCACGACGTCAAGATCATCTTCGCCGTCCCCGGCATCGTGCTGGCGACGGTGTTCATCACCTTCCCGTTCGTCGCGCGCGAGCTGATCCCCCTGATGCAGGAACAGGGCCGCGACGACGAGGAGGCGGCGCGGTCATTGGGGGCGTCGGGCTGGCAGACCTTCGCGCGCGTCACGCTACCCAATATCCGCTGGGGGCTGCTCTACGGCGTACTGCTGTGCAACGCCCGCGCGATGGGCGAGTTCGGCGCGGTGTCGGTGGTCTCGGGGCACATCCGGGGGCTGACCAACACCATGCCGCTGCACATCGAGATCCTTTACAACGAGTATAATTACGTCGCGGCCTTCGCGGTGGCGTCGCTGCTTGCGGGGCTGGCCTTGGTGACGCTGGGACTGAAGTCGTTGCTCGAATGGCGCTACCGCGATCAGCTTGCAGGGGCCGGACATTGACGGTCAGTGCCGAGAATGTCGTCAAGCGCTTCGGCGCGTTCGCCGCGCTCGAAGGCGTCAGCCTCGACGCGCGCGAAGGCGAATTCCTCGCCCTTCTCGGCCCCAGCGGCTCGGGCAAGACGACGCTGCTGCGGATCATGGCGGGGCTCGACTTCCCCGACAGCGGCACGATTCGCATGGGTGGCGTCGACATGGACGACCGTCCGGCGCGCGAGCGCGGCGTCGGCTTCGTCTTCCAGCACTATGCGCTGTTCCGCCACATGACGGTTGCGAAGAATATCGCCTTCGGGTTGAGCGTCCGCCCGCGCCGCGACCGGCCCTCCGGCACCGCAATCGCCGCGCGTGTCGAGGAACTGCTCGGCCTCGTCCAGCTGCCGGGTCTCGGGGGCCGCTACCCCGCACAGCTGTCGGGCGGGCAGCGTCAGCGCGTCGCGCTTGCCCGTGCGCTGGCGGTCGAGCCGCGCCTGCTGCTGCTCGATGAGCCCTTCGGCGCGCTCGACGCCAAAGTCCGCAAGGACCTGCGCCGCTGGCTGCGCGCGGTGCACGAGGCGAGCCATGTCACCAGCGTCTTCGTTACCCACGATCAGGAGGAGGCGCTCGACCTTGCCGACCGCGTCGTCGTGATGAATGCCGGGCGCATCGAACAGGTCGGCACGCCGCACGAGGTCTACCAGCGCCCCGCCACCGCGTTCGTCTGCGACTTTCTGGGCAACGCCAACCGCTTCGACTGTCGACTCGCCGAGGGCGCGGTCGAACTCGGCGGGCTACGGCTCGCTAACGCCGCCCCCGCCGCGACGGGCAGTGGGGCGGGCGTCGCCTTCGTCCGACCGCACGAGTTCGACGTCGCTGCGGCAGGTGAACCCGGCGTAGCGGTGACGTTGCGCCGGATGACGGCGACGGGCGCGGCCGCCGTGCTCGAATGTGCGATGCCCGACGGGCGCATCGTCGAGGCGTCGCTGCCTGTCGGCCCCGATTGGCTTGTCCCCGGTGCCGCGCTCACCCTCGTTCCGACGACCGTGCGCGCCTATTCAGTCTGAGCGACCGGCGGCAGCGTATAGGCGTACGGCCCGCCGCGCGTTAGCGCCGCCTGCCACGCGGGCCGCGCCTGCAACCGCCGCGCATAGGCCTCGAGCGTCGGGAACAGGCCCTTCGCCGCGCCCATCGACGCCGCCTCGGCGATGAAGCTCATCATGATGTCCGCCCCCGACAGGCTGTTGCCGACCAGCCAGTCGGCGTCGCCGAGGCTGTCGGCGAAGAACTTGAGGTGGCTGCCGATCTGCTCGTCGATGCGCGGCTGCAGCGGCGCTGCAGCCTCGCCGAGGCGCGACGTGTAGAGCTTGAGCATCAGCGGCAGCATCGCCGACCCTTCGGCGAAGTGCAGCCATTCGAGATACGCCTCGTGCAGCGCGGTCCCGGGTGCGGGGGCCAGCGCGCCGTTGCCGTGGGTGCGAATCAGATAGTCGACGATCGCCCCCGACTCGGCGACCTTGAGATCGCCGTCCTCGATCACCGGCGACTTGCCGAGCGGGTGCACCGCCTTGAGCTCGGGCGGCGCAAGGCGCGTCGTCAGGTCGCGCGTGTAGAACTTGATGTCGTACCCCACCGCCAGCTCCTCGCAGAGCCACAGGATGCGCTGCGAGCGCGAATCGTTGAGGTGGTGGACGGTGATCATGTGGCGACTCCTTGTCTACCACGTTAGGTGAGAGGAATGCTCCAGGTCACCCCCGAAATCGCCCTCGACGACAGCGAGCTGGTCGAATCGTTCATCCGCGCGTCGGGACCGGGCGGGCAGAACGTCAACAAGGTCAGCTCGGCGGTGCAGCTGCGCTTCGACGTGCGTGCCTCGCCGAACCTGCCCGACGCGGTGGCGGTGCGACTGATGCGGCTGGCGGGGTCGAAGATGACGCGCGAGGGGGTGTTGGTGCTGACCGCCGACCGTTTCCGCACGCAGGAGCGCAACCGCGCCGACGCGCGCGAGCGGCTGGTCGGGCTGGTCGCGAAGGCGGCGGTCGCGCCGGTCAGGCGCGTCGCGACCAAGGTCTCGAGGGCCGCCAAAGTGCGCCGCGTCGAGACCAAGGTCGCGCGCGGCACGGTCAAGGCGACGCGCGGACGGGTGCGCGACGACTGACCGCTAGTCGCGACGGAGCGGCCCGGTCGGGAACGAAAAACCGATGCCGAGGCTCGACGCAGGCCTGCTCTCTGCGGGCGGCGGCGCTTCGGCAGGCGCGGTTTCGGCCCTGAGCGGACGCGCCAGCAGCGCCTCGATCGCCGGGCCGACCGGCGCGCCGTTGAGCAGCGCCGCCACCGTCTCGGCGATCGGCATCTCGACGCCGCACGCCGCCGCCGCCTCGACGAGTACCGGCGCGGTCGATGCGCCCTCCGCCACCGTGACGCGGTCGAGGAGCAGGTCGATCACCGGCTGGCCCTCGCCGATCGCAACTCCCAGGGCGAAGTTACGCGACTGCGCCGAACCGCAGGTCAGCACGAGGTCGCCGAGCCCCGCCAGCCCCGCCAGTGTCTCGGCGCGCCCGCCGCGTGCGACGGCGAAACGCACCATCTCGGCATAGCCCCGGCTGAGCAGCGCGGCGCGGGCGTTCTCGCCGAGCCCCCGCCCGACCGCGACGCCGCAGGCGATTGCCAGCACGTTCTTGACCGCCCCGCCGATCTCCGCGCCGACCACGTCGTCGCTGAGGTAGGGCCGGAAGCTCTTGGTCGCGAGCAGCTCGACAAGCTGCTGCCCGAGTTCGGGATCGTCGGCGGCGAGCGTCACCGCCGTCGGCTTGCCGCCCGCGACTTCCGCCGCGAAAGTCGGTCCCGACAGCACCGCGAGCGGCGAGTCGGGGGCAACCTCGGCGGCGACTTCGGTCATCAGCCGGTGCGTCCCGGCTTCGATTCCCTTGGCGCACAGCACCAGCGTGCGCCCCTCGGGGCGGGCGTCGTCGAGGACGCGGCGGAGGTGCTGGGCGGGGACCGCGACGAGCCAGATACCGCACGCCGCGAGCTTGCGTACATCGGTCGAGGCGACGATCCCCATCGGCAGATGGACGCGCGGCAGGAAGCGCGGGTTGCCATCGCCCGCATTGATCGATTCGACGACATCGCTCTCGAGTGCCCATAGCTTGGCACCCGAATGCTTGCCCGCGACGACCGCCGCGAGCGCCGTACCCCATGCGCCGCCGCCGAGTATCCCGATGCTCATGCCTTCACCCCTGCGCCGCGCGCCGCCTCCGCCGACGGGTCGAGCGGCCAACGCGGGCGCGCCGCCGCATCGAGTCCGTCGGTCAGCCCGAGCGCCAGCCGCTCGGCGCCCGCCCATGCGATCATAGCGGCATTGTCGGTGCAGAGCCACGGCGGCGGCGCAACGAATTTCAGGCCGCGCGCGCCCGCCAGCGCCGCCAGCGCGGTCCGGACCGCCGTGTTCGAGGCGACGCCGCCCGCCACCACGAATGCGGTCGCTTCGGGCATCGCGGCGAACGCGAGGCTGGTGCGGTCGGCTAGGCAATCGACCGCCGCCGCCTGGAACGACGCGGCCAGATCGGCGGTGCTGTGAAGGCCGGTGGCGTGCGCGCGCAGCACCGCGCTCTTGAGCCCCGCGAAGGAGAAATGCGGTTCGCCCGAGCCGACGAGGGGGCGCGGCAGCGCCACCGCGCGCGGGTTCCCGGCCACCGCCGCGCGCTCGACCGCCGGGCCACCGGGGAAGCCCAGCCCGAGGATCTTGGCCACCTTGTCGAACGCCTCGCCGACCGAATCGTCGATCGTCGTTGCCAGCCGCCGGTAGCTGCCGACACCGTCGACGGCGAGCAACTGGCAATGCCCGCCCGACACCAGCAGCAGCAGGTACGGAAACGCAAGGTCGGGATCGATCAGGCGCGGGCTGAGCGCGTGCCCCTCGAGGTGATTGACCGCGATCAGCGGTTTGTGCGCGGCAAAGCTCAGCGCCTTGCCCGTCACCAGCCCGACCATCACCCCACCGATCAGCCCCGGCCCCGCTGTCGCCGCGATGGCATCGACTTGACCCAACGTCACGCCGCCCTCGGCCAGCACGGCCGCGATCATCGGGGCCAGCCGTTCGCTGTGCGCGCGCGCCGCGAGTTCGGGGACGACGCCGCCGAACGGCCGATGCGCGGCGTCCTGGCTCGCGACCGCCTGGGCGACGATCGTCCGGTCGCCGCGCACCAGCGCTACGGCGGTCTCGTCGCAGCTCGATTCGATGCCGAGGATGAGCGAGGCGGAAGGATTGGCAATCACGCCCGCCCCCTAACACGACCCCGGCTGCTTCACGGAATCGTGATCGTATTCCGCCGGTTCCAGCCGACCTTGTTGAGCTTGCCCTTCGCCGACTGGTCGTTGGTCGTCACCGTCGTATAGACCGTCGCCTTGCCGTCGCCGCCGACCGGCGTGAACAAATGGCCGAAGTCGAGCGCGCCGGTCAGCAGGCGGCGGTGGCGCACGCTGTCGACGTGCAGCCGCGTCTTGCCGCTCTCGTAGTCGACCTTTGAATTGCGCTTGTAGAACACATCGCAAGTGCGGCTCGCCGCGTCGCGCTCGAACTGGACATAGACTCCCTCGTCGTTAACGTGGAGGTCGATTGCCGTCGCCGGGCCATGATAGAGTAGGCCCCCGGCGATCGCGGTCAGCTCGGTGCGCCAGTCGCGCGCGTGATTGGCACGGTTGGTGGCGATGTAGAGATGGACTGGCGCGCCGCCGGCATGCGCGGCGGCATAGGCGCGTAGCTTGCCCGAATTGGCGACGGTCACCGGCGTATCGGTATTCAGGCTGTGCCAGCCGACCAGTTCGGCGGTCGTTTGCAGCACCACCGCGAGACAGGTATCGACCGATGGGAAGCCGATCTTCAGCGGGTCGTCCCCGCACTCGCGTTCGCGCAGCTGAAGCATTGCCGTTCTCCCCGCGCAACGAATTGCCGCCGGGGCGGGGCGGCGTCAAGCGCCGCGTGTCACAGCCGCTCGACCAGCCGGAACCGCTCGCACCACAGCATCATGTCTTCGGCAAAATAGCCCTGACGCTCGAAATAGGCCCGGTGCGCGCGGCGCCAGCTGGCCAGCGTGCGGTCGCCTTCACCCTCGGCGTGCGCCCAATCGGCGTCGACCATGTGGAACGGGCAGAGCATCAGCTCGACGGTCTCGACGACGGCGCGCGGAATGCCCGCGCCGTCGAGGATCGTGCTGCGCTTGGCGATCTCCGACCCCTTGTCGCCCTCGCGCGCGTCCCAGCACGTCGCGGTCTTTGCCCCCGACAGGACGAGACTGAGCAGCGCGTCGGCGAGCGCCGGGCCGTCGCCGAACGCCCAGCGGTCGGCCTCGTTCTGGGTGTCGGGATTGCTTGCCATGACGCGTCTGCCCTAGCACAAGTCGCCGCGATGACCCTACCCCCCCCGCCCACCGCCGCGTCGCCCGTCCTCAATCTCGGCACACGCGGCTCGCCGCTGGCGCTGGCGCAGGCGCATATGGTCGCCGCAGCGCTCGCCGCCACCGGAACGCCCTGTAACATCGTCGTGATCAGCACGACCGGCGACCGTGTCCAGGACCGCCCGCTCGCCGAAATCGGCGGCAAGGCGCTGTGGACCAAGGAACTCGACGCCGCGCTGATCGATGGCCGGATCGACCTCGCGGTGCATTCGATGAAGGACGTCGAGACCGATCTGAACGCGGGCGTGAGCCTCGCCGCGATGCTGCCGCGCGCCGATGTCCGCGATCGGCTGATCGGCGCGAAGTCGCTGGCCGCGCTGCCGCCGGGGGCGCGCGTCGGCACGTCGAGCCCGCGTCGCGCCGCGCAGTTGCTGAGTGTGCGCCCCGACCTCGTCATCGAGATGCTGCGCGGCAACGTCGCGACACGACTGGCGCGGATCGCGCAGGGCGACTTCGACGCGACGCTGCTGGCAGCGGCGGGGCTCGACCGGCTCGGCATCGAGGAGGGGGTGGCGCTCGAGGTCGACGACTGGCTGCCAGCTCCGGCGCAGGGCGCGGTCGGCATCGCGGTGCGTGCGGGCGACGGTGCGACGGCGGCGGTGGTGGCGCGGATCGACGATGCCGACACCCATGCCGCAGTACTGCTGGAGCGCGGCTTCCTCGCGGCGCTGCGGGCCGATTGCCACTCCCCCGTCGCCGCGCTGGCGCGCGTGTCGGGCGGTGCAATCACCTTCACCGGCGAGCTGATCGCGGCGGACGGCTCCGAGCGCGTGCGTGGGACGGCCCAAGCGGCGGGTGATGGAGGGCTGGCGGCGGTGCAGGCGCTCGCGGCGGACCTGCTGGGGCGGGCGTCGCCGACGTTGCGCGCACAGTTCGGGGCGTGAGCATCCTCCCCGTCTTCGGACAGGACTGAAGCAGTGCGCGTCCTCGTCACCCGACCTGAGCCCGCAGCGTCTCGGACTGCGGCGCGGCTGGCGGCACTTGGACACGACGCCATCGTCGCGCCTTTGCTAGCCCCCCGCGCGCTCGATTGGAGCGCACCACCCGGCGACTGGCAGGCCGTCGCGTTCACGTCGGCACTGGCCCCGACGCTCGGCGGCGCAAGCCTCGCCGCGCTGACCCACCGCCCCGCCTATGCCGTCGGAAAAGCGACTGCCGACGCCGCGCGCGCCGCGGGTTTCGAAAATGTCCGCGCTAGCGACGGCGACGCAACCGCGCTGTTCGCGCGCGCTGCCGCTGACGGGGTGACGCGGCTTCTCCACCTCACCGCCCCCGAGCGCAGTTCCAGCACCGTCCCTTCCGGCCTGACCCTCGGCGTCGTCGAGGTCTACACCAGCGACCTCGCCGCGACGCTCCCCACCGCCGCTCCGACCGCCGACCTCGCCTTGCTCTACTCGGCGCGCACCGCCGCCCACTTCGCCGCGCTGGTCGACGCGGCGGGCATCGACCGCGCGACGCTCGGCATCGGCGCGCTCAGCC
>JBBQVB010000088.1:0-11040 GCA_038211965.1 Sphingomonadales bacterium
CCACGCCGCGAAGTCCGCCAGCGGTGCGCCGGTGACGCGGACCTCTACAGACAGTCCCGAGGCGCGGCAGACCGCGACCGCGCGCTCGGTCAGGCGGCGGTGCAATGCCGCCGCCCCCTCGGCCCCCAGTGCGGGGATCAGTCGAGTCTTGGCACGCCCGGGTTCGGGCCACCGGGTGAACAGCACGACCCTCACGCGCGGCGCGCGACCACGATGCCGTTCTCGACGCTGATCGCCGGGGCGGGGGCAAGCCGCAAGCCGCGTCCGTCGGCGCTACGCCCGGTCGCGACGTCGAAGCCATAGCCGTGCCACGGGCAGCGGATGCAGCCGTCCTCGACCGCCGCAGCGTCGAGCGGTCCGAGCCAGTGCGGGCAGGTCACGCTGTGCGCGATCAGGCGGCCGCCCAGCTCGAGCAGACGGAAGCGGCGCGGGCCGAAGGCGAACACCAGCGGCAGGATGAGGCCATCGGCCGCGCCGAGCTCGACCCGCTCGGGCAGCGGCACCGGATGGGCGGGGGCGAGCGCGGCTTCCCGGGCGCGCATCATCACCTCGTCCTCATCCCACAGCGTCCGATAGGCAGCGACGAATCCGGCCCCGATCCGCGCGCGCCGCTGCGGGTCGGCGACCGGTACGTGATAATCGACGATGACGCCGGTGTCGTGGGGGCCGTGCGGCGTCAGCGCGACACGGATTTCGCTCGTCGTACCTGGACCGGCCTCGGTCGCCACCCGGTAGCGGTGCCGCGCCCGGTCCGTGTCGAGCCGCAGCACCTGCGCGGCCCCCGCCGCGCCCGGTTGCGGCGTCAGCCGGATGCGCCAGCCGTCGATGCTCGCATCGATCAGTTCGACTGCGGCGAAACTGCCGGCGTGGAGCACGGGCAGGTGCTCCCAATCGAGGACATTCTCGCAGATGCGTTCGAGACTGACGCCGACGCGACGATGGTAGGTTCCCGCAAGATGAAGGCTGGTCACCGCCTCTATTGCCATGCGAATGCCGACCGATAAAGCGCGACCGGCATTGCGGGGTTGCCGATCTCCGCGAGCGCGGCGAGAGCGTTATCGTCCCTAGCCGTCGTGCTCGACACGCGGCGGCTAGACACCGTGAAACTCTGAAGCGGGGCCAGTGCGTTGACGTGACGTCTGCGTTTCGGGATCACCTAGTTCACGCGAGTCCAGGTCGCAAAAGCCTGAGAAAGAAGGGAAACAGGAAGAGCGCGCCGAACAGGCTGACGACCATTGTCAGTGGCACCAGCAAACCAATCCATTGGTGGATGTTGAAATCGATCGAGAACAGCAGCACCGCGTAGCCCGCCGCGACCGCCGTCCCGACGCACACCGCCGCACCGCCTGCCGAGGCATGGGCAAAATGCATGGCGTCATCGAAACTCGCGCCGGTCCGGAGCCGCTCGCGCAGGCGGAAGGTGAGATAGATCAGATAGTCGACGCCGATGCCCACGGCGATGGTCGCGATGGCCGCCGTCGCATGGTTGAGCGGGATGCTCGCCCATCCCAGAAATGCGAAATTGCTGGCGACGGTCAGCAGCGACGGGACCGCGAACAGCAGCATCATCGTCGGCGAGCGGAAGCTGAGCAGGCCGATCAGCGCGACGATCGCGATCAGCAATGCACTCTTTTCGAGACTGACTCGGATCATCGCATCGGACAGCGCCTTGGGGGCGGTGACGATACCGCCGATGCGCACATTCAGTGCGTGCGCGCGGGCGAAATCCTGGGTGCGGTCGATCAGCGCCGTTGCGACGATCGAGTCGTCGGTGTCGACGAACGCGCGGACGCGCAGGTAGCGCGCGCTGGCATCGATTAGGCCGCCGCTGCGTTCATTGCCGTACAGCGTAGTCCAAATTTGCGAGGCTTCGGCGGCGCTGTCGATGCGGCGTGCTGCGCTGCCCGCGGTGCAGTCCGTCGCGCCGACAAACCGGCACTTGAGATAGCCGAGCGTCGTCGCCGCCGACATCGTCGCCCGAACATGCGGCTGGCGCGCCAGCAGCGTTTCGAGGCCCGCGGCGCGCGCCAGCACCCTTGGCTCGAACGCCCCGTTGGTGACGCCGGCATCGATCAGCACCTCGTAGCTGTAGACGCCGACACCGGCGGCAGTCAGCCGGTCGAGCCCACGCCACACCGCTGCATGGCGCGAGATCAGCGACGCCGCGCTGTTCTCGGCGCGCACCATGACGATACCGATCAGCAGGATCGCGACGAGGGCTGCAAGGCCTGCTCCCAGGCGGGTCGGGGACATCGTCAAGGCGCGATCGCAAAGCCAGCGCAGGCCGCGCGTCCAACCCGCGCTCAGCTGACCGTAGCCGGGGCGGACGCGGGGCGGCGGCAGCAGCGCGCGGATCGCCGGGATAAGCGTTAGCTCGAGCCCGAGCGCGAACAACAGGCCGGTTCCGGCGATCAGGCCGAAGCGCCCGATTGCCTCGACGTCGAGGACCAGCAGCGCGAACAGGCACGCGGCAGCCCCCAGCACGGCAATGGTCAGCACCGGCCCGACCGCGCTGACGGTGACACGTAGTGCCGCGAGATTTTCGGCCCGGCTGGCGCGACCGTCGCCGACGGCTTCGTGCAGCTCCTCCATATAGCGCTTGAGCAGCTGCACCGAATGGCCCGCGCCGACGGCAAGGATGACGATCGGTGCCATCGTTGCGTAAGTGTCGAGCGGCTGCCTGAGCCAACCGTAGACGCCCAGCGCGGCAAGGCTGGCGAGGAATCCGGTCATGATTGGGATGACCACGGCCTGCACCGAGCGCAGTGCGTGCCAGTGCAGCAGGCAGACGATCAGCATGACGATCGGGAAGAAGACCCCCATCCGCAGCGCGAAACGGTCGGCCGCGCCGATAAACAGCGGCTGGCCCGAGAAGGCGATCGTCACGCCGGGTCGCGCCTGACGCAGCAGCTGGTGCTCGATGCGCGCTTCGAGCGCGGTGAACACCGCGCTGCCTGCGTTGAGGTCGGCATAGACCAGTGTGCCGCCGCCGGGGGCAAACAGGAAGGCGCGCTGCGGACCGAGACCGTCGAGCACGGCAGGGGTGACGCCGCCCGGCGTGGTGCAGACGCTCGCGAGGCCGGTAACGACGAGATCGCTGCCGCTGTCGGCGATGTACTTGACGCTATTCGAGCCGAAGCCCTTGACGCCGCCCGGCGCGACACCCGGCAAGCGCTCGAGGAAGGCGGCAAGGTCGCAGCTTGCCGCGAGTATCTTGGCCGGAACCTTGCCCGTGATCAGGAAGGCCAGCGTGTTGCGCGTGTCGAAGCGGTCCTCGATGAAACGGATGTCCTTGGTCAGCGCGCTGTTGTTGGGCAGGTTGGCATCCCAGTCGTTCGTCACCACCAACCGCGCGGTGCCAGCGGCGGCGGCGATGACGGCGAGCAGCGCGAGGACGATGGTCAGGATCGGATGGCGCGTGTCGAGGCGGGCGACGGCCCGGTAGAATGCTGGCATGGCGGTCATCAATAGCCGACACGCACGCCGGCGGTGACGGTCGAGTTGGCGCGCAGCCGCCCGAAGAAGCCACCCTCCGGTCCCGCGAACTGCTGGCCGAGCAAGGTCAGACGCACGCCGTCGCGGACCGCATAGCTGGCCTTGGCCTGAAGCAGAGTGCCGCCGCCACCGAAGCCTGCGGCGGAGACTTCGGCACTGCCGCGGTCGCTTGCGAAACCCTTGCGGACACGGATCGCGCCACCGAGCGCGGTGTCGCGCCACGCGAACTGGATCGCCGCATTGGCGCGCGCCACTGCGTCGTCGACACCCGGAAGCACCGCCGCGCCGGTCTTGTTGAAACGCGCCAGTGCGATCGCGTTGACGTTCCACTGTCCGGGAAAGTCGCGGTCGATGCCGAGCGCCAGTGCCGCGACCGGGATCCGCGCGGCAAAGCGGCGGGCGCCCTCGAGGTCGCGCGAATATGCGGCCGCCTCGCCGCGCACGCCGAACGTGCCGACCGTCGTCGCGAAGTCGGCACCGAGCATCGTCAGGCGCGGGAAAGTCTGGCGCAGTCGGGCGCCCGGGTCGAGTGCGAACCACGGCATCCGGTCGTAGATGCGGACGAGCGACAGCGACCAGTCGAGGTGGTTGCCGAACCGCTCATAGCGCAGCGCGAACTGGTTTGCCGGGCGTCGCGGTGACAGGCGTGCGACACCGCCGCCGAATCGGGCGAGGTCGTCGGGCAGGCGGTTGGCGCGGAACTCGGGCAGCCACCCGGCCTGCGCCGTGCCCCCCAACGCCGCGACTTCGATGCGCGCTTCCGCCACGCCGAGCCGATAATCGTCGTCGTCGTCGACCAGCCGCCGATAGTCGAACGCCCCCAACACGTCGGTCGGCGCGAGCCGGTCGATGCGACCGAGACTGCGAACCTGGCGTCCTGCTCGCACGCGGATCGTCGGGGTGCGCCAATCGAACATCGCCTCGCGCACATCGCCCCCGACTTTGCCGGTGCCGACAGGGTCCGCCCCGACCCATGCCTCGCCGCGGAGTTTCAGCTGCGGGGTCAAGGAATATCCGCCCCGGGCCCAGGCCTCGACATTGGCGATACCGTCGCGCGCCGAGGTCAGGCGGTCGCCGGACCAGATCGCCGCGCGCAACGACGGGGCCAGCGCGTCGGCCGCGCGCGCCGTACCGGGAACCGCCGCAAGCAGTGCCGTCACCACGCGCAACCGCGTCACTCGTCGAGCGCTGTCGGCGCAACCGCCGCATCGGGGACCGAGCCATTGACGACGAAGTTCGCCAGCGCGAGCGTCGAGACCGCGTTATTCTGCAGGTTCTGCATGACGAGGCGCAGCGGCTGCGCCTTGCCGGGAGCTGCCGGATACGTTTGCACGGCAGTGGCGGTCAGGCGCTTGAACAGCGTGCCCGCGAGATCATAGGCGTCCATCCGGAGCGTCAAGCCGTCCTTGCGGCGCACCCACGAGATGCGGCGGCCGTAGCCCCAGTCGGCGGCGATCGTCGGCGTTGCCGGGATGCTCGTAACGATCTGCGTGGCCATGCCGTCGACGACCGCTTCGCCACCGAGCTGGTGCCGCCAATCGCCGACGCGGTACCCAGCGATGTCGCCGAGCGAGAACTCCGACCCGACCCACGCATCGCGCTTGTTCGACGACACCAGCCGACGCACGCGGTGCAGCGCGGGCAGGTAGAGCCACAGGTCGTCGGCCCCCTGGCCGCGCTCGATGGTCAGCGTCGCGGCCCCCGCAATGTCGGCAGGGGCGGAGAAGCGCATCAGCCGCGCCATGCCGACCCCCTGCTCGATCAGTTTCGAGACCCCCGTCAGGGTACGCGTCCGACGCTCGCCGCGGGCACCCGTGAGTGTCAGCTCGGCGGTGAAGCGCGCGCTGCGGAAGCGGCTGGCCTCGTAGGCGCGGGTCATCGTCGCCGTGCCGTCGCCAGCGCGGTCTTCGCCGAAGGCGGGGGTGTGTGCCGCGACACCGGCGGCCGCGAACAGCCGGAGGGTTTGCCGACGATCCACTTGCCCGACCAGCGGCATGTCCACCGACCTCCCCAACCGCATCACGGAGACAGCAACACACAAAGGCCAAGCATACTCGGGACCGGAGCGATCGCTGCAGGCGACCCGCACAGCGTACGGCATTGGTTTTCGGCCCGTAACGAGTTACCATGATCGCCTGCGGCGCACAAGTTGGAGGCGGGGATCCAGCGTAATCTCGACCTCGTCGACGGCGCTTCGTTCGATCTCGCGGTCGTGGGTGGCGGCATCGTCGGGGCGTTCTGCGCCTGCGACGCGGCGCGGCGCGGTTTGCGTGTCCTGCTGATCGACAAGGACGACTTCGGCGGCGGCACCAGCGAGGGCATGAGCCACCTCGTCCACGGCGGCATCCGCTATCTCGTGCAGGGCCGCATCGGACTTGTCCGCGAAGCCCTGGCGGAGCGCAATCGCTGGCGGCGTTTCGCGCCGCATCGGGTCGCCGTGCAGCCGTTCCTGATGCCCGTCGCGGCGGGGCGCTCGGCTGCGGCGCTGGCCCGCCGCGCGGGTGTCGCGTTGTTCGACGGGCTGGGGCGCGGTCTCGACGGCGGCGCGCCGATGCGCTGGCTCGACGCGCGCACCGCCGTCGCGATGGAACCGGCGCTCGCTGCCATGCCACTGGCGGGCGCGTGCCTTTACGACGAATGCCGCGTCGACGAGCCCGAGCGCGTCGTGCTCGCGCTGGTCGCCGACGCCGTCGCGCATGGTGCGGTCGCCGCCAATCACCTCGCCTGCACCGGCCTCACCGTTCGCGATCAGCGCGTCGAGGCGCTGCATCTCACCGACATGTTGACCGGCGACGGGCTGCAGCTCCGCCCGCGCGCCATCCTCAACGCCGCCGGATCGGCGGCCGACGCGGTTGCGACGATGCTGCTGCCCGGCCAGACCCAGGTCCATCTGAGCCGTTCGAAGGGCGTCCATTTCGTGACGCACGCCATCGCGCGGAACGCGGCGCTGGCGTTGAGCGGGACGGGCCGGCACGCCTTCATCGTGCCGTGGATGGGAATGGCGCTCGTCGGCACGTCGGACGATGCGACCGACGCCGCCGAAGTGTGCCCCGAGCCCGCCGACCTCGACGACCTCGAAGCCCGACTGCGCGCCCTGCTGCCGGGGCTGGGACCGCTCGAACGGCTCGATGTCTTCGCCGGGGTACGCGCGCTGCCGACCGCGTCGGGTTCGACCTACACGGCAGCACGCGACATGGCGCTGCGGCACCACGCGCGCGAGGGCGCAGCCGGCCTGTTCGCGGTCTACGGCGGCAAGTGGACGACCGCGCGCCTGATGGCCGAGCGCGCGATCGATGCCGTTGCCGCGCATCTCGGGATAGCTCTTCGGTCCTGCGACACCGCAGCGCGTGCGCTTGCCTGCACGCCCGCCGTTTCCATCGCCGAATTCGAACAGGGCTGGCGAGATTTGTTGCCGTCATGGCCCGCCGCCGAAGTCACGGCGTGGACGCGCGCCTACGGTAACGCGATGGCGCGCGTCCTCGCGGCGACACCGCACCCCGATGCACTCGGGCAGGTCGAACGCGACGCCTGCCGCTTCGCCTTCGCGGTCGACAATGAGATGGCGATGACCGACGGTGACATTGCGCACCGCCTCGGGCGCGGCACCCGCCTCGCGCGCCCTGAGATCATGGCCCATCTGGCCGTGTGGCAACGCGCACCGCACGCGGTCGTGCAATGAAGGTCGGCGTCGTCCTCAACCCCGTCGCGGGCGGCGGCCGGATGGCGACGCGCTGGCCGACGCTGGCAGCGGCCCTCGAGCGCGGGGTCGGCCCGTTCGAACTCGCTCGCACCACCGGCCCTGGCGACGCCGCGACGCTGGCTCAGGCGATGGCGCTGCGCGGCGTCGAGCTCGTCGTCGCAGCTGGCGGCGATGGGACGATCGGGGCGGTCGTCGACGGCTTGCTGAACGCGGGCGGTGCGGCACAGCTCGGCGTCCTGCCCGTCGGGACCGGGGGCGACTTTGCCCGCTCGATCGAAATCGGTGCCACCGACGACGCAGCCCTCGGCGCGCTGTGTTCGGGCCGGACGCGCCGCATCGATGTCGGACGCATCGGCTTCGTCGCCGACGACGGTCGCCCGTCCGCCCGCTACTTTGTCAACATCGCCAGCCTCGGCCTGTCGGGACCGACCGACCGTGCGGTCAACGCCGTCAAGCAGCGCGGTCGGGCAGCAGGCCAGTCGGTCTTCCTCTATCACACGCTGCGCGAACTCTGGCGCTACCGCCCCCAACTTGTGCGGGTCGTGCTCGACGACGGGGCCAAGGTCATCGAGGCGCGGATTGCCGTCGTCGCGGTCGCCAACGGGCGGTATTTCGGCGGCGGCATGATGATCGCCCCCGACGCGGCGCTTAACGACGGCTGGTTCGACGTCGTCATCTTCCGCGCAGCGAGCAAGCTCCGGCTGATCGCCGACCTGCGGCTGCTCTACAGCGGCGCGCACCGCACGCACCCGCTGGTCAGCATCGACCGTGCCCGGCACGTCGAGGTCGAGCCGCTCGGCGACCCGGCGCTGCTCGACATCGACGGCGAGTCGCCGGGTCGCATCCCGGCGACCTTCGCGCTGCTTCCCGATGCCCTGACGGTGCGCGCTTGAACGCGGCGAACCGCTCGGATCCCCGGCTGTGGGGCTGGCTCGACGCGGGAACGCCCGACCTGCTCGAAGAATCGCCGGCGCTTGCCGCGTGGCTCGCGGCGGAACTTGGCCTTGCAAACCTTGCCGCACTGCCGCCGGTGGCCTTCGATGCCGCCGCCGCTCCCGCATCGCGCCTGACCGGCGACGCTGTTGCCCGGATCGCGGCCTGCCTCGGGGCGGACGGTCTCTCGCTCGACGCGACCGACCGGGCGCGCGTTTCGCTGGGGCAAAGCTATACCGACCAGTTGCAGCGGCGCAGCGGCACGGTCGCGATCATCTGCGACGCGGTGGTACGACCGGGCAGCGGCGATGCGGTTCTGGCACTCCTTGCGATCGCGCACGATTGCGGCTTCACCGTCACGCCGGTCGGCGGCGCGACCAACGTCGTCGGCGCGATCGCAACGGCCCGCCCCGCAGTTCCGTGGGTGGTCCTCGACCTTCACCGTCTCGCGACCGTCAAGACGGTCGACCTGACCGACCTGACCGTGACCGTCGAAGCCGGTATCCGGCTCGTCGATCTCGAAGCGCAATTGAACCCGCAGGGTCTGACGCTCGGCCATTTTCCACAAAGCTTCATGGGGGCAAGCCTGGGCGGCTCGATCGCCGCGCATGGTGCCGGGCAGAGTTCGGATGGCTATGGCCGCATCGCCGAAATGCTGCTCACGGCAACGCTGGCGACGCCGCGCGGCTGGTGGCGCACCGAGGCATTCCGTCATGCCGGGGCTGGACCGCACCTCGGCGGCCTCGTGGCCGGGTCGGAGGGGCTGTTCGGCATCATCGTCGAGGCGGTGCTCCGCGTTCGTCGATTGCCTGCGATGACCGACGACCGCGCCTGGGCAATGCCGTCGTTCGACGCCGGGCTCGACGCGGTGCGCCGGCTCGCCCAGACCGGCCACGAATTTTCGATGCTGCGCCTCAGCGACATCGCAGAGACCGGCTTCTTTTCGGCGGTTCGCCTGCGCCGCAAAGGCCTGACGCGCCCGCCGCTGGCTGAACGCCTTGCCGCTGCGTGGCTGCGCGCGCCGCCCGCTCCGGCGCTGCTGATCGCGAGTTTCGAGGGGACGCGGCGGAATGCTCGAATGGCCTTCGCCGACGCGAAGGCGATGCTTGCCCGCCTTGGCGGCGTTGCGCTGGGCGCGCGACCCGGGCGGGCGTGGCGGCGCGACCGGTTTACCAGTCCGCACTGGCGCGAGAGCCTGCTCGCCGCGGGAATCGGCATCGACACCTTCGAGACCGCCGCACCGTGGAGCAAGCTCACGGCGCTACACGCGTCGGTAGGCGATGCCCTCACGCGCGCGGCCGTCGCGGGATGCTCCCCCGGCGCACGCGCTCGGGTACTGGCGCACCTCAGCCACAGCTACCCCGACGGGGCCAGTCTCTACTTCACCGTCGTCTTCCCGATGGCCGCCGACGCGGCAGCGCAGGCCCGCCTGCTCAAGCGCGCCGCGCTCGGCGCCATCGTCGCGGGCGGCGGTACGGTCAGCCACCACCATGGTCTGGGGGCGGACCATGCACCATGGGCCGAAGCAGACAAGTCGGCGTTGGGCATCGAAGCATTGGCCGCGCTCGCGAGCGTCTTCGATCCGAATGGCGTGATTTCGACCGGGTCGGGAGCCTTGTTGCGCGAAGGCTCCCCCGGACGATCGGGCTAGGAACCCGCCGCCGAAGCTGGCTTGCAAAAACTTGCCGCGATTCAATACTCGATCGCCACGCAGTCGAAAGCGTTTCGGCCCGACGCACGCTCCCGCCGGGCCGACACACCTACGCAACGCCAATCACGCGAATGCGGCGTCGCTCCGCCGACGGCGGGCGAGGCAGCCGACCGCACCGAAGCCGCCGATCATCAGCGCCCAGGTTGCCGGCTCGGGAACGGCGGTCACCTGCGCGTTGGCGTTGTCGGGCGCGAAATCCGAGATGAACGCGTTGCCGGCGCCGGGGCTGCGCGGCCACAGATTGTAGGTGTAGTCCGCAGCGGCAAAGCCCGTGCTCGGTAGCAGCGCGGCGTTGACGAGGGCGCTGAGCGATGCGCCGTTGAAGGAAATCGCGGCCGGCGAGAGATTGGTGGAGGTGTTGGTGAGCAGGTCGCGCACCGATCCGGTCAGGTTGTTGTTGATGATCACCACGGCGTCGAACAGCACGTTGTTGAGGCCGAGCGAGGCGAACCGCGCGGTACCCGAGCCGCGGTTGACCCCGAAGACGTAGAACCCACCGGTCGTGGTGCCGATGTTGCCGCCGAGCGATGCGGTGAAGTCGAAGACGCCGTTGCCGAGGAAAACCTCGGACGAGCGCACGTCGAGGTCGCCATTCTTCGGTCCGGTGTACGAGGCGATGAAATCGTTTGCCGCGTCGGTCAGCGGCACCGCTGCGGCAAGCGAGGGCAGCGACAGGGCGAGCGTCGCGGCGAGCAGGGCAGGCTTGAACATCGGATCGGCTCCTTGAGGGCGGTGGAACGGGGCGCAGGCGAGCCGCGACGGCGACGGCGGACTGCCGTCGTGACCGCCCCGGAAACGGGTGGTGTCCATGGTTTGGCGCGGCTCCGGGATCGCCCCGGCCTGCACACGTAAATGCCCGGGCGGTCGCGGGGCGTTCAACCGGCAGCGAAATAAATCGGACGGTCTAGAAAAACGCGGTGGCGCCGACCGTCAGCGCATTTGCCGACTGGCGGCGGGGGGCGAGATAGGCTTCGCCCGCGCCGCTATGCACCCAGGTCAAGCGAAGCTCGCCGTGCGGGATCGTGGCCGCGACGCCGAGACGCGTGTCGATGCGGGCGCGCGGGAGCACCTGCGGCGCGACACCGCTGAGCGGCACGAACACCCCGGCGTGCGCAAAGACGCGCAGCCGTTCGACGGGGCGCAGCGCGCCGTTGACCTCGCAATAGAGCGTGTCGAGGTTTCCGAGGACGTACGCGGGCGA
>JBBQVB010000089.1:0-11038 GCA_038211965.1 Sphingomonadales bacterium
CGAGTCGCACCCGGAGCATCGGTGGGCAGGCCGTCCTCGGTCTTCTGGACGAAACCGCCGAAGTTCACCGCGCCGAGACCGACCTGCTTCTGCGCGACCGACAGCGCCTTGTGCGTTTCGACGATCGTGCCGCGCGCCTGGACGAGCTCGGTGCAGGTCTGCATCGCCTTCATCAGCGCGTCCTGGCTGACGCATGCGCCGATCGCACCCGCCTGGCGGACCTGGGGAAGCAAGGTGGCGAGCGTGGCAGTCGCCGCGATGGCCGCGTCGATTGCTGCTTCGGCGGCAAAGAGCTGCTCGGCGACAGTGTTGGCGAGGAGGCGGCGTTCCTTGAGCATGGCATGATCCTTCATTCGCGCAAACGCGCGTTGTTGCAGACCGGCCGGACTGAACGTCCGACGAGCTAGAGAAGCTTCTTGAGTGCCTCGAGAGCACCCAGGATCGCACCGAAACTCAGTGCGGACCCCATCGCGATCGCGGCGATCCAGACAAGCCGGAGGCCCCGCGGAAGTTCATTTCGCTCGCCCCACGGGAGCGAACGACCGAGCGGGCCGGCGAACGGGCCGTCGAAGACCCGCTCGCCGTGTCGACCGTCGGCGACACCGTATGTGTCGCTGTAGGCCAGCGATGCGCCTGCCGGGCGGGGAGGGCCGCCGGCAGGCGGATCGAAGCCCGGACTGAACCGCGTATCTGAATGCTGGACCGCATCGTCATCGCTGGTGGTTGAGGCCGGAGCCCCGTTCATCGCAGGATTTGCGGCACCGCCAAGCTCCGGTGACTGGTATATCAATGCCTGATACGCGCCGGTCTCGCCTTCAGCATCGAAGAGCACGCGCGCGGCGTCGATGCGACCATCGACACCCAGCGTTTTCATCGCGGTACGCAGGCGCATATCGACGGTATGCGGCGAAATATTAAGCGCGCGCGCAATGTCTTTCGACGTCATATGGCGATACACGAGACGCAGGCAGTCGCGCTGACCCTCGGTCAGTTGGGCGACCCGACCAGTCACCGGACGCCGCGAGATGAACGCATCGACACCCTGCGGCGAATGGGACGGATGTCGGTCAGCGTCAACAGGGCGAGTCACCGATCCGTCACGACGCGCAGACACACGCGACCCGGCGTTGCCTTCGGCAACGCCGAACCCCGCGCCGAACGCGAGATTGCGGGTCGTGATCGTCATGGCCGACATCCGCGACCGCCACCTTTCCTAAGCCCAGCTACCGACATAACTGAATACTGCGTCGAAGACTAGCTTGCCCGCAACAATCTGCCAATAGGTCGCGGCTACTCCCCGCCACCGTCCGCCGACAACGGCAAAGGGCGGCCCCGTCACGGGGCCGCCCCAATGCAGACCGACGCGTAAACGCCCGTTTACTTGAGTTCGACCGTCGCGCCGGCGGCCTCGAGCTGCGCCTTGATCTTCTCGGCTTCGGCCTTCGAGATGCCTTCCTTGACGGCCTTGGGAGCCGACTCGACCAGCGTCTTGGCTTCGGTCAGGCCGAGCGACGTGATCGCGCGGACCTCCTTGATGACGTTGATCTTCTTGCCGCCGTCGCCGGTCAGGATGACGTCGAACTCGGTCTTCTCCTCGACGGCGGGAGCGGCGGCACCGCCGGCGGCGGGACCGGCGACGGCAACCGCCGCGGCGGCCGAAACGCCCCACTTCTCTTCGAGCATCTTCGCGAGGTCAGCGGCCTCGAGGACGGTCAGGGTCGACAACTCGTCGACGATCTTCTGCAGGTCAGCCATGTCTATTCTCCGTATCAATCAGGCGGCGTCCGCCCAGATGGTTGTGATGGACGGCGTTATGCCGCTTCTTTGGTAGCGTAGGCGCCGAACACCCGGGCGAGCTTGCCCGCCGGAGCGTTGACCAGCTGCGCGAGCTTGGTCGCCGGGGCCTGGACGAGGCCGACGATCTTGGCACGCAACTCGTCGAGCGACGGCAGCGACGCCAGCGCCTTGACGCCGTCGATATCGAGGACGTGCGCGCCCATGGCGCCGCCGACGATCTCGAACTTGTCGGTGGTCTTGGCGAAGTCGACCGCGACCTTGGCCGCCGCGACCGGATCGGCCGACGTGGCGAAGCCCGTCGGACCGGTCAGCAGCTCGCCGAGCGGCTGGTAGGGCGTGCCTTCCAGCGCGATCCGCGCCAGCCGGTTCTTGGTCACCTTGAACGTCGCGCCCGCTGCCCGCATTTTCGTCCGCAGGTCGGTGACCTGCGCCACGGTCAGGCCGTGGTTGCGGGTGACCACGACCACGGCGGTCGCGGCGAGCGTCTGGCCGAGCGCGGCAACGACGTCTGATTTCTCAGTGCGATCCATGCTCTCTCCTCTCGTTCGCGCGCACGGACGATTCCGCGCGCGCAGTCGTGGTTCCGAAGGGGAGAGCGGACGGTCCCGGCACATCGGCCACGGACCCAAGGGCACGCCTCCCATCGCACGGGCGGCGGCCGAACAACTATTCCCCGCCTCGGCAGGACATTAAGCGACGCCGAAGCTTCGCACCTGCTGTCTCGGACGGTTGACGACGCGGCACATAGCCGAGCCGCCGATTTACGTCAACGAATTGGTGCCGACCTCACGGCCGGCACCGAAGTATTGCTCAGACCGCGTGGCCGACGGTCGCGGTGTCGACCTTGACGCCGACGCCCATCGTCGAGCTGAGCGCGACCCTCTGGAGGTACTTGCCCTTCGCACCCGACGGCTTGGCGCGAACCACCGCGTCGAGCAGCGCGTCGAAGTTGGCTCGCAGGTCGGCCTGGTCGAAGCTTGCCTTGCCGAGGCGGCCGTGGATGATCCCGGCCTTCTCGACACGGTATTCGACCTGGCCGCCCTTGGCCGCCTTGACCGCGTCGCCGACCGCCATCGTCACGGTGCCGAGCTTGGGGTTGGGCATCATGCCCTTCGGCCCGAGGATCTTGCCGAGGCGTCCAACGAGACCCATCATGTCGGGCGTCGCGATGCAGCGGTCGAAGTCGATCTTGCCATCCTGGACGATCGCCATCAGGTCTTCCGCGCCGACGACATCGGCCCCGGCGGCAGTCGCCTCGTCGGCCTTGGCACCGCGCGCGAACACCGCGACGCGCACCGACTTGCCGGTGCCCTTAGGCAGCGTCACGACACCGCGCACCATCTGGTCTGCGTGGCGCGGATCGACGTTGAGGCCGATCGCGACCTCGATGGTCTCGTCGAACTTGGCGGTGGCGTTGGCCTTGACCATGCCGAGCGCGGCATCGAGATCGTACAGCATCTCGGGGTTGACCGTGGCGCCGAGCGCCTTCTGCTTCTTCGTCGCGGCCATGTCAGCCCTCCACCACTTCGAGACCCATCGAGCGCGCGCTGCCCTCGATCGTCTTCATCGCCATCTCGATGCTGTTGGCATTGAGGTCGGACATCTTCGTTTCGGCGATCGAGCGCAGTTGCGACTGCTTGATCTTGCCGGCACTCGCGCCCTTGCCCGGCGTCGTCGCGCCCGCCTTGAGCCCGGCCGCCTGCTTGATCAGGAAACTCGCCGGCGGCGTCTTGGTGACGAACGAGAAGCTGCGGTCGGCGAACACCGTAATGACGGTGGGGATCGGCGTGCCCTTCTCGAGTTCCGCCGTCTTGGCGTTGAACGCCTTGCAGAACTCCATGATGTTGACGCCGCGCTGACCGAGCGCCGGGCCGATCGGCGGACTGGGGTTTGCGGCCCCGGCCTTGACCTGCAGCTTGATGTATCCGGTGATCTTCTTTGCCATGACTGGCTCTCCTTATGTGGTGCTTGCGGCCCGCCGAAGCGAACCTCCCACTTCCAAAACTATCTTACTTGGACTTCTCGACCTGCTCGAAGCCGAGCTCGACGGGGGTCGCACGGCCGAAGATCGACACGCTGACCTTGACCCGACCATGGTCGAAATCGAGTTCCTCGACCATGCCGTTGAACGATGCGAACGGCCCATCGAGAACCTTGACCTGGTCGCCGATCTCGAAATTGACCTTGTGCTTGGGCTTGGCGGTCGGCGAGACGATCTCGTCGACCTTGGTGTTCAGGATGCGGCTCGCCTCGGTCTCGCTGATCGGCTGGGGCTTACCCTGCTGTCCGAGGAAGCCGGTGACCTTGGGCGTGTTCTTGACGAGGTGATAGACGTCGTCGGTCATCTCGAGCTTAGCGAGCACGTAGCCCGGGAAATACTTGCGGTCGCTCGTGACCTTCTTGCCGCGGCGGACCTCGGTGACCTTCTCGACGGGCACCTCGACCGAATCGATGAAGGCGTCGAGCCCCATGCGCGTCGCCTCGGTGACGATGGCGTCGCGCACCTTGTTCTCGAAACCCGAGTAAGCGTGAATGATGTACCAGCGCGACATTGCTGCTCCCTAGCCCGCCAGCGACAGCAGGAACTTGACGAGGCTGCCGAGCGCCGCGTCGACGCCCGAGAAGAAGATCGCAAGGATCGTCGTCATGATCAGCACCATGATCGTCGTGGTGATCGTCTCGCGCCGCGTCGGCCAGGCGACCTTCGCCGTCTCGGCACGGACCTGCCGCACGAACTCGCCGGGTGAAACCTTCGCCATCGTAATGCTCAACTCGTCCTGTGTCGTGCGTCGAATATCGTCCTGCCGCCTGAAACAGCAAGGGCCAGCCGCCTGCCCCGAAACGCGGGGCCTGCGGCTGGCTCCTGAAATCCTCGAACCCTTCGCCGCCAGCCTTTCAGGAGCTGGCAGGAGTGGAGGGGCTCGAACCCCCGGCCCTCGGTTTTGGAGACCGATGCTCTACCAGCTGAGCTACACTCCTCCGGTTCCGAGACCGGCGGCTATACCGGCGACTAGATGCGGCGGCAAGGGGCTTGTCCGCGCCCGCGCCACTTGCCCCGCCGCGCACGCCGCGCTAACCGGCTGGGCCTTGGCGCGCGGGTATAGCTCAATGGTAGAGCAGTAGCCTTCCAAGCTTCATACGAGGGTTCGATTCCCTCTACCCGCTCCAGCTTCATTCGCAGTCGCAGCACAGTTCGGACGTGTTGTGTCGCGTCAGGCGTGCACCACGCTAAAACTTCGCTGCGCTGAAATGCTTCTTTCACAAAGCGTTTGTACAGTCAGCGAAGGTCAGCGACGCACCTTCGTGGCGCTGCGCTAGCTCCAGCAACACGCTGTTCATGGTGCGTTGCGTCAGGGGGGGCATCGACTGCTCGCAATTATGCGAGCCAAGCGGAGGCCCTATGTCCAGTCGGATGTCCACGATGGCAAAGCTGCGCCTCACGCTGGCGCTGACGGTGACTGCCGTGATGCCGGGCGTCGGACACGCCGTGACCATGGTGTCGTCCCCGTCGATCCCGGTTGCGCCGTCGCCGCGCGCCGCACCGCGCCATCATGCGCCGCAGCCGCAACCGGTCAGCGGGGTTCCCGAACCCGGCGTCTGGGCGCTCGTCGCAGCGGGCTTCGCGGTCGCTGGCCTGGCCATTCGCCGCCGTCCATCCGCGACGGTCGTGGCGAGCTGATTAACCGCCGCCCTGCCCTGCCGTCATGAGGCGGTAAGCGGAGGACGGCGGCGATGGATCAGTCAGGGTTGCCGATGGCGGCGCACGCGGCCGCGGCGACGCAGGTCGGCGGCGGGCTCGGTCATCCGCGCCTGCTGCTGTTCGACCGCGTCCGCGACCTGCTCGTCGAGACCGGCCTTCCCCCCGATACGCCGGTGTTCGACCTGCTACTGCGCCATGTCGAAGGCGACGATCCGATCCTGAGCGCGGCGGTCGCGGCAGCCCTTGCCAGCCGCAGCCTCGATATGACGGCGGTCGCGGCGCTGCGGCGGGCGCATTGCGGCGAGGTCGCGCCGAGCGAGGTCGCGGCACTCGTCGAGGCGGCGCACGGCCAGGCCGAAGCGCTGACCGCGCGGTTGTCGGGGGGCGGTGCAGATCTCGCGACCTACGGCGCGGCGCTGGCCGAAGGCGACCGGGCGCTCAATGGTCCTGCCGCCCCCGATGCGGCGGCACTCGCGCATCTGATCGACCGGCTGGGAACCGCGACCGCGACGATGGTCGCGGCGAATACCCGGTTGAGTGCCGAACTGGCCGCCGCCGCGCAGGAGGCGAGGCAGTTGCGCGACAGTCTCAAGACCGCCGAGCTTGCCGCCGTCACCGATCCGCTGACCGGTGTCCTCAACCGGCGCGGCGCGCTCCGGCGGCTGGCAGCGGCGCAGGGTGCGGCGCGCGAGGCGGCGACCGCGCTCACCGTCGCGATGGTCGACATCGACCACTTCAAGCGCGTCAACGACCGCTTCGGCCACGCGATGGGCGACGAGGTGTTGCGCTACGTCGCCGAACACCTCAGCGGCGCGGTCGGCGCGAAGGGCCATGTCGGGCGCATCGGCGGTGAGGAATTCGTCGTCGTCCTGCCCGATACCGCGCTCGCCGCCGGCACGGGCCTTGTCGACCGCGCCCGCGCCGCCCTCGCCGCGCGGATCATCCGCCGCAGCGACGACGGTTCCAGCATGGGGCGGATCAGCTTCTCGGCGGGCACCGCGCTCGACCGCCCCAGCGACAGCACCGAAGACCTGATCGCCCGCGCCGACGCCGCGCTCTACACCGCCAAGCACATGGGGCGCGACCGCGTCGTCCCGGCGCGCGATTAGGAAGTGGTGGAGGGGGTTGGATTTGAACCAACGTAGGGCGAACCCGGCAGATTTACAGTCTGCTGCCATTGACCGCTCGGCCACCCCTCCACGGGGTCAATCGCCGCCCGAAAGCAACGGAGGCGGGTTAGTGGCGAAAGCCTCGTGCCAAGTCAACGGCGCGCGGCTGGCGGCGGCGCGGTTTTACGCCTAAGCGCCGCGCGATGGGCCGAAGACCGCATCCGAAGACCGCCGCCGTGCAGCGCAGTCCCTACCCGCGCCTCTATGGCCGCCACGCGGTACTCGCCGCGCTGACCAACCCCGAGCGCGTCTGCCGCAAGCTCCAGATCACCCACAGCGCGATGCAGGCGCTGAGTGCCGCGTTCGAGATCCCGCGCGGCTTCAACGTCCAGTACGGCGACGATGCCGACCTCGGGCGACTGGTTCCCGCCGACGCGCCGCATCAGGGCATGGTGCTCGAAGTTGAGCCGCTCGACGGCGCGTTTCTCGGCGATTTTCTGGTCGGACGCGATGACAAGCGGCCGCTGGTCGTGCTCGATCAGGTCACCGACCCGCACAATGTCGGGGCGATATTGCGCTCTGCCGCCGCGTTCGGGGCGCTCGCGCTGGTGACGCAGGACCGCCATTCGCCGCCCGAATCGGGAGCCTTGGCGCGCGCCGCGTCGGGGGCGCTGGAGATCGTGCCGTGGGTGCGTGTCGTCAACCTGGCGCGCGCGCTCGGCGAGATCGGCGACGCCGGCTTCTGGCGCATCGGCCTCGACGGCACCGCGACACGGACCATCGAGGCGGCGCTGGCGGACACGCGCCCCGCGCTGGTGTTGGGCGCCGAGGGCGAAGGCCTGCGCCATAACACGGTCGAACATTGCGATGAACGCGCGCGCCTGCCGATCAGCAGCGCGATGGAGAGTCTCAACGTTTCGAACGCTGCGGCGATCGCTTTGTACGCGGCGGCGCGGCGAGGCTAGCCGTCGCGTTCGTGCGCGACCCTCAATAGCTCTCCGCCGCATACACGCGCGCCACGTCGTGCCCCCACGCGCCCGCATAGTTCGCGAGCATCAGGTCGGCGTTGGTCAGCCCGCTCGCGGCGATCTCGTGGAGCGGCCCGAGGAACCCCTGCTCGCTGTCGCCCGCGCCGTTGAGCCGGGCGCGGCGCGCGAGGCCCGCGTCGGCAACCGCAAGCACCTGCTTCGCCAGGTCCTGCAGCGTGCCGCCGTTGGGGCTGGCGGCGGCGAGCGCGAGGCGCGGCACCTCTGCGCGCAGCCGGTCGTGGTCGGCATGGCTCCAGTGCTTGCACAGGTCCCACGCCGCGCCGAGCGCCGTCGCATCGTAGAGCAGCCCGACCCACAGCGCGGGCAGCGCGCAGATGCGGTCCCAGCGCCCGCCGTCGGCACCGCGCATCTCGAGGTATGATTTCATCCGCACCTCGGGGAACGCAGTCGACAGATGGTCGACCCAGTCGCCGGGACGCGGCAATTCGCCGGGCAGCACGCTCAGCTTGCCCGCCAGGAAGTCGCGGAAGCTCAACCCCGCCGCGTCGATGTAGCGCCCGTCGCGGTAGACGAAGTACATCGGCACATCGAGCGCATAGTCGGCATAGCGTTCGAAGCCGAAGCCGTCCTCGAAGACGAAGGGCAGCGTCCCTGTCCGGTGCGGATCGGTGTCGGTCCAGATGTGGCTGCGGAAGCTCTTGAAGCCGTTGGGCCGTCCTTCGGTGAACGGCGAGTTGGCGAACAGCGCGGTGGCGAGCGGCTGCAGCGCCATCGACACGCGGAACTTCATCACCATGTCGGCTTCGGACGCATAGTCGAGGTTGGTCTGGATCGTGCAGGTCCGCAGCATCATGTCGAGGCCGAGGCCGCCGACGCGCGGCATGTGCGCGCGCATGATCGCATAGCGCCCCTTGGGCATCACCGGCAGTTCGTCGCGGCGCTTGTCGGGCCACATGCCGAGCCCCAGGAAGCCGATGCCGAGCCGTTCGCCGATCTCGCGGCACTGGCGCAGGTGGCGGTTCGATTCGGCGCAGGTCTCGTGGATCGTGGCGAGCGGCGCGCCCGACAATTCGAACTGCCCGGCGGGTTCGAGGCTGATCGCGCCGTCGGGGCCTTTGAGCGCGATGACGTTGGTCGTGCCATCGGGACCGATTTCGGCAACCGGCTCCCAGCCGAATTGGGTCATCCCGGCGAGCAGGTCGCGGATACCGCCCGGTTCGGCGTACGACGGCGCGCCGTGGTCGCTCAGGCGATAGACGAACTTTTCATGCTCGGTCCCGATGCGCCAGTCGGGCAAGGGTTTGCAGCCCTTTTCGAAGGGCGCGATGAGCTGGTCGCGGCTCTCGATCCGGAGGTCGTCATCGGTCGCGGCGAGATGGTTGCTCATGGTGGCGCACCTCTAGCGGGGCCGGAACGGGGGCGCAATTGAGCGGTACTCGACCATTCGGGTGGACCACGTCAGTGCGGCGGCGCGATCTCGTAGGCGAGGTCGTAGAAATGCTTGCCGCCCTCGATCTTCATCGTCAGCGCGCCCTTCAACCCCGTCAGCGCGCCGGTCCCCGAATCAGGCACCACGACGATGCGCTGATCGGGCGTACCCCGGTCCATCGTCGCGCTGTGCATCAGCGCGAAGCTGCCCGCGTGGCCCTCGACGCTACCGGTGACACGCTCGATCAGCACATACGCCGCCGAGCCCTTCGCGGGGTCGCCGCCGGTCAGCATGTCGCCCTTGCCCGTCCCTGTCAGCCCGCCACTGAAGACCTTCGATACCGTCATCCGCGCCAGCGGCACGCCGCCCTCGGCATCCGACGTCTGGGGGGCCATCGTCACCTCGAAAGTCCCCGTCGCATGCCGCATCGCCGCCTCCGCCGGAGCCACCGCGAGCAGCGCGGCAAGAGCCGCGTATCGCATTTGTTCCTTCCACGCAACGGTCGTCAGTGTGTCGTCATCGGCCCTAAGCCGGCAAGGCGACGCTGTTCGTCGATCCGCACGCGGCAGGTCGCGGCCTGACCGGCGCAACGCTCCGGGTCACGGGGCGGCAGCGGCGGATAGCGACCGTCGCGGCCTGACACGCCGCGCGCGAGGCAGTGGCGCACCTCTCCGGAAACTGGCATGTTCGCGCCAAGTTTCTGGGGAGAGCCGCCATGCACGATCTCGTCATCCGCAACGGCACCATCGTCGATGGCTCAGGGGCGCCCGCGTTCGTCGGCGACATCGCTATCGACGGCGGACTGATCGCGCACGTCGGCAGGGTCGCCGCGCCGGGACGCGAGGAGATCGACGCGACCGGGCGGCTGGTCACCCCCGGCTTCGTCGACATCCACACCCACTACGACGGTCAGGCGACGTGGGACGCCGAGATGGCGCCGAGCGCGTGGCACGGCGTCACCTCGGTGGTCATGGGCAATTGCGGCGTCGGCTTCGCGCCCGCGCGCCCCGACAAGCACGACTGGCTGATCGGCCTGATGGAGGGCGTCGAGGACATTCCCGGCACCGCGCTCGCCGAGGGCATGACGTGGGGGTGGGAGAGCTTCCCCGAATATCTCGACGTGCTGGCGGCCAAGCCGCGCACCGTCGATGTTGCGTGCCACGTCCCGCACGGCGCGGTGCGCGCCTATGTGATGGGCGAGCGCGGCGCGCGGAACGAGCCCGCGACGCCCGCCGATATCGAGGCGATGGCCGACATCGTCGAGGGCGGCTTGCGCGCCGGGGCGCTGGGCTTCTCGACGAGCCGCACCGTGCTGCACCGGGCGAAGGACGGCGAGGTGGTGCCCGGCACCTGGGCCGACCGCGCCGAGCTGCTCGGCATCGGCGAGGGCATCGCGCGTGCCGGGCACGGCGTGTTCGAGATGGCGTCGGACCTCAACCCGTGCGGCGAGGAGTTCGCGTGGATGGAGGCGATGTCGGTCAAGACGGGGATGCCGGTGAGCTTTGCGCTGCTCCAGTCGCCGCTCGACGACGAGGGCTGGCGCGACCAGCTGGCGCGCACCGAGCGCGCCAACGCGGGCGGCGCGCGGGTGACGGCGCAGATCGCGCTGCGCGGAACGGGGGTGATCCTCAACTGGCGCGCAACGGCGCACCCGTTCGTGACGCGCGCCAGCTGGGCGGCGATTGCGGGCCTGCCGTGGGCCGAGCAGCTCGCGCGCCTCAAGGACCCCGCGTTCAAGGCGCAGCTCCTCGCCGATCCCGCGCAGCGTCCGCCGCACGACATGGGCGCGCTGACCGACCTGCTGCTCCACGGCTGGCACCTCCAGTTCATCCTCGGCGACGACCCCGACTACGAGCCCACCGCCGACCGGTCGATCGCCGGTATCGCTGCCGAGACGGGTCTGGATCCGTGGGAGGTGCTCTATGACCATGTGGCCGCCGGCGAGCTGCTGCTCGGCGCTTTCACCAACTACACCCAGGGGTCGCAGGACCACCTTCGCGAGATGATCGACCAC
>JBBQVB010000090.1:0-11022 GCA_038211965.1 Sphingomonadales bacterium
GGAACGCGGGGGACTGGCCATGGGCGAGCGTTGCCTAGTCGTTACCGCGCGACGCGGCAAGGCGTGTTAGGCGGGTCAGACGGTAACGAGCTGCGCGTCGCGGTGGAGCGACAGGAAACCCATCATGCCCCCGCTGGCGAAGCCCGGCGGCAGCGGCATGCCGGTGTCGGCGAGACCACTGGCGCAGGCGGTCAACGCGACGCCCATGTCGCGCGCTGTGCCAAGCGCATCGACGAGCGCGGGGTCGCGGAGTGCCGTGACGCTCGCACCATCGAACAGGATGCTCACCGCACGCCCGAGCGTGGCGGCACATGCGGCGAGCGACAGCGCGGTGCGGGCGCGGGCGGGGTCGGGGCCGACGACAATGATCGCGAGGCCGGTCACGAGCAGCCCGGACAGCCGGGATCCTTAGGCAGCGATAGCGTCCGCATCCGCGCTTCCAGGGCGTCGTAGAGCAGCAGTCGACCGGCGAGCGACGTGCCGAAGCCGACGATCTCGCGCACGACTTCGAGCGCCTGCATCGCCCCCAGCACGCCCGTCAGCGCGCCGAGAACACCCTGATCGGCGCAGGTATCGCCAGGCCGATCGCGCGCCGCGCCGACGAGGCAGCGGTAGCACGGCTTGTCGGCCTCCCACCCCCGAAAGGTTGCGAGCTGGCCGTCGAACGGCCCGACCGCTGCCGAGACGAGCGGAATGCGGAGATCGTATGCGGCATCGGCGACCGCAAGCCGTGTCGCGAAACTGTCGGAGCCGTCGGCGACGACCCCGTGCCCCGCCAGCAGGTCGTGCGCATTGGCGGCGTCGAGCCGCACGCCGCGTGTCTCGACGACAACATGCGGGTTGAGCCGTGCCACCGCATCGCGCGCGCTGGCGGTCTTGGCGCGCCCGACATCGGGGGTGCCGTGCAGCACTTGGCGCTGGAGGTTCGACAGCGCCACGGCGTCGCCGTCGATGACCGTCAGCCGCCCGACGCCCGCCGCCGCAAGGTAGGCGATGCACGGACTGCCTAGCCCGCCCGCGCCGACGACTGCGACCGACGCGGCCTTGAGCCTGAGCTGCCCCGCCCCGCCAACCTCGCGCAGCACGATGTGGCGCGCATAACGGTCGAGTTCTTCGTCCGAGAGGCTCAAGCGGCTTCGCCGTCCCATTCGATCGGGCGCGTCATGATCTCGTCGTAGCTGAAGGGGCATATGGTCGGCAGCGTTCTTCGAACGACGCCCATTTGTTTAGCGGCGGCGTTGCGCGCGCTGTGGTAGCTGTCGAGCATCATTGCAGAGGCGCGCGATCGAAGGCTCGGGTTATCCCGAAGCCCACGAAGGACCCGGTTGCGCTGTTCGCTCACCGTGATCGCCCACGACCCCAAACGTCGCGACGCCTGAAATTCCCATTTCAACAGATGCGCCATCAGGATGACCATTGCCGACTCGATCTTGTCGCGTTCGCGGCCCGACACGTCGGCGATTTCCTCTGCAAGATTGTCCCAGTCGAGAAGGTCGACGCGGCGCTCACGCAGTGCGGCAGCCTGCGCCTCGGCCCAGCCAGCAGCGTCGGTCGCATGGTCGGGAAGTGCGGCGTCGCGCAGTCTGGTCGCCATCGAACGCTCCTTCCGCTGTCGACGCTAGCATGTGCGGTGCCTGTAAGAAACGTCAACGCCCCGTCGAGCCGAAGCCGCTGGTCCCGCGCGCCGTGTCGTCGAGGCTGTCGACCTCGTCGAATGCCGCGCGGACGACCGGCGCGACGACGAGCTGCGCGATGCGCATGCCGCGTTCGATCTCGAATTCCTCGCTACCGAGGTTGACGAGGATGACCTTCAACTCGCCGCGGTAGTCGCTGTCGATGGTGCCCGGCGCGTTGGCGACGGTGACGCCCCAATTGAGCGCCAGCCCCGAGCGCGGGCGGACCTGGACCTCGTAGCCGTCGGGAATCGCGAGGCACAGCCCCGTCGGCACGGCGGCGCGGGCGCGCGGCGCGAGCGGCAACGGCTCGGTCAGCGCCGCGACGACGTCCATCCCCGCCGCGCCGTCGGTGGCGTAAGCGGGCAGGGGCAGGTCGGCGGCGTGAGACAGGCGGACGACGCGGATCGGAGTCACGTGCGATCCCCGTTCAATGCATCGGCGATCCTGTTCGCCAGCCGCGCCGCGACGTCGGCCTTGGCCAGCGCGGGCCAGTCCTCGACGCCGTCGGCAGTCACCAACTGCACGGCATTCGTGTCGCCCCCCATGACATCCCCCGATACGTCGTTGGCGACGATCCAGTCGGCTCCCTTGCGCACGCGTTTGGCGACCGCGCGCGCGATCACTTCGTGAGTCTCGGCGGCGAACCCGATGACCAGCGCGGGGCGACGCCGCCCCGGCGCGGCAAGGCTCGCGAGGATGTCGGGATTGTCGATCAGCGTCAGGGTGCGCGGCGCGTCGGCCTTGGCGGTCTTTTGCGGTGCAGCCTCGACGTGCCAGTCGGCAACGGCGGCGACCATCACTGCGGCGTCGGCGGGCAGCGCCGCGTCGACCGCCTTTGCCATGTCACGCGCGCTGACGACATCGACGCGCGTCACACCGGGCGGCGTCGGCAATGCCACCGGCCCGGCAACCAGGGTGACGCGCGCGCCGCATGCCGCGCAGGCCGCCGCGATGGCGAAGCCCTGCTTGCCCGACGAACGGTTGGCGAGATAGCGCACCGGGTCGATGGCTTCGTGCGTCGGCCCTGCCGTGACGAGGACGTGTTTGCCCGCCAGCCGCTGGTCGGGGGGCGCAAGCGCGGCGGCGATGGCAGCAACGAGATCGTCGACCGGCGGCAGTCGGCCGCGCCCGAACTCGCCGCACGCCATGACGCCCTCGTCGGGTTCGATGACTTGCACCCCGCGCGCGCGCAGGGTCGCGATATTGGCGACGGTGGCGGGATGCTGCCACATCCGGACGTTCATCGCGGGGCACACCAGCACCGGCGTGTCGGTCGCCAGCAACAGCGTCGTCGCGAGATCGTCGGCGAGTCCTGCCGCCATCTTTGCCAGCAAATCGGCAGTCGCCGGACACACGACAATGAGATCGGCGCTGCGGCTCAGCGCGATATGGCCCATCTCGGCCTCCTGCGTGACGCTGAACAGCGCCTCGTGAACGGGGCTTTCGGCAAGTGCCGCGAGGCTCAGCGCGGTCACGAATTCACTGCCGCCGCGCGTCAGTACCGGCGTCACGTGGCCACCGTCGCGTCGCACCCCGCGCACCACGTCGAGCGCACGATACGCGGCGATGCCGCCGCCGACGATCAGCAGGATGCGCTTGCCGTGCATGGCCGGGGCTTAGCGTGCGGGCGAAGCGGAGTCGATGCGCCGCCGGGTTCGCTGAGGAGGCACTACCAGCGCAGAAAACGCGGCAGGACCGTCCAGGCGACGCCCGCGCCGACCGACAGCGCGAGGCCGTACCAGACGACGATATACAGCGGGTCGTCGTGCGGGCACCACCAGACGAACAGCAGCGCGCCCCAGCCCGCGCTAGCCAGCCCCGCCGCGAACGCCGCAGCGCGCGGGCTCGACGGTGCGGCGCGCCGGGCGATCAGCAGCGTCGCGAGCAGCATCGGCAACGCGTAGAGCTCGACCATCCCGACGCACGCGAGGCCTTCACGCCAGTCGAGCGTCATCTGCACCGCAGCGGGGAGCGCGGAGATGCCGATCAGCACGACGCCGATCAGCGCGGCGACGCCCGCCGCGCCGAGCATCCAGCGCCGCCCGGCATCGACACGCGCCTCGGGCGTCAGCAACGCGAACAGCGCCGCCGCACCCGCCGCTGCGATGCCCGCGCAACTCGCGAGCTTCCACCAGAACATCGGCCCCGTCATCGCAACGGCAAGATCGGCGCGCGGGGCGGAGGTCGCGACGACGAGCACCAGTTCGACCAGCCCGACGACGCCGAGCCACAGCGCGTCGCGCCACGCCTTGCGCGGCCGTACCGGTGCCAGGTCGCTGACCAACTGGTCGATGATACGCTCGTTACTCATCGTCGTTCGCATAGCCTTCGACGCGCTTCGTCAATCGCGCCAGACCCCGGTGGATATTGACCTTGACCAGCGCGGGGGACTGGCCGGTCAGCGCTGCCGCCTCTTCGATAGATCGTCCTTCAAGCTTGACCAGCCGGATGACGTCCGATTGCGCGGGCTTCAGCGTCGCGAGCAGATCGGCAAGCACCGTCGCGCTCAGGATGCTGTCGCCGTGATCGCCGACACTCAGGCTATCGGGAAGCTCTTCGGCGCGGGTCGCCTTGAGGTTACGCAGCCGGTCGATCCATTTGTAGCGCGCGATACCCGCCAGCCACGGCCCGAACGGCCGCGCGGGATCCCAGGTGTGGCGCTTCGTATGGACGGCGATCAGCGCTTCCTGAACGACATCGTCGACAAGGTCTGGCGGCAGGCGACGGCGGTAATAGCGCGCCAGCCAGACCTGGACCTCGTCGAGCAGCAGGCGATAGGCGGCCTTGTCGCCGCCCTGCGCGGCGATCATCAGGCGCGCCCAGACTTCAGTCGCCACGCGGGTCGCTCACTCAGATGCCCGCATACCATTCATAGCCACGGTCTTCCCAATAGCCGCCGTGACCAAGCTCCATCTTGGCGAAGCTGTCGACCGCCTCTATGCGCATGACGTATTTCGCCTGCTTGTAGCCCAGCTGACGCTCGATCCGCATCCGGCACGGCGCCCCGTGCGCGACGGTCAACGGCGCGCCGTTCATGTGCGTCGCGAGGATCGTCTGCGGGTGGAAGGCGTCGACGAGGTCGATGCTCTCGTAATAGAGGCCGGTCGACTGCGCGCCGCCCTTCGAGATTTCGCCGCCGTAATTGTCGGCGCAGTGGAAGACGATATATTTGGCGTTGGGCTTGAGGCCGACGGTCTTGAGTAAGGTCGATAGCTGCGGTCCCGTCCACTGGCCGATCGCACTCCAGCCCTCGACGCAGTCGTGGCGGGTGATCTGGGTCCGCGCCGCGAGACGCCGCAGGTCGGCGATGGAAATCTCCGAAGGACGCTCGACGAGGCCGTCGATCTTGAGCCGCCAGTTGGCGAAGTCGGCCTTGGCATGCGCGCGATACGCGTCGTCGTCGGGGTCGGTCGAACCGTTCGCCTTGAACACCGGGCTGAGGTCGGCGGTGGTGAACTCGCGCGCCAGCGCGTTGCGACCGATCAGCCGCTGCCAGCGATAGGTCGCCCCTTCCGCCGACTTGACGAGGCTCGACACCCCGTCGGACTGGGTGAGCTTGTCGCACGCGCCAAGCAGCAGCCCGCCGCCGAGCGCGCCGCTGGTGATCAGGCCGCGCCGGGTGAGAAGGGTCATCGCGGTGTCTCCGGATCGATGCGGAAGCGCCCGGTGATCATCGAGCGGATTTCGTTGTACGGCCCCGCCAGCACGACCATCAGAACGTGGACGATGATGAAGCCGACCACCAGCGCGGCGGTGATGAAGTGGATCGAGCGCGCACTGGCGCGCCCGCCGAGCAGGTCGACCAGCCAGCTCCACGATGCACCGATGCCCGGCGACATGCTGAGGCCCGTCGCGATCATCAGCGGCAGCAGGATGAACACGGTGCCGCCGTACGCGACCTTCTGGAGGATATGATAGCGCTTGCTCTCTTCGCCCTTGGGGAACTTGAGCTTCGCGTGAAGCACGATGTCATGCCAGATGTTCGACAGGCTGAGTTCGCGCAGGCGTGGCAGGAGGTCGTTCCGAAGATGCCCGGTCGCCAGGCCGACGCCGTAGTAGACGAGGCCGTTGAGGATCAGCACCCACGCGAAGAAGAAGTGCCAGTTGCGCGCGGTCGCGAGGTCGCGGACGCTGGGGAAGGTCGCCCACGACGGAAAGCCGAGCTGCTGCGGCGCGCCGTTGCTGCCCGTCGAGACGCCGAGCACGCCCGTCGTGTCGACCTTGATCGGCCCGACGCGCGTGATGCCGCGTGGCTGCCCGGCGGCATTGTCGATCGCGCCGATCTCGAGCCAGCGCTTGTTGTCGTCGGCGTCGGCCCCGTAGTGGCCCCAATAAAGCGCGGGGTGCGCGTTGAAGATGTTGAGCCCCGTCCCGAGCAGGAAGGTGATCGCGACGACGTTGATCCAGTGGGTCAGTCGCGTCGCCAGCGAATGGCGGTGCCACAAATAGGGCGCTGAGGACGGCGGCGTTAGGCCGTCGTCAGCTATCGGAATCGTTGCCATCGCTACCCCTTCGCTCCGTTCGCATTCCTATGCACGACTAACGGCAGCGCGACCATCATGTGGTCGCGCTGCCGCGCCGTCATGTCGCTTATTTCTTCGGCGCGGCCATCGCATCGGTCGCCATCGCGTCGCCCTTCTTGCCCTTGGCCATCTTGTCGGCCTTCATGTGATCGGCTTTCATCGGCTCGGCCGCCATGTGGTCGGTCTTCATCGCATCGGGTGCCATCTTGTCGGCCTTCATGGCATCGGGGGCCATCTTGTCGGCGGCCATGTGGTCGGCGGCCTTCGCCTTGTGCGTGGCGGCGAGCGTCGGCGTCGCGGCGAAGCCGACGAGCGCGGCGAGGAGGGCGAGCTTGGTTCCGTTGAGCATGTCTGGTCCTTTGGATAAGCGTCGGCTGAACCCGCCCGACGCGTGCGGGTCGTAAAACCTGTTCGTTAGCCCTTGGCGGCGGCGAGGATCGGGCCGCCCTGCGCGGTCTGGACGAGCACGGCGGTCGCGAGGCCGGCGGGTGCGGCGGGAACCTTGAAGGTCGCTGCGGTTCCCGACCAATGGCCGAGGCGCGTCAGTTCGCGCACGACGTTGCGATGCGGCAGGGTGCGCCCGCTGTTCTCGCCCGCCTTGACCGCGATCTCGACGACGCGCGGGTCATAGCGCACCAGCCAGACATCGGCGGGGGCCTTCGGCGCGGCGGCAGCGGCGACGGTGACACTGGCGCTGCTCAGCGTCAGCGCCGGCCCGGCAACGTGCGGTGTCGCGGCGATCAGCGCGGCAAGCGGCTGCGCCTTGGTGCCGGTGATGTCGGCGCGGCCGTTGACGACGACCTGCGGCGTCCAGACCTGCTCGTGGTTCAGGCCCTTGGCGTAGTCCCACTGGCGTTGCGTATAGGCGGGCGTCGCGAAGCGGTCCTTCCAGCCAAGCTGGTCCCAGTAGGTGACGGCGAAGCTCAGCGCGAGGACGTCGGGGCGACTGGCGATCAGCGCGTTGACGTTGGCATTGGCAGGCGGGCACGACGAACAGCCCTGGCTCTGGAACAGCTCGATAACGGTCAGCGGCGCCGCGGGAGCCTGCGCCAGCGCGGGCGCACTCAGCAACGCAGCGACGATGAGGGGGCGGAACATAGCTTCTCTCCAACAAACCTGTCGGAGCGTGGTTCGCCGCCGTCCGCGCGTCGGTTACAGCCATGGCGCGGTCACATCATTTTGCGCGCGCGCCGACCGCTGCTACAGCGCGATGCCATGTCCAATCGCCGCCGCGTACCCCCGACCGCCGTCCGTCTCGCGCTCGACTACGGGCCGTTGCTGCTGTTCTTCGCAGCGTCGAAGCTGTTCACGATCTTCATCGCGACGGGGGTGTTCATGGCGGCCGTCGTCGCCTCGATCATCGCGTCGCGGCTCCTCACCGGCAGGGTCTCGCCGATGCTGTGGTTTACCGGGGCGATCGTCCTGGCGGCGGGGGGCGCGACGCTGTGGCTCGGCGACGTGACCTATCTCAAGATGAAGCCGACAATCATCTATGCGCTGCTCGCGGGGACTTTGCTGTTCGGGCTGGCGACGCGCCGCCCGCTGCTCAAGCTGGTCCTCCACGATGCCTTTCCCGCGGTCGACGCCGAAGGGTGGCGCAAGCTGACGATCAACTGGGCGCTGCTGTTCATTGCGCTGGCGGTGGCAAACGAGGTCGCACGGCGCATGCTGACGACCGATCAATGGGTCGATTTCAAGGTCTGGGGCGTGACCGCGGCGACCTTCGTCTTCGCGCTGTTCCAGGCCCCGATCCTGATGCGTCACGCCGAGGCCGAACCGCCCAAGGCACCTTGAACCGCGCGCTAGACGTGCTCGAGCACCGCGAAGCCGTTACGCCCCAGATCGACGCGCAGCACCGAGACATCGCCGAGGACGAAATTGGCGAGGCTGTCGATGCGCTTGTCGGCGATCCGGCACATCGTGGCGTACAAGGTGCGACCATCGGTCTCGAAGCTGCGTTCGAGCCGCCTGTCGAGGCGATAGACGTCGACCTGAATCATGTCCGCAAACCCCCCGGTCCCGAAGCAACAATCGCAGTGAATCACGCGCCGCCCGGCATCGCAATACGCCGGACGGTCGCAGCTGAAATTATTGTGCCGGGTGGCCGGCGGGCCACGCCGCTAGTGGCGGAAGTGGCGCATCCCCGTGAACACCATCGCCAGCCCGCGCGCGTCGGCGGCGGCGATGACCTCGGCGTCGCGGATCGACCCGCCGGGCTGGATAATCGCCGTCGCACCCGCCTCTGCCGCCGCGATCAGGCCATCGGCGAAGGGGAAGAAGGCGTCCGACGCGACGACGCTGCCGATGGTGCGCGGTTGGGGCCAGCCCGCCGCGTCGGCCGCGTCCTTCGCCTTCCACGCCGCGACGCGCGTTGAATCGAGGCGGCTCATCTGCCCAGCGCCGATGCCCGCCGTGCTGCCGCCGTGCGCATAGACGATGGCGTTCGACTTGACGTGCTTGGCGACGGTCCACGCGAACAGCAGGTCGGCCCATTCGGCCTCGCTCGGCGCGCGCGCGGTAACGACGGTCATGTCGCCGCGCGCGACGCGGCCGTTGTCGCGCTGCTGGACGAGGACGCCGCCGGCGATGATTTTCGTCTGCAACCCCGTGCGTGCCGGGTCGGGCAGGTCTCCGGTGAGCAGCAGGCGCAAATTGGGTTTGCGCGCGAACACCGCGCGCGCCGCATCGTCGGCGCCGGGCGCGACGACGACCTCGGTGAAAATCGCCGCAATCGCCTCCGCTGCCGGCCCCTCGAGGACACGGTTGAGCGCCACGATACCGCCGAACGCCGACACGGGATCGCACGCCAGCGCCGCCGCGTAAGCCTCGGACGGGGTTGCGGCGGTCGCGACGCCGCACGGATTGGCGTGCTTGACGATCACCACCGTCGGGGCTGCGTCGCGAAACTCGGCGACGAGTTCCAGCGCCGCGTCGGCATCGTTGTAGTTATTGTAGCTCAGCGCCTTGCCCTGCACCTGCACCGCCTGCGCGATGCCGCGCGCCGCAGGCCCGCCCGAGCGGTAGAGCGCCGCAAGCTGGTGCGGGTTCTCGCCGTAGCGCAGCAGTGTCGACCGCCGCGTCGCCTTGACGCGCGTCGCGGGAAACAGCTCGCGCTGGTCGATGTCGGCGAACCAGCCCGAGATCGCCGCGTCATAGGCTGCAGTCGCCGCATAAGCCCGTGCCGCGAGACGCTTGCGGAGATCGAAACCGGTACCCCCGTCCGCGTCGAGTGCCGCGATCAGTTCGGCATAGTCGCCTGGATCGGTCAGCACCGCGACAGCGCCGTGATTCTTCGCTGCCGAGCGGATCATCGCCGGACCGCCGATGTCGATGTTCTCGATGATCTCGTCGCGCCCCGCACCCTTCGCCACGGTCGCTTCGAAGGGGTAGAGGTTGACCACCAGCAGGTCGATCGCGCCGATGCCGTGCGCGGCCATCGCTGCCGCGTGCGTCGGGTCGTCGCGTACAGCGAGCAGCCCGCCGTGGACGACGGGATGGAGCGTCTTGACGCGCCCGTCCATCATTTCGGGAAAGCCCGTCAGTTCGGCAACCTCGCGCACCGCCAGCCCCGCCTCGCGCAGCGCCGCCGCAGTGCCGCCCGTCGACACCAGCTCGACATTGTGGCGCGCGAGCGCATGCCCGAGGTCGACGATGCCGGTCTTGTCGCTGACCGACAGCAAGGCGCGGGTGACGGGAACGAGGTCGGGCATCGGCAATCCTGAGCGGCGGCAGCAACGCGGCTCTTAGGCGACGGCGCGGCGTTCGGGAACTCTCGATGCGCGCCGGTCAGCGGTCGAGGACGCCGAAGACCTTGCGGACGAACGCGTCGCGCTCGCGGGTCAACCGCGCCTCGACCTCGGGCGGTAGTACGAGGTCCTCGACCGACCCCGCCTGCGCTTCGAGCGCTGCAAGCCGCGCCTTGGTCACCCACGTCTCGCGCGCGAGTTCGAGGAGCATCCGCACCAGCGCGTCGATCGCCGGATCGTCGAACAGCTGCGGGCGCTTTCCCCCCACCGTCGAAGCAAGCGGCAGGTCGTCGCTCAAGTGCGCGTGCCGTAGACGAACCACTGCACCCCGTCGGCGAGCCGCCCGGTGTTGCCGCCGACCGCCGTGTCGCCCGCCAGCGCGGCGCGCACCGCCGCCTCGCCGTACCAGCCGAGCGACGGCACAACCGTCTGCAAGAAGTTCTCGGGCGCAAACCCTGCCGCAGCACACAATGTTGCCGGGTCCTGGTCGCGATAGCCCTTGTAATAGGGCTCGTTATTGTACCAGCAGTCCCAGTCGAGATAGAAACCGTCGTACGCCGACAGCGCGTTGTTGGGCGGCAGTTCGTAATGGAGCATCATGCCGCCGGGGCGCAGGACGCGCTTCGCCTCGGCGAACACCTTGGCGATGTCCTTGAGCGGCAGTTCGTGGAGGAACATCGACGAGAAGACGAGGTCGAAGCTCGCGTCGGGATAGGGCAGCGCGGTCGCGTCGGCCTGCCTGAAGTGTGCAGTCACCCCCTGCGCCTGCGCGCGGCCATGGGCATAGCGCAGGCACGGCGCGGCGACGTCGATACCGGTGACCCGCGCGTCCGGATAGGCGCGCGCCCACGGCAGCGTCTGGTGGCCGACCGAACAGCCGAGGTCGAGGATGTCGGCGGGTTTGAAGTCCGGGTGCGCAAGCGTCAGCCACAGCGCGATCGACGACCCGATATCGTCGAGGTTGTGCCCCATCAGCCCGAACGAGAAGACGCCGAGCCCGTTCTCGTAGACCGCGCCCGCCGCGACATCGCCGGCGTGATCCTCGCGGGCATAGCTGCCGGGCATGTGGTGGACATC
>JBBQVB010000091.1:0-10993 GCA_038211965.1 Sphingomonadales bacterium
AGGCGGGGGAGAGGAAATGCTGTGACCGACATGACGCAGAGTATAGGCACGGCGGCGCGGCAGCGCCATCGCCAACGCCGCCGCAGCCAGCTTCGCTTGTTTGCCGGTCCGGCGCGCCTTATACGCGCAGCCTCGCCCTGAAAGGTTCCCCCCTTGCCCGCACCACGTCACGTTGCTCTGGCTGTCTCGCTCGCCGCGCTGGCGTTGGCGGGATGTCAGAAGAACCCGCTGCTGATCACGCGCGCGGTCTGCCCAGCGGTCGCGGTGCCTTATTATGCCGGCGATACGACCCTGTTCGCACCCGGCGATACGACGCGCAGCGCGCAGGCGGTCGATGTCGTCGCAACCATCACCAATGTCCGCGGCAACTGCGCCGATGTCGGGCCGACGCTCGAAACCGATGTGTCGTTAACCGTCGTCGCGCGACGCACGGCGACGGCGGGCCCGCGTAGCCTGACGCTGCCGTTCTTCGCCAGCGTGGTCAACGGCGGCAATCTGCTTGTTTCGAAGCAGCTGGGTTCGGTGACGCTGAATTTCGCCGATGGCCAGGCGCGGGCGCAGGCGGTGGGGGCCGCGAAGGCGCGCGTCGCGCGGAGCGCCACGGCGTTGCCTCCTGAAATCCAGCAGCGCGTCTCGCGCAACCGCAAGGCCGGCGACCTCGATGCCGCGACCGACCCGCTCGCCGAACCCGACGTCAAGGCCGCCGTCCGCGCCGCGAGCTTCGAGGTGCTGGTCGGCTTCCAGCTCGACGACGCCGCGCTGCCTTAAAACGTGACGAAATCGGGCCCTCCCGCCCGAACGACGCGACCAGCTCGACGTGCGTCGACCAGCGGAACTGCCCGACCGGCCATAGGCGCTCCAGCCGGTAGCCGCCGCCCGTCAGCAGCGCTGCGTCGCGCGCGAACGTGCTTGGGTTGCACGATACCGCGACGATGCGCGGAACCTTCGACCGCGCCAGTTCGGCGACCTGCGCCGCCGCTCCGGCGCGCGGCGGGTCGAAGACCACCGCGTCGAAGCGATCGAGTTCGGACGCGCTCAGCGGGCGGCGGAACAGGTCGCGGTGTTCGGTGAGCAGCGGCAGGCCGGCACCGCGCGCTGCCACCTGCAGGGCCGTTACCGCTGGTCCCGCCGCATCGACCGCCAGCAGCTTCGCCGCGCGCGCCAGCGGCAGCGCGAAGGTGCCGAGGCCGGTGAACAGATCGGCGATGCGCGCCGCCCCCGCCGTTGCCGCCATCACGGCCGCAACCAGCGCCGCTTCGCCATCGCACGTCGCCTGCAGGAACGCGGCAGGGGGCAGCGCCACCGCGACACCGCCGAACGTCACCATAGGCACGCGGCGTTCGGATATCGTCTCGACGCCCGCCTCGCTCTCGACCGACAGGCGCGCGAGGTCGTGCGTCTCGGCAAACGCCGCAAGGCGCTCGATCTCGGTCAGGGTGCGCGCGCCGACGTTGGCGAGGAGCAGGTCGATGCCGGTGTCGCTCGCGGTCAGCGTGACGCCCGCGCCCTGCTTGTCGCCGAGCGCCCTGGCGAGCAGTGCGCGGAGCGGCGCGACCAGAGCGAAGAGTTCGGGAAGCAGCACGTGGCATTCGCGGATGTCGACGATCCGGTGGCTGGCATCGGCATTGAACCCCAGCACGAGTTGCCCGCCGCGCTTGATCGCGCGCAGCGACGCGCGGCGCCGGGTTCGGGCTGGCGAGAGATGCACGGGCTCCCAGTCGCCGACGGTGACGCCCGCCGCGCCGAGCGCGCTGGCGATGCGCAGCTTTGCCCAACCGGCATAGGCGGGGTCGGTGACATGCTGGAGCGCACAGCCGCCGCAATCGGGGAAATGGCGACACGGCGGCGTCTGGTGGTCCGGACCCGGGATCACGCTGCCGCCGGGGCCGACGCGGTCGCCCGGCACCGCGAAGGCGATGAAGCGCCCGTCTGCGGTGACCCCGTCGCCGCGCGCGCCGATGCGGACGATCAGGTCGGGGTCGGGCATTTCGGGCGGCAGGGGGGCGCTCAACCCAGCCCCGCCAGCGTCGCGGGCAGCAGCTCCGGCAGATCGTCCGCCGTCAGCCCCGTGCCGCCGCGCACGCCCGCGTCGCCGTGCAGCCAGACCCCCGCGCACGCCGCGCCGAAGGCATCACCGCCGCCCGCCAGCAGCCCTGCAATAATTCCCGCCAGCACGTCCCCCGATCCCGCCGTGGCGAGGGCAGGGGAGGCATGGACATTGACGCGCGCGCGCCCGTCGGGGTGGGCGATGACCGTCGCCGGGCCCTTGAGAACGATGATCGCGCCGGTCAGTCGCGCAATGGTCCGCGCGCGCTCGATGCTCGTACCGTCGGGCTCGCCGAAGACGCGGCGGAATTCGCCCTCGTGCGGCGTCAATACGACGGGGCCGCGCAGGGCGTGCGTCAGTCGCGCGGCGTTGCGTTCGAAATGCGTCAGCCCGTCACCGTCGAGGACCAATGGGCGGCCCGATGCCAGTGCCGCGTCGATCATCGCGGCGGCGCGCGCGTCTTTGCCGAGCCCCGGTCCGACGACCAGCGCGGAGACCCGACCCTCGGCGATCAACGCGGTCAGCGCCGCACCGTCGTCGATGGCGCGCAGCATCGGCGCGTCGAGCCGTGCCGCGTTCTCGGCGACCGCGCTCTTGGGCACCGCGATCGTCGCCACCCCCGCCCCGGCCCGCAGCGCCGCCAGCGCCGCCAGCCGTGCCGCGCCGCCGTGGCCGCTCGGCCCGCCGACCGACAGCACATGGCCGCGCGCATATTTGTGTGTCGCCGGATCGGGACGCGGCAGATGCGGCTCGGGGTTGTCGGTCAGCCACAGCGGCAGCGGCCCCAGTCCCAGATCGGCGACGACGATCCGCCCGCAGCGCGACCGCGCCGGTTCGAGCAGGTGCGCCGGCTTGAGAGCGCCGAGTGCCACGGTCAGGTCGAACCACGGCAGATGCGCGGCGCGCGAGCGCGACGGTGGCACCAGCAGCGCGCCCGAATCGGTCGCGACATAGCTCGGTAGGTCGAGCGCGACCTTGAGGCGCGCGTGCGGTGCCAGCCGCGACAAGGCCGCGCTATCCTCGTCGTCGAGCGGACGCGACAGGCTGATGCCGTACAGCGCGTCGATCAGCGCGGCGGCGGGGGGAACCTCGGCAAGCGCCGCAATCGTGCCGCCCCAGTCCTGGAACGCCCCCCACGCCGGATTGCGGCGCGGCGGCGCCGCGGCGGCGATGGTCACCGCGACTCCGGCGTCGCGCAGGTGGCGCGCCACGACATAGCCGTCGCCGCCGTTGTTGCCGGGACCGCACAGCACCACGGCGCTCGGCACGGGGTCGAACGCGAGGATGGCGCGCGCCGCAGCCTGGCCGCCGCGCTCCATCAGCGTCCGCGCGTCGAGCCCGCGCTTCATCGCGTCGCTCTCGACGGCCCGCATGTCGACGGCGGTCAGGACCGCGCGGGCAGGGCGGGCGGTCACGAGCTTCGTCCGGTCATATCACCCGTCATGCCAAGGCCGTGCCCCAATGTAGCGGGCGGCGGCGCGGTTCCCAGCCTGATTTTCGGCGTCCTGCCCGTCTGCGGTCCGCCACAGGTGGTGCAGGCATTCGCGTCCGTCAGATGTCGGCGTAGACGTGCCGCTCGACGCGCGCGCCCGGATGCGTCAGCGCCCCCCGCGATGCCGGTCCAACGGTCTGGGCGTAGCGGTAGAGCGCACCCGACTGATACGCGCTGACGCGGGGTCGCCACGCCGCGCGCCGCGCTGCCAGCACGTCGTCGGGCACGTCGAGGCCGATCGTCCCCGCCTCGGCGTCGATGCGGATAGTGTCGCCGTCCTCGACCAGCGCGATCGGCCCGCCGTCGGCCGCCTCGGGCCCGACATGGCCGATGCAGAACCCCCGTGTCGCGCCCGAGAAGCGCCCGTCGGTGATCAGCGCGACATGCTCGCCCAGGCCGAGGCCGTACAGCGCGGCAGTCGTCGACAGCATCTCGCGCATGCCCGGCCCGCCCTTCGGCCCCTCGTAGCGGATGATCAGGACCTGACCCTTTTCGATGCTGCGCGCCTCGACCGCGGCGAAGCAGTCCTCCTCGCAGTCGAACACCCGCGCCGGTCCTTCGAACTGCAGCCGGTGCAGCCCCGCGACCTTGACGATCGCGCCGTCGGGGGCGAGCGAGCCGCGCAGACCCACGACGCCGCCGGTCGGGCTGAGCGGGTTCGACACCGGGCGGATGACCTTGTTGTCCTGCCACGTCACGGCCTCGAGGTTCTCGGCGAGCGTCCGCCCCGTCACGGTCATGCAGTCGCCGTGCAAAAAGCCGCCGTCCAGCAGCGTCTTCATCACCATGTAGATGCCGCCCGCGTCGTAGAGGTCGCGCGCGACGTACCGCCCGCCGGGCTTGAGGTCGGTGATGTACGGCGTGCGCTTGAAGATCTCGGCGACGTCGAACAGCGCGAAGTCGATCCCCGCCTCGCTCGCCATCGCGGGCAGGTGCAGCGCGGCGTTGGTCGAGCCGCCCGTCGCCGCCACCACCGTCGCGGCATTCTCGAACGCCTCGCGCGTGCAGATGTCGCGCGGGCGGATGTTCTTCGCGAGGCAGTCCATCACCGCCTCGCCCGCCGCGACCGCGAGCGCCCCGCGCCCGTCGTAGGGCGCGGGCATCATGTTCGAATTGGGCAGCGACAGCCCGATCGCCTCGGCGACGCACGCCATGGTGTTCGCGGTGAACTGACCGCCGCACGCGCCGTGGCCGGGGCACGCGACCTTCTCGAGCGCCGTCAGCCGCGCCAGCGGGCAGGCCCCGGCGGCGAACTGCCCGACCGCCTCGAAGACGTCGACGACGGTGACATCGTTGCCCTCGAAGCGCCCCGGCAGGATCGAGCCACCATAGACGAACACCGACGGCACGTTGAGGCGCAGCATCGCCATCATCATGCCCGGCAGGCGCTTGTCGCACCCCGCGAAGCCGACGAGCGCGTCGTAGCAGTGGCCGCGGACGCTGAGCTCGATCGAATCGGCGATGACCTCGCGGCTGACGAGGCTCGACTTCATCCCCTGGTGGCCCATCGCGATGCCATCGGTGACGGTGATCGTGTTGAAGCGGCGCGGCGTGCCGCCTCCCGCCTCGACCCCGGCACGTGCCGCGTCGGCCTGCGCGTCGAGCGTGGTGTTGCAGGGCGCCGAGTCGTTGCCCGCCGAGACGATGCCGACGAAGGGCCTGGCGATATCCTCGGCGGTCAGCCCCATCGCGTAGAAATACGACCGGTGCGGCGCGCGCTCGGGGCCGACGGTGACGTGACGGCTCGGCAGGCGCGATTTGTCGAAGCGCGATTGGTCGAAGCTCGATTGGTCGAAGCTCATGGCGATTGTCCCTTCGGTAGCCGCTAGTGGCGGCGCGACGGCATCGCGGTCAAGCCGCGCGTCCCCCCGACGCGCCAGCGCGGCGTCTCGCGCTGGTCGCCGAGCAAGTACCGCATCAGTAACGACTGTCGGAAATCTTTACAGTCTTCCCGTGCCACCGCGACCAACACGCTGGAATCTCATGTGCGGACAATTGGCACGGGATATGCATCGGGCCGATCAGCGGAGCAGTGTCAGTGATGGTGTTGATGCCGGGGCTGTACGTTTCGCGGGTGCTTCATTCTTCAAGGAGAGATACGATGATCAAGAAGACAGTCGCGCTGGCGGCGCTGGCGACGGGTATGGCTGGTCTTGCCACACCTGCGGCGGCGATCCTCAACGTCCCCGTCCCGGCCGCGAACTACATCGTCTTTGGCGGCAACGACTGGGCGTGGGCGAGCCCCTGCCCGCCGAGCGGCTCGGCGAACGGCACGCAGTGCGGTCAGCCGAACACGGTCGACTTCACCTATCAGGCGACGCAGGGCTGGCGTCTGCCGACGGCCGCCGAACTGGCCGCCGGTCCGGTCGCTGCCGACTTCGGTAACGCGGGCAATTTCGCGTGCGCCTCGGCCTGGTTCAACACCGTCTATACCCACTGCGACTACGGCGATGCCGCAGGCGGCGCGGTGTTCGGCGGTGCCGGTGGCGGCAACTGGTACGACGAGACCTGGGTGATCCGTTCGGCGGCAGTGCCCGAGCCGGCCAGCTGGGCGCTGATGATCGGCGGCTTCGCGATGGTCGGCGCGACGATGCGCCGTCGCGCGCTGCGCGCCGTCGCCGCCTAACCCGCTCCGAGCGACGCGGAGAGAGAGGGTATCGGGCAACCGGCACCCTCTTTTCGTTTCAGCCCGCGACCGCCCGCCGCCGCCGCGCGCGCGCGCCGACCGCACCGAAGCCGACGATCAGCCGCCTTGCCTAGCTTACCCGCGTCCTACGTCAGCGGCGCAACGCGCTGGACGTGGGCAAGGGAAGGCCGCTCAGCCCCTCGGGAAAGCCCCGTATTCCAGCCCCGGCACTGCGGCCCCCGGCGACCCCGCCGTCACCGTCCGGTACAGCGCGTCGCCGACAGCGCTGTAGGTTGCCACCTCGACCAGCATGAGCGACCCCAGCAGGGTGCCGATGCCCCAGAGCCACGCGGGGTGGACGCGCCCGTTGCGCCGCAGGTCGGCGACGACACCGAGTACCGGAAAGATCATCGTCGCTGCGAAGGTCGCCTCGAAGGCCCAGGGGACGAGCAGCGGCATCGGCAGCAGGCGGCCGAAGCCCGGGCCGAGCAGCATCGACATGCCGCAGAAATGCAGCCGCCGGTGCCAATCGGTCTCGCGTCGCAACATGATCGCCGCCGCCGTCAGTCCGGCAAAGGTAATCAGCGACACGGGATCGAAGACGAGGAAGTTCTGCGGCATGAAGAAAAACGGCACGCGCCCCTGCCGCAACATTGCAACCGTCACCGCGCAACCGAGGCCTAGCATTGCGACGACCCAAGCGCTCGCGACCCAGCCGAGACGGCGTGGAGCGCCAGATTGCCCGTCGTCGCGAAAGTGTTTTGCAGCACGTAGATCGCGACCCAGCCCATGAACACGATCGCATGGGCGTGGACGAGCGGCGGTGAAGCGAAACTCGAGCGCCCGCTGACGAGCTGGAGTGAAAAGCCCGCCACGACGACGAGCGCCATCGCATACGCCGTTCGCCGGAAGAACGCGCCGTCATCGGCCTCGGCGCGCTGCCAGGTGTCGGCTCGTGTCGCCATCGTCCCCGCTCCCCAACGAAGTCCGGCCTTACCTACAGGTTTGGCGACCAAGGTTCAACGACGCCGAAACGACCTGCTCGCTGCGAAAGGCGTCGACCGCTGCGACACCGCCCTGTATCGGCCAGCTATGCAACACAGCGGCTATCAACGACTGACCGAAGCCCCTGCGGCAGTGCGCGATGCGCGGATGGGGGCCGCTTGACCCCGCGCATCCTCATCGTCGCCGGTTCGGACTGCTCGGGCGGGGCGGGGTTGCAGGCGGATAGCCGCACCGTCACGACGCTCGGCGGCTATGCCATGACGGCGGTGACCGCCGTGACGGTACAGAATACTCTGGGGGTGACGGCGATCCATCCGATCCCGCCGGCGACCGTTACGGCGCAAATGCGCGCCTGCCTCGGCGATATCGGGGCGGATGCGGTCAAGCTCGGGATGCTCGGCGACGCAGCGACGATTCAGGCTGTCGCTGAGGTGCTGCATTCGGTGCGGATGCCCGTCGTGCTCGATCCGGTGATGGTCGCCAAGGGCGGCGCTGTGCTGCTCGCCGACGACGCGGTGGCGGCGCTGCGGGCGCTGATCCCCTGGGCGGCGGTGGTGACGCCCAACACCCCCGAACTCGCGGCGCTGACCGGCGTGATCATCGAGGACGAGGGGGATGCGGTGCTCGCGGCGCAGGAGCTGCTGGGGCAGGGCGCCCGGGCCGTGCTTGCCAAGGGCGGGCACCTGCCCGGCGACGAGATCGCCGACTGGCTGGTGACGCCCGATGGCGCGCGGCGCTACGTCTCGAAGCGCATCGACACGCGCCACACCCACGGCACGGGGTGCACGCTGGCGTCGGCGCTCGCGGTGGGCCTCGCGCGCGGGCACGACCTCGAACATGCCGTCGAGCGCGCGCGCGATTATGTCCACGAGGCGATTCTTGCCGCGCCGAAGTTCGGGCTGGGTCACGGCCCTCTCGGGGTGCCGCGCAAGTGAGCAAGACGAAGCCCGGCCCCTCCTACACGCGCGAAGCGGCGTTTCCGGGGCGGGTTGCGGGGGTCGACGAGGCGGGGCGCGGGCCGTGGGCGGGGCCGGTGGTCGCCGCCGCCGTGGTGCTCGACCCCGATTGCATTCCCGAGGGCCTCAACGATTCGAAGGCGCTGACCGCCGAGCGCCGCGAGGCGCTGTGGTCTATGCTGATCGAGTGTGCCGAGATCGGCGTCGGCATCGCGAGCGTTGCCGAGGTCGATGCAATCAACATCCACTGGGCGACGATGCTGGCGATGGAGCGCGCCGTCGCGGCGCTGCCCAACGACTGCGCCCACGTGCTCGTCGACGGCAATCGCCAGCCGCGCTGGACGCGCTCGACACAGACCATCGTCTCGGGCGACGCGCTGTGCGTGTCGATCGCGGCGGCGTCGATCGTCGCCAAGGTGACGCGCGACCGGCTTATGATCGAGCTCGCCGCGAGCCACGATGGCTATGGCTGGCAGACCAACAAGGGCTATGGCACCCCCGAACACGCCGAGGGGCTGCGCAGCCTCGGCCCGTGCGCGCACCACCGCCAGAGTTTCTGGCCGGTGCGCGAATGGCAGACGCTCGAACCGCGCCGTTTTCGAAAGGCGGCTGCCTGAGTCTTTCGGGCAACACGCTAGCGGTGGGAGTCCGGAAGGTGAACGGACTCAATCCCTAGCGTCTTCGAGTCGTTTCGGAGGCGTTTGCTGCAAGCCGCTGTTTCGTGACGTTTCCGCGACGCGCTTGACCTGTGAGTCCGCGCTGATTCAGGGTTCGCCCGACATTGGGGGCGAAGCATGCAGCGACTGGAGACCAACCGGATCGTCACCGGCGACTGTATCGCCGCGATGGCCGCCATGCCCGCGAAGTCGGTCGATCTGATCTTCGCCGACCCGCCGTACAACCTCCAGCTACAGCACAATCTCCTCCGTCCCGAGGGCGGCAAGGTCGATGCGGTCGACGACGACTGGGACAAGTTCGACAGCTTCGCGACCTACGACGCCTTCACGAGGGGCTGGCTGGCAGAGGCGCACCGAATCCTCAAGGACGACGGGGCGATCTGGACGATCGGCAGCTATCACAACATCTTCCGCGTCGGCGCGGCGCTGCAGGACCTCGGTTTCTGGGTGCTCAACGACATCGTCTGGCGCAAGGCCAACCCGATGCCCAATTTCAAGGGCACGCGCTTCACCAATGCCCATGAGACCTTGATCTGGTGCGCCAAGTCCGAGACCGCGCGTTATAAGTTCAACTACCACGCGATGAAGGCGCTCAACGAGGATCTGCAGATGCGCAGCGACTGGCTGTTGCCGATCTGCACCGGGGGCGAGCGCCTCAAGACCGACGGCGTCAAGGCGCACCCGACGCAGAAGCCCGAGGCGCTGCTCTACCGCGTCCTGCTGGCCTGCACCGAGCCCGGCGATATCGTCCTCGACCCGTTCTTCGGCACCGGCACGACGGGCGCCGTGGCGAAGCTGCTCGGGCGCGAATGGATCGGCATCGAGCGCGAGGCGAAATACGTCGCCGTCGCGCAGGCGCGCATCGACGCGCTATTGCCGCTGTCGGGGGGAGACATGGCGGTCAGCGAAGGTGCGCGGGGACTGGCGCGCGTCGCCTTCGGGGCGCTCGTCGAGACCGGCATGGTGCGCCCCGGCACGACGCTGTGGGACGCGCGCCGCCGCCACCGCGCGCGCGTCCGCGCCGACGGCTCGATCGAGCGCGACGGGCTGGCGGGGTCGATCCACCAAGTCGGCGCGGCGGCGCAGGGGGCAGCAGCGTGCAACGGTTGGACCTATTGGCACGTCGAGGAGGGCGAGGCGCTGGTCGTGCTCGATGCCAAGCGTGTGGCGTATCGGGCGGCAACGGGCGGTTGAGCGATACGCCTGCCGCGCGTACCGTCCCCGAAACCCTGGGGAGAAAACCATGACCATACCCGCGCTGTTCGACCTGACCGGGCAGACCGCCCTGATTACCGGCTCGTCGCGCGGCATCGGCAAGGCGATCGCGCATCGCATGGCCGAGCACGGCGCCAACGTCGTCGTCAGCAGCCGCAAGGCCGACGCCTGCGACGCTGCCGTCGCCGAGATCAACGCCGCCGTCGGGCGCGAAGCGGCGGTCGCGATCCCCGCCAACATCGCCGGGAAAGACGACCTCCAGCGCCTTGTCGACGGGACGCTGGCACGCTTCGGGCGGATCGACGCGCTGGTCTGCAATGCCGCGTCGAACCCGTACTACGGCCCGCAGTCGGGGATCAGCGACGAGCAGTTCGGCAAAATTCTGCAGAACAATATCGTCTCGAACCACTGGCTGATCGCGATGGTCGCCCCCGCGATGCGCGCGCGCAAATCGGGGTCGATCACGATCATCTCGTCGATCGGCGGCCTCAAGGGCTCGACGATCATCGGAGCCTATTGCATCTCGAAGGCTGCCGACATGCAGCTGGCGCGCAACCTCGCGGCCGAATTCGGCCCCGACAACGTCCGCGTCAACTGCATCGCGCCGGGCCTCATCAAGACCGACTTCGCCAAGGCGCTGTGGGACAATCCCGACATCCTCGAACAGTCGACGGCGGGCGCGCCGCTGCGCCGCATCGGCATCCCCGACGAGATCGCCGGAATGGCAGTGCTCCTGGCGGCTCCAGCAGGCGCGTTCACGACGGGCCAGGCGATCGTCATCGACGGCGGCGCGACGGTGGTGTGACTTGCATCCTCCCCGAAGACGGGGAGGAACAGGCAGCACGAAACCCCCGCCGGCGATCCTATCGCCTCGGGAGCTTGACTTGGTCCGTCCGTCCTCGGGTCTCCCCTCCCCGGCGCTAATCTCGGGCAGGAACCTGAACAACGGATGCGGCAACACGAACGTCGGCATGG
>JBBQVB010000092.1:0-10647 GCA_038211965.1 Sphingomonadales bacterium
CGGCTATGACCGCATCGAGAGCGGACGTTGCGGCGGGACCGCGTGCCTCGAAGGCGGCGCGCGCCCAGCCGGTCTCGAGTCGTGCGACGGCGGTGTCGAGGGGTTCGGCGGCGTGCAGCGGCGCAGCGACGAACAGGGCGAGGATAAACCGGCGCATGGCGCTCTCTACCCCGGTCATGGCGGCGGACGCCAGCCGGGCTATCCCCCCGACCGGCAATCGCCGGTCAGGTCATCGCCCGGACCGCGACCTCGAGCTGACCCTTTGCGACCGTGACGAGGTTGAACGACGGCGGCGTGTCGCGAACGCGCTCGGACAAGGTCCCCGCGCCGATCAGGCGCACAGGCCGCGCGCCGCCCTGCCAGGCCACGTCGAAGGGGTCGTGGGCGTGGCCGGTGAGGACGGCGTCGGCCCCCGCACCGGCGAGGCTGCGCAAGGCATCGACCCCCCCGTGCGTGCCGCCGTGGGTGCGCGTCCCCGCCTCGACGAGCGGATGGTGGCACGCCACGAGCGCCACCGTCGCCGGGTCGCGGGCGCGCAGCGCGCCGAGCGCCAGCGCGAGGCTCGTGCGCCCGACGCGCCCGTGCGACCAGTTACGGCGGAGCTGCGCACGCGCCGTCGTCTTCAGCGACACCAGCGTCGCCCCCGGCAGCGTGAGCGGGCGGTGATATCGTTCCATCACCCGCCGCATCCGCGCATAGGGGTCGAGCAGGCGCAGCAGCGGGCGATAGACGGGCAGGTCGTGATTGCCCGGCTCGACGCGGATCGGCGCGGGCAGATCGTCGAGCCACGCGCACGCGGCGGCGAACTCGCTGCGCCGCGCCGCCGCGGTCAGGTCGCCCGTCAAAAGCACGAGATCGGGGCGCTCGGCGGCGACGACGCCGGCAAACCACGCGAGTGCAGCGCGGTCTTCGGTGCCGAAATGCACGTCGGAAACATGAAAGATGCGCGTCACGCCGTTTCGGCCAGCGTCGTGATGAACGGCAGGCGGGTCCGACCGACGCGCACGCAGGCGGGGTTGGTCAGCGTCGCAGGTTCGCCGTCGAACAGCGCGCGGACCCGGCGGCGACCCCGCAGCGTCACCTCGTCGGCGGTCGTGCAGGTAACCCCGGCCGCGCTGCGCCAGTCGCCGAGCAGCCATTTCCAACCGAGGCGCACCGCATCGGCGACGCCGTCGGCGCTGATCGTCGCGATCTGCAGGCCTTCGGCAGTCGGGGTAACTATGACCGCACGATGTTTGCTGGCACGGTCGTCCGCGACGCGCACCGAACTGGCGAAGGTCCGCGTCCACGCCAGCCGCGCGGCACGCAAGGCGCGCGCGAAGCGCCCCTTGCGGACGCCCTCGCGCGCGTTGACCCACGCGGCGGCAGGCCCGAGGATGACACCGACGAGGGCGCGATGCCCCTGCGCGGTGGCGAGCGGCGGGTTGGTCAGTGACGCGCCGTCGAGCTTGCCGAGGATTGTCTCCCAGTCGGCGTCGCCGTGGAGCGCTTTCGCCAGCCCGTTCATCGTGCCGCCGGGCAACACGAGGCACTGCCCGTCCCAAGCGTCGGCCGCGCTCCACGCGGCATTGATCGTGCCGTCGCCCGCGCAGATGACCAAGGTGTCGACCTGCTCGGCGGTGAGCCGCGCGGCGTCGGGAAGCGCGTCGGCAGGAAAATCGGTCTCCCCCGCCAGCGTCGCACCCCTGGCGTCGAGGCCGGCCCGCAGCGCCGTGACCAGATCGGCGGTCGTCGACCCCGACCCCGCGTTGGCGACGAGCCAGACGCGCGACAACGGCACGGCGAGCGGCAGCGCGGCGCTCAATCGCGGGCCGCCTCGTCCTTGTCGAGGCGCGCCTTTAGGCGGTCGGCCCAACGTTCGCCCGCGTCGCCGCCCCACAGCAGCCACGCGATGTATCCCGCCGAGGGGTCGCGATCGTCGGCCCAATCGTGCGCCGTGCTGTCCTGATCGACCTTATGACGCTTGAAATAGCTGCTGATCGCCATGACGTCCTTGGGCGTCACGGTATCACGCGCCGACAACTGATACGCGCGGCGCAATCCGACCTCGGTCCCGCCACGACCGAATTTCTCGCGCAGCTTGATGCCCTTGGCAGCGGCTTTCGCGACGAGGGCAGGGGGCTTCATGTCGGGCGCTGCGGCCATACGGTTCACGCTTTCTTCAGGGCACCGGGCTTGTGTGCGGCGGTACCGCCGCTCTTATCCGATCTGACGATATATTCGGGATTTTCTTTCGACGCTGCCACCTTGTGACCCTTGATCCGCGTAGGGGCGGTGACCTTCTTGACGACCTTGCCCTTGGAGCGGCCGCCCGCCGAGTCCCACTCGACGGCGTCGCCTGCCTTCAGCGCTTTGGTCGCCATCGTGTGTCTCCCGATTGTTGAGGGTACAACCGGCGGGGCGGGCGCGCGTTCCTTCTCCTCGCCGCGCGAGGGAGAGGGAGGAGGGTGTAACTACTCCCCGACCCCGCCATCCTTGTAGCGGTTCTCGAGAAACTTGCCCTGGATCAGGAAGGCATCGCGGTCGCCTGCCGCGAGCGCGTCGCTGACGCGCGCCAGTTCGGTGTCGACGGTCTTGAGCCCCTCGACGAGGCGCGCCTCGATGCTCGGGCCGCCGTCGGGATCGGGGGCGGCGCGCAGCGACGGCGGGACCTTGGCATAGCGCTCGACGAGTTCCGGCAGGTGCGTGTTGAGCAGGCGACTGACGTCCTGCGCCAGCGGGTCCATGGCAGGCACCGCAGCGAGTTGCGGGCCGATGGCGTTCAACCGCGCCGAGATGCGATCGATCGTCGGTGCGGCGAGGCGCGGCAGCGCGCTGCGCTGGGCATCGAGCCACGCATCGGCGCGCGACGGCAGCATCGCGGGCGGGGCCTTGCGCAGCGCCTCGGGGGCGATGTCGGCGTCACCGCCGAGCGGCAGCAGTGCGACGCACAGCGCCAGCAGTGGCACCAGCAGCACCGCGAGCGCGAACCCCACCACACCCACCGGCGCGATGAACAGCGACCACGCCAGCAGCGCCGCGAGCAGCACCGTCGAGGCGATGACGCCGCGCCGCAGCCGCCGTCCGGCATTGGTCACGGTGCGCTGGATGCGCCGCACGCGGACGCCGCGCGCCTCCGCCCCGCCGGGCAGGCGGTCCATGACCTCGTCGAAGCGCCGTAGCGCACTGGCGACATCGCGCGCCACCTCAGCCTTCCAGCGCCGCGAACGCCGGGGTCGCGCCAGCCAACGCCTTGTTCGACGCCCCCTCGGCGCGTGCGATGTAGCCGCGCGACTTCTCGACCTCGCTGGTCAGGACGTTGACCGTCGTCTTCATTGAATCGAGCGCCTGGAGCTTGAAATTGTCGATCGCATCCATCGTCGTGTAGATATTCTGGAATGCCCGCTGCAGCGTCGCGATCGGGATCGTCGAGCTGGCGGCCTGCTGGTGGATGATCCCCGTCTGCGTCTTGAGCAGTTCGCCGGTCGAATCGATCATCCCCGCCGTCGTCGTGTTGAGCGCGGTGATCTGTTCGAGCACGAGCTTCTGCGCGGTCAGGGCCTGCGCAACGGTCACCGCCGTGCGCAGCGCCGCGACGGTGGTCGTCGAGGCACGGTCGACGCCCTTGACCAGCTCGACGTTGTTCTTCTTGACGAGATCGAGCGCCAGATAGCCCTGCACGCTGACCGCCATCTGCGTCAGCAGGTCGGTGGTGCGCTGGCGGATGTAGAACAGCGCGGACTCGCGCAGCGCCTTGGCCTTGGCGGGCTCCGAATAGTCGAGTTCGGCGGCCTTGGCCTCGATCTTGGCGTCGAGCGTCTTCGAGACGTGGATCATCTGCTCGAGCTTGCCCATCGTCTTCCACAGATTGGCGCGTTCGAGATCGACGGCGGCATTGTCGTGGAGGAGTTCGTCCTTGCCGCTGGCGAGGCGCGACAGGATCGCCGAGATGTTCGACTGCGCCGACTTGTAGCTGTCGAAATAGCCGCGCAGCTTGTTGCCGCCGAAGGGGATCAGGCCGAACAGCTTCTTCTTGCTGAGCAGGTCGCCCTTCCGGCCCGGATCGAGATCCTCGATGGTGGCGCGCAGCTCGGTGAGGTTGGCGCCGATGCCCGTATCGCGGTCCATGGCACGCACCGGGCGGTCGAGAAAGCGGTTCGACAGTCCCGCCGCCTCGGCGATCTCGCGCGCGCCGAGGTTGGTCAGCTGGTCGACCTTCGCCCCGAAGGCGGGCGACGCGGCATCCTCGGCGATCAGCTCGCTGATGAACTTGTCGACATTGGCTTCGAGCTTGGTTTTGGTCGCGTCGTCGACGGGGACGAGGCCCGACGACGCCTCGGGTGCGATCACCGCGACGGGGGCGGGCGGGGTCAGCGTCAGCGTCGGGGCGATGGTCGTCGTCGCAGTCGTCGTCGGGGCCTGGGTGGCCATCGGGCAAGCTCCGGTGAGGTCGTCGGGGGCAGGGTTAGCAGATCGGAACGCGCCGCTCTACTGTGTTATGCATCTAGGGCGCATCGTTAACCGTCCAGCGGACAGAGGGTGCCCAAGCCGGTTGCAATCGCCCGGACGGCGCGGTTTGCTCCGGTCTTTCGACGCAAGGTTCCCGGCGATGCTCAATACCTTCCAGCAGGCGCTGCATCCGATGCTGCCGCGCCCCACGCACGACGAAGCAGCGCGACAGGAGTTCGCCAAGAGCCTCAAGGGCTTCGTGCAGAGCGGGTTGCTCCCTGGCCTGACGCCGGTGTTCAACGGGCGGGTCAGTGCCGCGTTCCAGCGCGCGCACGGCAGCGCCCCCGCCGACCGCCGCGACATCCGTAACGGCATGGTCAGGGACCTGTATTTCCAGCACTATGCCGCGACCAATCGCATCGCGCAGGAACTGCTGTGGGAGGCGACCAATCTCAGCGTCGAGCGCGAATTACCCGAACTGATCGACCGCGCGCGGACCTTGTCGGCGGCAACTGCCGCGACGCTCGACATACCCGAAGCCTTCGACACGCCGCGCTATGTCACCGCGCTCGACATCCACTGCATGCCCGGCGGCTATGCGACCGAGGTCGCGACGGACGATGTCGCGGCGGGGGTGCTCTACGACCGCGGCGTCTATCTGTATGCGATGGGCTATATGGGGCCGCTCAACGACGACATGGGGCGGTCGGTGTGCAACTACATCAAGCGCCGCATGCCCGGTTTCGCGCCGCGCCGCATCCTCGACATGGGCTCTACCGCCGGACATTCGACCCTGCCCTACAAGGAGTTGTTCCCAGAGGCGGAGGTTTGGGGCATCGACGTCGCGGGGCCGCAGGTGCGCTATGCCCATGCCCGCGCGGCGGGGCTGGGGCTCGAGGTCAATTTCGCGCAGGACAATGCCGAGGCGACGCGCTTCCCCGACGGGCATTTCGACCTGATCGTCAGCCACATCCTGCTCCACGAGACGAGCGGCAAGGCGATGCCGCGCATCTTCGCCGAGTGCCACCGCCTGCTCGCGCCCGGCGGCACGATGATCCACGCCGACCTGCCGCCGTTCGACCTGATGGACCCGTTCACCCAGTTCATTCTCGACAACGAGACGTGGTACAATAACGAACCCTTCTGGGGGGCGATGCGCGATACCGACCAGGTCGCACTGGCGACGCGCGCCGGATTGGAGGGCATCCGATTCGATACCGCGCCAATGGCCGTGATGGAGTTCGCCGCCGCCGCTGCCGGGGGGTACAGCGAGGAAGCCGCGAGCGCGGTCGCCGAGCGCGAGTTCACGGCCGGGGAATATGCCCCCGGTGGCGGCTGGCAAGTGCTGATCGCGCACAAGGCGCAGGCGCACGACCGGGCGATGGCGGCATGAGCGGCGACCGGCCGCACGTCGTCAAGGATGCGCGCGGCAAGCGCCCGCAGTTCTACGAAACGCCGGGGCTGGATCAGGCGATGTCGATGATCATGGTGCTGGCGGGCGAGTTGGCGACTGTGCGCGACCGCCTCGACGCCGCCGAGCGCGTCGCCAAGACGCACGGCCTCGACCTCGCGGGCGGCATCGAGACGCTGGTCCTCGATCAGGCAGCGCTCGAAGACCGCGAGGCGCGCCGGCAGGATTTCCTCGACCGGCTGTTCTACCTCGCACGCAAGGACGCGAGTGAGGCAGCGCACGCTGAAACCGACGACGGCTACCGCGCGACGATCTCCGAAATCGCTGCCGACGCGGGCTGACCGTCAGTAACCGTCTGACGAACAGACTGGTTCGGCGCGCCACTTGCCCCATCCGGAAGCGCTAATCCGAGCGTCGGACCCGGCAACCGCGTCCGCCACCGGGGGAAGCAAGGGCATGGAAACGACGCGGGTCCTCGTCGCGGGTGGTGGCCCCGTCGGCGCGGTCGCGGCGTACCGGCTGGCGCAGGCGGGGATCGAGACGATCCTCGTCGAAGCATTGCCCAGCTGCCCCGAGGACATGCGCGCCTCGACACTGCATCCGCCGACGCTCGACATGCTCGCCGAACTGGGCGTGCTCGACGATCTGGACGCGCAAGGGCTGCGCGCACCCGTCTATGCCTATCGCAACCGGCGCAGCGGCGAGGTGATCGCCTTCGACCTGTCCGAGTTGGGCGACATGTCGGCGCACCCGTACCGGCTGCAATGCGAGCAGTTCAAGATCGCGCGGCTGCTGACCGCGAGGCTCGACGCGCTGCCGCATGGTTCGGCGCGCTTTGGCACGCGCGTCACCGGCTACGTCCAGGACGCGGACAGCGTCACCGTCGATCTGCTCGCACCCGATGGCCCGACGACCATCCGCGCCGACTATGTCATCGCCGCCGATGGCGCCAGTTCGACGATCCGCAAGCTGACCGGCACCGGCTTCGACGGTTTCACCTACCCCGAGCGGTTCTTAACGCTGTCGACGCGCTATCCGCTCGAAAACCATTTCGAGGGGCTGGCGCGGGTCAACTATGTCTCCGACGAGGACGAATGGTGCGTGTTGCTGCGGGTCCCCGAATTCTGGCGCGTACTGGTGCCGACCGACATCGACGCCGACGAGACCGAATTGCTGTCCGACGCCAAGAAAACCGCGGTGTTCGACGGGCTGACCGGCGACGGCGCGAGCATCGAGACCCACCACCGCACCCTCTACCGTGTCCATCAGCGCGTCGCGCAGGGCTTCACCCACGGGCGCGTGTTGCTGGCCGGCGACGCGGCGCACCTCAACAACCCGCTCGGCGGGTTCGGGATGAATTCGGGGATTCACGACGTGTGGAACCTGACGACGCGGCTCCAAGAGATCCTGCTCGACCGGCGTGACGCCGCCCCGGCGCTGGCGCTCTACGACCGGCAGCGGCGCAGCGTGGCGACGAGTTTCGTCCAGGCGCAGACCATCGAGAACAAGCGCCTTCTCGAAGCCGCCAACGGTGACGGGCGACGCGGGCAGGAGCGACGCATGGCGGCGATCGCGCGCGATCCGGGCCAGCGCCGCGACTATCTCCTGCGCCAGTCGATGTATGAGAGCCTCGCGCAGGAGGCGGCGATTGGCTGACCGGCTCCGCGTCACCGTCGTCGGTGGCGGCATCGGCGGCGTCACGGCGGCGGCGGCGCTGGCGCGGGCGGGATTTGCGGTAACCTTGCTCGAAGCGGCGGCGGCGTTCGGCGACATCGGCGCGGGGGTCACTTTGTCGCCCAATGCGATGAAGGGCCTCGACCATATCGGCGTCATGGAAGCGGTCGCAGCGGCAGGCGTCGAGCCGACCCGCCAGCGCATCCAGCACTGGCAGGACGGGCGCGTCCTCGTGCCGATCGTGCGCGGCGATGCCCGCGTGCGCTACGGCGCGCCCTATGTCACGATCCACCGTGCCGACCTCCACGCGATCCTCGTCGCGGCGGCAGAGGACGCGGGGGCGACACTGCGGACCAGCGCGCGCGTCGTCGAGGTCGGAAGTGCCGACGCGGTTCTCGACAGCGGCGAGGTCGTTGCGGGCGACGTGCTGATCGGTGCCGACGGTCTGAAGTCGGTGGTGCGCCAATCCTTCGAGGCGGTCGCCGCGCACTTCACCGGCCATGTCGCATGGCGCGCGCTGGCGCCCGTCGACGATGCACTGCGCGACCTCGCCGACTGGCCCGGGGTCCATATCGGGCCGGGGCGGATGGTGACGCGCTATCCGGTGCGCGGCAGCACCCTGCTCAATCTGGTTTTCTTCGCGCGGCAGGACGGCTGGACCGACGACGGCTGGACGATCCCCGCGAGCGCCGCCGACCTCGCCCCGACCTTCGACGGCTGGTGCGCCGACGTGCAGGCGATGATCGCCGCTGCGGCGCGCGGCCCGCTGTTCAAATGGGCGATCAATGCGCGCGGCCCGCTCGCCGACTGGACGCGGGGTGGCAACGTCGCGCTGCTCGGCGATGCGGCGCACGCGATGACGCCTTTCCTCGGGCACGGCGCGGCGTGCGCCATCGAGGATGCGGTCGTGCTGGCGCGCGCGCTGGCGGCGGCAGCGGACTCGGCGGAGGGCCTCGCGCGCTACGTCGCCGCGCGCCACGCCCGCGGCACTTTCATCCAGGCCGAATCGAATGCCAACGCCGACCGCATGCAGGGGAGCGACAGCGACCTGTTCGGCCTCGGCGGCATCCGCGACGAAGAGTCGCTCGGGCTGTTCGACTACGACTGCCGGACTGTGGCGGTCTGAACGGGCGCGGGCGCGGCATTCCACCCGTCGCGCAGTTCGCGCTTGAGGACCTTGCCGATGGCGCTGCGTGGGAGTTGCTCGACGACCACTACCGCGCTCAGCCGCTGCGTCTTGCCTAGCCGCTCGTTGGCCCACGCCTTGAGATCGTCGCCCGTCCCCTCCCGCAGTACCGCGAATGCGACAGGCGTCTCGCCCCACGCGTCCGACGGCACGCCGACGACCGCCGCCTCGATCACCGCCGGGTGCTGCGCCAGAACCGCCTCGAGATCGCTCGGATAGATGTTGTAGCCGCCCGAGATGATCATGTCCTTCTTGCGGTCCATCAGCGTCAGGAAGCCGTCGGCATCGAAGCGCCCGACATCGCCGGTGCGCAGGAACTGCCGCCCGTCGGGGGCGGTCCACATCGCGGCGGCGGTCTTCTCGGGCTGGTTGTGATAGCCGTTCATCGTCGCGGGTGCGTGGCCGACGATCTCGCCGGTTTCACCTGGCCCGACCTCGATGCCCTCGTCGTCGATCAGGCGGATGTCGTGCCCCGGCACGGGGCGACCGACGGTGTGCAGCTTGTCGGGAAACAGGTGCGCGGGCAGCACGCACGTGCCGCCGCCCTCGGTCATGCCGAAATACTCGACCAGCCCGCCCGGCCAGCGCGCCAGCACGTCGGCCTTGAGCGTCGCGGCGAAGGGTGCCGAGGTGGCGAACTTCATCTGCGTCTTCGACAGGTCGAAGCCGTCGAACTCGGGCAGCGCCATGATGCGGCGATACTGGACGGGGACGAGCATCGTATGCGTCATCCCAATGCTTTCCGCGAGGCGCAGATAGTCGAGCGCCTCGAACTTGGGCATCAGGACGATCGTCCCGCCCCCCGCGAGCGCGGGCAGGAAGGTCGCCATCGTCGTGTTCGAATAGAGCGGCGTCGACAGCAGCGCGACGGTATCGGGTCCATAGCCGAGCTTCGCGAGCGTGCTGATCTGTGCCCAGCGCATCGCGTGGCTTTGGACGATGCCCTTGGGCAGCCCGGTGGTGCCGCTCGAATAGATGATGTGGAACGGTGACTTCGGCGCGATGGTGACGGGGTCGAACGGCGCGTCGCCGAGCCAGGTATCGAAATCGGACGTGTCGAGGCGCACCGTCGGCGCAGCAATCGCTTGCCCCGCGAGCGCCGCCGCGACGCCGGTATCGGTGAAGAACACCGCCGCGCCGCTGTCGGCGATCATCCCGGCGATCTGCTCGGGCGTCGACGAGGGCGCGAGCGGCGCGACTGCGACGCCGGCACGGAGCGCACCGAGGAAGACGGTGGCGTAAGCGATCGACGTGCCTGCGCACACCGCGATACGGTCGCCGGGCATCACACCGAGCGCCTGCAGCCGTCCGGCGACGCGGTCCATCCGGTCGTCGAGCTCGCCGTAATCCAGCCGGTCGTCGCCGACGACGAAGGCGGTGCGCCCGGGCGCTTCGAGCGCATGATGGTGGACGAGGTCGGCAAGCGTGCCGAAGGGCTGGGCGAGGAGGTCGTCGAGGGTCATGCGCGTACTTTAGACATGCGTCCGGTGAAGGCCAGTGCCGCGCGGCTTGACGCCACCCCCTGCCGCGCGTCATCCCGTCGTTCGAACGGAGCACACCCATGTCGATCCCCAGCCTTGCCGACTGGCAGAGCCTCGCCGAGCGCGAGGCGAAGGGGCCGCTGCGTGACTGGCACACCCCCGAGGGCATCGCCGTCCGCCCGCTCTACACCGCCGCCGACACCGCGCACCTCGACCCCGGCTTGCCCGGCTTGGCACCGTTCACGCGCGGCGTGCGTGCGACGATGTACACGGGGAAGCCGTGGACGATCCGGCAGTATGCGGGCTTCTCGACCGCCGAAGCGTCGAACGCCTTCTACCGGCGCAATCTGGCGGCGGGGCAGAAGGGGCTGAGCGTCGCCTTCGACCTTGCCACCCACCGTGGTTACGACAGCGACCACCCGCGCGTCACCGGCGATGTGGGCAAGGCGGGGGTCGCGATCGACAGC
>JBBQVB010000093.1:0-10258 GCA_038211965.1 Sphingomonadales bacterium
CGGTGCCGCTGCGCTACGAACCTGCGTCGCCGCCGAGCAAGACCTACCTCGTCGTGCCCGACCCGATGCTGAGCGATGCCGCGATGCTGCGCGGCTGGATCGAGCGCGCCGTCGCCAATGCCCGCTCCGCGCCCGTGAAGGCGAAGCGCAAGGGTTGACGTGCGCGCTGACGTGACGCCGCACCGGCGTTGGCAGGGGGGCGGCGAGCGGCTATCTACGCGCCATGACCGAAGCCGTTGCCGTCATCGTCCCTCGCGTGCGCAAGCCCGACTGGCTGCGCGTCCGCGCGCCGACCTCGCCCGCCTTCGCCGAGACGCGCAAGCTGATGCGGCGCTTGAACCTTAATACCGTCTGCGAAGAAGCGGCGTGCCCCAATATCGGCGAGTGCTGGACGCAGAAGCACGCGACGGTGATGATCCTCGGCGACACCTGCACGCGGGCGTGCGCGTTCTGCAACGTCAAGACGGGGATGCCGCAAGCGGTCGACCTGATGGAGCCAGTGCGCGTCGCCGAAGCGGCGGGCGAGTTGGGCCTCGAACATATCGTCATCACCTCGGTCGACCGCGACGATCTGGCCGACGGCGGCGCGACGCAGTTCGTGCGGGTTATCGAGGAGCTACGCCGACGTGCGCCGCGCACGACGATAGAAATCCTCACCCCCGATTTCCGCAACAAGGCGGCGACTGCCGTCGAGCGCATCGTCGCGGCGCGGCCCGACGTGTACAATCACAACCTCGAGACGGTGCCGCGCCTGTATCCGACGATCCGCCCCGGCGCGCGCTACTACGCCTCGCTGCGGCTGCTCGAGAGCGTCAAGCGTCTCGATCCGTCGATCTTCACCAAGTCGGGCCTGATGGTCGGGCTGGGCGAGGAACGCCTCGAAATGCATCAGGTGATGGATGACATGCGCTCGGCCGATGTCGATTTCCTGACCTGCGGACAGTATCTCCAGCCGACGCCGCGCCACGCCAAGGTCATCGAGTTCGTGCCGCCGGCGATTTTCGCAGGCTATGCGGCGATCGCGCGCGCCAAGGGGTTCATGCAGGTCGCCGCGTCGCCGCTGACCCGGTCGAGCTACCACGCGGGCGCGGATTTCAAGACGATGCGCGCGGCGCGGGAGAAGGCTCTGAGCGCAACTAGGGCCGCCGATGCCGCGGCATAGCGAGACGCGCGCGCTGCCGTACAGCGCCGAACAGATGTTCGATCTCGTCGGCGATATCGGGCGCTACGACGAGTTCCTACCGTGGGTGCAGGCGACGCGCATCGTCGGGCGCAAGGGCAACGTGATGACCGCCGACCTTATAGTCGGGTTCAAGATGGTGCGCGAGCGCTTCACCAGTCGCGTCACGCTCGACCGCCCGTCGCGTATCCACGTCGATTACGTCTCGGGACCGCTGCGCTATCTGAAAAATGACTGGGTTTTCCGTTCGACCGCAGCGGGTTGCGAGATCGACTTCACCGTCGACTTCGAATTCCGCTCGCGCCTGTTCGAGGGGCTCGCAGGCATGTTCTTCGGCGAGGCCTTCCGCCGCATGGTCGCGAGCTTCGAATCGCGCGCCCGCGTGGTGTATGCAATGGCTGGTCAACCGGTGCCGGGGGCCGTTCAGGCTGTCGGCCACGGAGCGGACGCCGACGCTACGACCGCTTAATGGCGCGTCTCAAGCAATTTGAAGCGCTTCGGCTCATGTGCCTCGTCTGCGCCTTCCGTAAAGACCAGAAATAAGGTAGCTTAGCGCAAGCTGAGGAGATGAGGCGTGGTACGCGGTTTTGAACCCTGCGGCCCGGTCGTTCTGGCGCATGAGCCGCGCTTTCAGCTTGGTGCACTGGCCATCGATCCCTCGCGTTTGAGCGTCGCGCGCGGTGGGCAGATCCTGCACCTCGAGGCGCGCGTCATGCAGGTCCTCGTGCTCCTCGCCCAAGCCGACGGGCAGGTCGTCAGTCGCGCCGAGCTCGTCGAACGGTGCTGGGTCGGGACGATTGTCGGAGAGAATGCCATTCAGCGGGTCATCTCGCGCCTGCGTCACCTGGCTGCCACGCTAGGTGGCTTCGCAATCGAAACCGTGCCCAAGGTGGGTTACCTCCTGCGCCTCGATCTTATTGACGAGCCTTGCGTATCGCCGAACCGGGCATCGCCGACCGCGCTCGAGCCGCAACCAGTGTTGCTGCCTAAACCGGTCGAGACTGGCGTTAACCGACGACGCGTGACCTGGGCAAGCGGAGCAATCGTCGTAGCCGGTGCTGCGGGGCTCGCATTGCCTTTGACAGCTTCGCCAAACCCGGATGCCGAGGAAGCCCAACGACTGGTGTTGAAGGCGCAGGAAGCCGAACTCACGGGGCAGCGCGAAGCCAACAGCCAAGCCATTGCCTATCTGAAACGGGCAACCGAACTCGATACCAGGTCGGCGGTCGCGTGGGGCGAACTCGCGCTCGCCTATCAAGGCCGGATGGAACAAAGCGACGAAAACGCTCTTCCCGCGCTGGCGGACTGGGTGCGCAGCGCGGCCGCTCGCGCGCTGGCGATCGATCCGGCGATCGGCAGCGCCCATCTCGCGCTAGCGACGATCGCCCCGAACTTCCGGCATTGGGCGTCCAAAGAGCGTGTGCTGCGGCAGATGGAACGAGCGAGGCAGCCGCATCCAGCGATCGACGGTGCACTAGGCTCGGTGATGTGCGACACCGGCCGCTGGCAGGAAGCGATCGCCCACTATCGTCGCGCGCTCGCCCTCCAGCCCTACCATCCGATGAACCGGCTCGTTCTCTCCATGGCATTGTGGGGCGGTGGTGAACTCGACGAGGCCGATCGGCTACTGGAAAACGCCATCCGCCTGTGGCCGAACAATCTCTTCATCTGGCACTCGCGATTCCAGTTCCTGGCGCTTACGGGACGGGCCGAGGCGGCGGTGGCGCTGGTGGACGATAACAGTGCCCGCCCTGTCGTTTCCGCGGACGAGGCCACGCCGCCGTATGCAGCACTGCGCGACTTTGCACTGGCCGTGCAAGCCGTTCAGCCGGCCGAGGCCGGCAAGGTGGCCGATCGGTTGGTCAAGCTGCGCGGCGAGCTGGGCACATCTTCGGTGGTGACCTATCTGTGCGTGCTGGGCCGGATCGATGACGCTTTCCCACTGCTCCACGCATATTATTTTGGTAGCGACAGCCGCCCGCCGCCCGGCCCGCTCGGCCGCCGCAAGACTTCGTTTCTGTTCGCGGCCAAGACCGCGTCAATGCGCACTGACGAGCGGTATACGCAGTTGTTGCAGCGGGTTGGGCTCCAGTCCTATTGGCGCGAAACCGGCACGCGTTCGGACCCTCGCCCGATGACTGCGGCGCGACTCTAGGCCACCGCAACCGCAGTCCCGCGGCCGCAGTGAAGCGCGGGAGCTCCGCCAAGCTTCGTCATCCCCGTTTTCGCACGAATGACAGTCCAGTTAATTTAGTCGAATTGTATAGCGCTCAAGGGGCTTCGGGCACAAAAATCAGCTTTCCGTCAGCACATCATCAGCGCCGAGAGTGGCAGTTTTTCCCTCGATCGGGTCGAGTGGGCTCTGGTCGCGGCCAACGGGGTCGCGCCACGGGAGCCAGAGCCATGTCCATTCGCCTCCTCCGCGCTGCTTTGCTCGCGGGGCTCGTCATCGCCACGCCGGCCGTCGCGGCCGTCGGGACCATCGATGTCAACGACGACCCCATCCTGTTCTGGAACGAGCGGATGGTCTCGTTGTACACGGCCGCACCACCGATTCAGGCGCGCGGCATCGCGATGGCCAACATCGCCATGCACGACGCCGTCAATGCGGCGCTGGGCAAGCCAAACAATTCCTAACGGCATGGGGGCGGCGCACCCGGCGGCCACACCCGCGCCGCAGCCTCGCGCGCGGCGCACGACGTGCTCGTGGCGGTCAACCCGGCCAACACCATGCAGTACGATGCCGCGCTCACCGCCAGCCTCGCGCTGGTCGCCGATGGTGCCGCCAAGACCGCCGGGGTGGCGAACGGCGCGGCGCACGCCGCTGCCATTCTTGCTCTACGCGTCGGAGACGGCTCGGCCCCGGTCGCGCCGTATACCGGCGGCGTGCTGCCCGGCCAGTGGCGCCCGACGCCACCCGGCAATGCCAATGGGGCGCTGCCGCAGTGGGGCGGGGTCACTCCCTTCGTCCTGAATTCGGGCGATCAGTTTCGCCCGGGACCACCGCCGGCGCTCGGCAGCGCGGCCTATACGGCGGCCTATAACGAGGTCAAAACGATCGGGTCGAGCAACGCCCAAGCGCTCGGCAACCGCACCCAGGACCAGACCGACAGCGCGCTGTTCTGGGATACCGCCAACGGCAGCACATGGCTCAATATCGGGTTGCTGGTCGCCGAGGACGAAGCGCTCGACACGCTCGGTTTCGCGCGCAGCTTCGCACTGCTGTCGACGAGCCTCGCCGACTCGCTGATCGCAGGCTTCGACGCCAAATACCACTATGCGCTGTGGCGCCCGGTCACCGCGATCCGGCTGGGCGATGCCGACACAAATGATCAAACCGTCGGCGACGCGGCCTGGAACTCGCTGTTTCCGGCACCGGCGCATCCGTCCTATGTTTCAACGCACGCCGCGCTTTCGGGTGCCGGTTCGGAAGTGCTGAATGCGCTGTTCGGCGACGATGAGGGGTTCACCTTCTCAATCGGTCCCGATACGCGAACGTTCACCGGCCTAGCTCAGGCGGCGCAGGACGGAGCCGACAGCCGGTTGTGGGGCGGCATCCATTTCCGCTTCGACAATGAGGCCGGGCTTGCCACCGGCCATTCGATCGGCCGTTGGGCGCTGCAGGGTAACGCCTTCAACGCCGTGCCCGAGCCGGCCAGTTGGGCGATGATGATCGTCGGCTTCGGCTTGGTCGGCGGTGCGCTCCGGCGCCGGAAGGACGAGAGGGGCGCGGCCGTATTAACTGCTCGATCGGCCTGACGCCAAGCGGGTGAGGTGCAGTTCGCAAAGGTTGTTCGTCACTCCGGCATTAACAACCCCAGCGCCACCAGCGCCGCCTGCCGCCTGATCTCATGCCGCCCGATGTCGCCGAAGTGCTGGATGTCGGCGACGACGTGCGCTGGGTCGCCGTCCCGCCGCGCGCAGGCGAAGACGACGGTGCCGACGGGTTTTTTCGCGGTGCCGCCGCCGGGCCCGGCGACGCCGGTAATCGCGACGGCGGTGTCGGCGTGGCTGTGCTTGAGCGCGCCTTGCGCCATCGCCCACGCAACCGCGACCGACACCGCGCCGAAGGTTTCTAGGATGTCCTGGTTGACGCCGATGCTCTCGAGCTTGGCCTCGTTCGAATAGGTGACGAAGCCGCGCTCGAAGACCTCCGAACACCCGGCGATCTCGGTCAGAGCCGCCGCGACGAGCCCGCCGGTGCACGATTCGGCGAGCGCGATTCTGCGCCCCGCCGCGAGATTGGCGTCGATGACGGCGCGCGCCCGGTCGAGGAGTTCGGGGTCGAACATCAGCCAGCCCTGATCATGTTGGCACCCTTACTGTCGCCATCGCGCTCGCCGCCAGCCCCTCGCGGCGGCCGGTAAAACCCAAGCCCTCGGTCGTCGTCGCCTTGATGCTGACCGCGCTCTCGGCAAGGCCGAGCAACCCTGCGACGCGCGCCACCATCACGGCGCGGTGCGGTCCGACCTTGGGGGCTTCGCAGATCAGCGTCACGTCGACATGGTCGATGACTCCGCCGCGCGCCGCAACCAGCTGCGCGGCGTGGACGAGGAAGCGGTCCGACGACGCGCCTTTCCACTGCGGATCGCTTGGCGGAAAATGCGTGCCGATGTCGCCCGCGCCGATGGTGCCGAGTAGCGCGTCGGTCAGCGCATGCAGGCCCGCGTCGGCGTCGCTGTGGCCGATCAGGCCGTGGTCGTGGGCGATGCGGACGCCGCACAGCCAGAGATGGTCGCCGGGGCCGAAGCGGTGGACATCGTAGCCCTGCGCGCAGCGCGAGATCAGGCGGCTCGCCAGCATCGCCTCGGCGCGCTCGAAATCGGCCGGCGTGGTCAGCTTGAAGCCGCGCTCGTCGCCCTCGACCAGCGCGACCTTGATGCCCGCCGCGAGTGCGACGGCGACATCGTCGGTCGCGCCCGACGCGGCGGCGCGGTGCGCGGCGAGGATCGCGTCGAACTTGAACCCCTGCGGGGTCTGGACACGGTGCAGCCCGCTGCGGTCGATCTCGCCCGCGACGTGGCTCTCGCCCGAGCGCAGCGAGTCCGCCAGCGGCAGGGCAGGGGTCGCACCGTCGACGCCGTCGAGCGCCGCCAGCACGCGCGTCATGGCGGGCGGCGGCATGAACGCACGCGCCGCGTCATGGATGAGCACACGCGACCGTGCAGAGCTGCTCAGGGCCTCGAGCCCGAGCCGCACCGACTCCTGCCGCGTCGCGCCACCGTGGATGGGCGCGCGCAGGTCGATCCCCGCGATGCTCAGAGAATAAAGCGCTTCGTCGTCGGGGTGAATGACGACGGCGATGTCGTCGACTCCCGCGACTTGCCGCACTGCCTCGACGGCATGGCGAAGCACCGGCTTGCCCGCAACGACGCGGTACTGCTTCGGGCACCCCTCGCCCGCGCGGTGGCCGCGCCCGGCGGCGACGATGAGGACGGTGGCGGTCATCGCCTGTCCCCTACGCCCGCCATGGCTTGCCGAACAGGGGGTGCGGCGCTAGACGTCGTGCCCAATTTTCAGGCAATTCCCCCGGAACTCCATTGACCCCGCTCGCACCCATTCGCATCGGCCCGCTGACCTTGCTGTCGCCGGTCATCCTCGCGCCGATGACGGGAGTCACCGACCTGCCGTTCCGCCGCATCGTCAAGCGCTTCGGCGCGGGGCTGACGGTCACCGAGATGATCGCGTCGCAGGCCATGGTCCGCGAGACGCGCCAGAGCTTGCAGAAATGCGCGTGGCACGCCAGCGAGGAGCCGGTGTCGATGCAGCTTGCGGGCTGCGACCCACACGTCATGGCGGAGGCCGCGAAGCTCAACGCCGACCGGGGCGCTGCGATCATCGACATCAATATGGGCTGTCCGGTCAAGAAGGTCGTCAACGGTGATGCGGGATCGGCGCTGATGCGCGACCTGCCGCTCGCGGCGCGGCTGATCGACGCGACGGTCAAGGCGGTCGGTGTGCCGGTGACGCTCAAGATGCGCATGGGGTGGGACCACGCCAGCCTCAACGCGCCCGAACTGGCGCGCATCGCCGAGGACTTGGGGGTCCAGCTGATCACCGTTCACGGGCGGACGCGCTGCCAGCTCTACAAGGGCGTCGCCGACTGGGCGTTCGTGGCGAGGGTCAAGGCGGCGGTTCGCGTTCCGGTGATCGTCAACGGCGACATCTGCACGCTCGGCGACGTCGACGCGGCGCTCGCGGCATCGGGTGCGGACGGCGTCATGATCGGGCGCGGGGCGTACGGCAAGCCATGGCTGCTCAGCCAGGCGATCGCGTGGCTGCAACACGGCCGCCGCGTCGCAGACCCCGGTGTTGCCGAGCAATATGCCGTGATCGTCGAGCATTACCGCGCGATGCTCGACCTTTATGGCAACGAGATCGGCGTCAACATGGCGCGCAAGCATCTCGGCTGGTACACCAAGGGCCTGCCCGGCTCGGCCGAGTTTCGCAACGCGGTCAATCAGATCGGGGATGCGCGCACGGTGCTGACAATGCTTGAGCGCTTCTATGCACCAATGATCGAGCAGCCGCTCGACCTCGCGGCATGAGCATCCTGCCGCTGCGCCGTCCGAAAATTCCGCCTGCTCCGAAGCTCGACCTGTTCGCCGCCTTGCCCGTGCCGGTGATGGCCCTCGACCCCGACGACCGGCCCGTGACGATCAACCAGGCCGCCGAGAGCTTGCTCAACCAGAGCGCCGGGCTGATTGCCGAGCGTGGTCTGGCGGCGCTTACCGCCAATGGTCGCCCCTTCGCCGAGGTTGTCGCGGCGGCGCGTGCGCAGGGCGGCGGTTACGCGACCTACGATATCGAGCTGGGCTGCGGGGGCGGTCGCGTCGTCCGCTCGGACGTGCTGATCGCGCCGCTGCCCGAGGCGCCGGGCTGGCTGGTACTGACGCTGCAGACGCGCAGCGTCGCATCGCTCGTCGACCGCCAACTCGGCAATCGGGGGGCGGCGCGCGCCGCGACGGGGGTCGCGGCGATGCTGGCGCACGAGATCAAGAACCCGCTGTCGGGCATCCGCGGCGCGGCGCAGCTGATCGCGCAGACCGCCGTCACCGCGGGCGACGCCGACGCGCAGGAGTTGACCGGGCTGATCTGTGCAGAGGTCGACCGCATCCGCGACCTCGTCGACCGCATGGAAGGCTTCACCGACACCCGCCCACTCATCCATGCGCCCGAAAACATTCACGCCGTGCTCGGCCATGTCCGCAAACTCGCCGAAGCGGGGTTTGCGCGCGGCGTGCGGTTCCGCGAACGCTATGATCCGTCGCTACCGCTGGTTCGCGCGCACCGCGATTCGCTGGTGCAGCTCTTCCTGAATCTGATCAAGAACGGCATCGAAGCCGCTGGCCCAACGAGCGAATTGCAGATTTCCACCGCCTATCGTCAGGGCTTGCGGATCGCCACTGCGGCGGGCCAGCGCGTTTCGCTGCCGATCGAGGTTTGTGTTATCGACAACGGCCCCGGCGCGTCGCCCGATCTCAACGATCATATCTTCGATCCCTTCGTGACGACCAAGTCGAGCGGTCGCGGCCTCGGTCTCGCGCTGGTCGCCAAGATCGCCGATGATCACGGCGGTATCGTCGAGTACGAGCGCGACGGCGAGGGCGGGCGGACGATCTTCCGCGTCCTGCTGCCCACGGCGTGAGCGCATGACCGCCACCATCCTCGTCGCCGACGACGACGCCGCGATCCGCACCGTCGTGCGCCAGGCGCTGACCCGCGCCGGGCACCTCGTCAAGACGGTCGACAGCATCGCGGGGCTGTGGAAGCTGATCGACGCGGGCGAGGGGGACGCCGTGGTCACCGATGTCATCCTGCCCGACGCCAACGGCCTCGACGCGATCCCGCGCCTGCTCGCCCGCCGCCCCGGCCTGCCGGTGATCGTCATGAGCGCGCAGAACACGCTGTCGACCGCCGTGCGCGCCACCGAGCAGGGGGCGTTCGACTATCTGCCCAAGCCCTTCGACATCGACGCGCTGACCCGCGCCGTCGCCAGCGCGCTCGCCGCCAGCGGTATCGTCGAGGAGATTGCCGATGCCCCCGACGACCTGCCGCTGATCGGTCGTTCGCCGGCGATGCAGGCAGTGTACCGCACCATCGCGCGCGTCGTGCCGACCGACCTCAGCGTGCTGATCCTCGGCGAATCGGGGACCGGCAAGGAGTTGGTGGCGCGCGCGCTGCACGATCTCGGTCCGCGCAGGGCCGCGCCGTTCGTCGCGCTCAATCTGGCAGCCATCCCTCGCGAATTGATCGAGACCGAGTTGTTCGGCCACGAGCGCGGCGCGTTCACCGGGGCGGCTGCGCGCGTCACCGGGCGCTTCGAGCAGGCGCAGCGAGGCACATTGTTCCTCGACGAGATCGGCGACATGCCCGCCGACGCGCAGACACGCCTGCTGCGCGTCCTCCAGTCGGGCGACTTCACGACCGTCGGCGGCCAGCGCACCATCCGCGCCGACGTGCGGATCATCTCGGCGACAAATCAGGACCTGTCGGCGCGCATCGCGGCGGGGCAGTTCCGCGAGGATTTATTCTATCGCCTCAACGTCGTGCCGCTGCACCTTCCGCCGTTGCGTGAACGCGCCGGCGACATCGCCGTGTTGGCGCGGCATTTCCTCGAGCGCGCTGCAAGGCAAGGACTGCCGCGCAAGGGCCTCGATCCATCCGCCATCGAGGCGCTGACCGCGTATCAATGGCCGGGCAACGTCCGCGAGCTCGAGAACCTGATGCGGCGGCTCGCGGCCCTGACCAGCGGCGAGACGATCGACGGCGCGGCGGTCGCGGCGGGCCTGCGCGGACCGGGTGGCGCTGCTGTGGCGGCGGAGCTCCCGGCGGACGCGGGTCTCGCCGCATCGGTAGAGGCGCACCTTGGGGCGTATCTCGCGACCTTCGGCGGCGACCTGCCGCCCGACGGCCTCTACGACCGCGTGCTGGCGGAGGTCGAACGACCGTTGCTGACCATGGCGCTGGCAGCGACACGCGGCAACCAGATCAAGGCCGCGAAGCTACTGGGCATCAACCGCAACACGCTCCGCAAGAAGCTCGGCGACCATGGTCTCGACGCCGGGGCATCGCGGC
>JBBQVB010000094.1:0-10131 GCA_038211965.1 Sphingomonadales bacterium
CCTCGCGACGAGGCCCGAGCAATCGTCAAGCGTCCCTGCTTTCACCGTCAGCCACTCGGACGCATCGCTCGGCGCATGATGGAGACGCGTTCCGCACGACAAGCAGAAATTGGCCACCGACCGCCCACCACTCTCGGTCCCCCGCTCCCACCGGCCCAGCGCACCGGTGAGGTGGAGGTCGATGCGCCGCACCGGCAGCGACAACGCGAAGGCGCTACCCGACTGGCGCTGGCATTCGCGGCAATGACACGCGTAGACAACGGCATGCTCGATGCTCAGCGCGTAACGCACGGCGCCACACTGGCAGCCACCGGTCGCGCGAACGGCGGCAACGACGGGGTCGCGCTGCCGTCCCGCGTCGGAACCAGATTGTGGATGAGCACCCGTCACACGCGCGCACAATCGTAAAACGATCGCGCGCGTCAAGCCGCTTTCTTCAGCCGCCGTCGCCCGAGGAGCTCGGCGATCTGCACCGCATTCAGGGCGGCGCCCTTGCGGAGATTGTCGCTGACGCACCACAGGTTGAGCCCATGCGGCACCGTCGGGTCCTTGCGGACGCGGCTGACGTAAGTCGCGTACTCGCCGACGCACTCGATCGGCGTGACGTATCCGCCGTCCTCGCGCTTGTCGATCAGCATGATGCCGGGGGCCTCGCGCAGGATGCGCTGCGCCTCGGCGACCGACAGCGGGCGCTCGAACTCGACATTTATCGACTCCGAATGCCCGACGAACACCGGCACGCGAACGCAAGTCGCGGTGACTTCGATGTCGGGATCGAGGATCTTGCGCGTCTCGACGACCATCTTCCATTCCTCGCGCGTCGCGCCGTCGTCCATGAAGCTGTCGATGTGCGGAATGACGTTGAAGGCGATCTGCTTGGTGAAGGTGGCGCTCGACTTGGGGTCGCCGACGAATACCGCGCGGGTCTGTTCGAACAGCTCGTCCATGCCCTTCTTGCCCGCGCCGCTGACCGACTGGTAGGTCGACACGACGACGCGCTTGATCGTCGCGGCGTCGTGGAGCGGCTTGAGCGCCACCACCATCTGCGCCGTCGAGCAGTTGGGGTTGGCGATGATGCCGCGCTTGCCCAGCTTGTCGATCGCCTGCGGGTTGACCTCGGGGACGATCAGCGGAACGTCGTGCTCCATGCGGAACAGCGACGAATTGTCGATGACGACGCAGCCGGCCGCCGCCGCCTTGGGGGCGTATATCTTCGCCGGGCCGGAGCCTGCGGCGAACAGCGCGATGTCCCAGCCGGTGAAGTCGAAATGTTCGAGATTCTGGACCTTGAGCTCGCGGCCGTCCTCGCCGAAGTCGATGATGTCGCCCTGGCTCCGCCCGCTGGCGAGCGCGGCGATTTCGGTCAGCGGGAATTGCCGCTCGGCGAGGATGTTGAGCATCTCGCGCCCGACACTCCCCGTCGCGCCGACGACAACGACTTTATAGGCCATGATGGTTCTCCTGGGCGCGACTTAAGCGGCGTCGCGGCCCTGAGCAAGAACCGTTGGCGGGCGGTCAGGCCGCGACGGTGCGGTTGCGGCGGCGCGAGGCGATGCCGGCAACGGCAAAACCGCCGAGCATCAGAGCCCAGGTTTCGGGGTCGGGCACGCGCTGATGCTCCACAGAGCCGGCGTGATAGGCGAACTGGTAGATCGTTGCATTGGCACTGCCTGACGTCGCGAGAAGCGTCAGCGCGGCGAGGCGGGCGATCTTCATTCGCAAGTCCCCGAGGCCTTGGGGATGCTAACGCGGAATTGTTACACGCTGGCGGGTTCGCTCGGCCCCGGGACTGCGCCCCACCGCCGCCGTCACGGCGACATCGCCGGTGACGTTGCCGACGGTACGGAAAATGTCCGGGATGACCTCGACCGCCAACAGCAGCGGCAGCAGCGTCGTCGGCACCCCCATCGCCGCGGCAATCGGCACGCAGGCGAGGAAAAACGACGTGCCGCCCGGCAGCCCCGCGCTGGCGACGGCGACAGCAAGGCTGACCGCGACGCCCGCCGCAATCTGCAGCAGGCTGGGGTGCAGGCCGTGCACCGCCGCGAGGTAGGTGATGACCGCGAGGTTGGCGCAGGGGCTGGTGATCTTGAACAGCGACACCGCGAGCGGCAGGACGAGGCGGCGCGGCGCTTCGGGGGTACCGAGGTTCTCGGCGGCTTCGACCATCGCGGGCAGGCAGGCGATCGACGACTGGGTGCTGACCGCGACGAGTTGGACGGGCAGCATGGCCCGGACAAACGCGCCCAAGGGCACGCGCGCGACGGTCGCCGCAAAAATGTAGATCAGGCCGATCAGCAGGATCTGCACGCCTGCCACCAATGCGATGTAGTGGCCGAGCAGCCCGAATGCGCCGCCGCCGAGCGTCGCGCCGACCCCGACCGCCAATCCGAACACCCCCACCGGCGCGGCCCACAGCACCCAGCCGATGATGACGAGCATCGCCTGGACGACGGCGTCGAACAGCCCCGTAAGCGCCGCCTTGGGCGCCGCAGGCAGACGCGTCGCCGCCAGCCCGAAGACCAGTGCGAACACCACCAGCGGCACCATCGCCCCGGTCGCTGCCGCACCGACGGGGTTGGTCGGCACGAAGCTGCGGAGCCACTCGCCGAAGGGCGGTGCGGGCGGGATGGCCGCAGCTCCCTTGCCCGTCGCGACCATCGCCAGCGCCTCGCCCGGCGCGACCGGCCAAAGCTCGAGAAGCAGCGGCGAGACCGTCACCGAAAAGACCGCCGAGGCCAGCAGCAGCGCGAAGAACCACAGCAGCGCGCGACCCGCCATTCCGCCGCCCGCTGCCGTCTCCGCTGCCTCGGTGACACCGGTGAACAGCATCGCGAAGACCAGCGGCACGACGGTCATCTTGAGGGCGTCGAGCCAGACCCCGCCGACGGGCCCTGCGACGGCTTCGAGCGTCGCGCCCGCACCCGTGCCCGCGAGTGCGCCGCCGAGGGCAAGCCCCGCCAGCAGCCCGCCGAGGACGAGCAAAGTCCGTGTCAGCCCGCCGTCCGAAATCTCACAGTTCCTTCAGGATCGCATCGCCCATGGCGCTCGTGCTCAACGCACCGCCCAGGTCGCGGGTCCGCGCCCCGGCATCGAGCGCCGCTTCGACCGCCGCCTCGACGTGCGCGGCGAGGTCGGGGCGTGACAGGCTGTAGCGCAATGCCATGGCGAGGCTGAGGATCGACGCGCAGGGATTCGCCAGCCCCTGCCCCGCGATGTCGGGCGCGCTGCCGTGGATAGGCTCGTACAGGCCGGGACCGCCCGCCCCCAGTGCCGCCGACGGCAGCATCCCGAGCGAGCCCGTCAGCATCGCCGCCTCGTCGCTGAGGATGTCGCCGAACAGATTGTCGGTCAGGATGATGTCGAATTGCCTGGGGTGTTTGACCAGCTGCATCGCGGTGTTGTCGGCGAGCATGTGGGTCAGCGCGATGTGCGGATATTCGGCATCGCGCAGCGCCTGCACCTCCTCGCGCCACAACAGCCCCGATTCCATGACGTTGGACTTCTCCGCCGAGCAGACGCGGCCCGACCGTCCCGCCGCCAGTTCGAAGGCGACGCGGGCTACGCGCCGGATTTCGCCGCTCGTATAGACCTGCGTGTTGACCCCGCGCCGCTCGCCGTTGCCGAGGTCTTCGATGCCGCGCGGCTCACCGAAATAGACCCCGCCGGTCAGCTCGCGGACGAACAGGATATCGAGCCCGTCGACGAATTCGCGCTTGAGACTCGATGCGTCGGCGAGGGTGGCGAAGCAACGGGCCGGGCGGAGATTGGCGAACACGCCCATGCCCGAGCGCAGCGCCAGCAGCCCCGCCTCGGGCCGCTTGTCGTAGGGCTGTCCCGTCCATTGCGGCCCGCCCACGGCGCCCATCAGCACGGCGTCGGCGGCACGCGCGCTGGCAAGCGTCGCAGGTGTCAGCGGCACCCCGTCGGCGTCGATGGCGGCACCACCGAAGCGCGCCTCGGTCATCACGACATCGAGCCCGGAGGCGGCGTTGAGCGCTTCGACGATGCGGCGGCTCTCGACCGTCACCTCGGGACCGATGCCATCGCCAGGGAGGAGGAGCAGTGTCTTGGTCATCGGCGTGTCCTAGGGAGCCTGCGGCGGCAGTCAATCTTCCGGCAGCGCACGCACTTCGACCGTACCGCCGCACTCGTAGACGGGGTTGCCGGGCACGAAGCATTTCGCCTCGTCGAGGGTATTCGCCTGGACCCGGATAAAGCCCGTCAACGTGTCGTCGTGCATCAAAAGGATGAAATCGCCCACGCCTATGCCGCCCGTCGTGCCGCGCCGCCGACCCATGGCTTCATCGCCGCCAGACGGTCCTCATAGGCCGCGATGTCGCCTGCCAGCGCTTGGGTCAGACCGATCTCGTCGAGGCCCTGCATGAGGCACGACTTGCGAAACGGATCGACGGCGAATTCGAAGCGGTCCTGGAACGGCGTGGTAACGACCTGATTCTCGAGGTCGACGGTAACGGTGTCGGTCGCCGCAATCACCATCAGCCGGTCGATCTGGTCCTGCGGCAGCGCGACGAGCAGCATGCCATTCTTGAACGCGTTGCCCGCGAAGATATCGGCGAAGCTCGGCGCGATGACGACACGGAAGCCCATGTCGGCGAGCGCCCACGGCGCGTGCTCACGGCTCGATCCGCAGCCGAAGTTGTCGCCTGCGATGAGGATCGGCGCGCCGCTGTTGCGCGGCGTATCGAAGATGTTGGCGGGGTCCTCGCGGAGTGTCGCGAAGGCGTTCTTGCCTAGGCCCGTGCGCGTTACCGTTTTGAGGAAGCGCGACGGCACGATTACATCGGTATCGACATTTTCTGCCCCGAAAGGCACCGCGATGCCGGTGAGCGTGGTGAAGGCCTGCATGCTCCAGCCGTAGCCCAGGCTGCGGGCTACGGCCAGAGGGTCGGCGGGCAGCGATGCCCGCCGCGCAGCTACATCGTCTTGCCGTCCGCGCCGACCTTGAGCAGGTCGCTCGACAGCAGCACCGCCTTGGTGCCACCGGTGTTCTTCCACCAATGCGACGTGGCGTGCAGCTCCGGGACCGCGTCGCCCGCCTTGTGGACGATGCCGACCGAGCAGGTGCTGGCGTATTCGGTGACGCTGCCCGACACGACGTAGATGATCGCGGGGCGCTCGCCATGGCTGTGCCACGGCACGACGCCGCCGGGCGCGATGTCGAGGCGGCGCAGGCGGAAGCTGCGCCCGGCGATCGCGGCGGGTTCGCTGGCGACGTCGATCGTGGTCAGGATAGTGTCGACGACGCCCTTGGCGGGGGTGTTGTCCATCGCGCGGATATCGATGCCCGATTTTCCGGCAGGGCATTGCCCGGCGAGTGCGGGTGCGGCAAGCGCGGTGGCGGCGAGGCCGGTCATGAACAATTTGGCGGGCATGCGCGAAACTTTCGTTGCAAGCGACGGTCGTGCCGCTCAGGTCGCCTTTCGCAGTGCAACAGGAATTAGTGACAGCAGCGTATCCTTTCGTACAAGTCGCCCGAACCACCGTCCGACGCCACCCCGCGAAGGACGCCCCGATGGACACCGCTGCTCCCCTCCACCTCGACAAGGCCGCACTCGGCCAGATCGTCCTTGTCCTCCAGGGCGGCGGCGCGCTCGGCGCGTATCAGGCGGGGGTTTACCAAGCGCTCGACGAGGCGGGGATCGAGCCCGACTGGGTGATCGGCACGTCGATCGGCGCGATCAACGCGGGGATCATCGCCGGCAACGCCAAGGCCGACCGCCTGCCGCAACTGCGCAACTTCTGGCAGCGCATGGAACAGCGCCCCGGCGCGGCCTGGCTCGGCGGCCTGCCCTTCGTCGGCGCGGCGATGAGCAATGCCATGACGATGATGCAGGGCATCGGTGGCTTCTTCGCGCCCAACCCGGCGGCGCTGCTCGGCGGCGCGCTCGCCCCCGAGGCGGCGGGATATTACTCGACCGCACCGCTCGAGAAGACGCTCGGCGAGGTCATCGACCTCGATGTCCTCAACGCGGGCGCGATGCGGCTGACAGTCGGTGCGGCGAACGTGCGGACCGCGACGATGCATTATTTCGACAGCCGCGACGCGCCGCTGACGACGCGCCACATCATGGCGTCGGGGGCACTGCCGCCCGCCTTCCCGGCGGTGCGCATCGACGGCGAGCTGTATTGGGACGGCGGCATCATGTCGAACACCCCCGTCGAGGCGGTGTTCGACGACAATCCGCGGCGCTCGGGCCTCGTCTTCTCGGTGCACATCTGGCACCCGCACGGCGACGAGCCCAACACCATGGCGCGCGTCCTGAGCCGCCAGAAAGACCTGCAGTATTCGAGCCGGTCGATGGCGCAGGTGGTCCGCCAGCGCCAGTTCCACAATCACCGCCACGTCATCGCCGAACTCGCGGCAAAGCTGCCCGAGGCCGAACGCGACAGCGCCGAAGCGAAATCGCTGGCCGCCTATGGCTGCCGCACGCGGATGCACGTCGTGCGCCTCGTCGCGCCGCCGGTCGCGGGTGAGGATCACACCAAGGATATCGACTTCAGCCCCGGCGGCATCGCCGAGCGCTGGCAGGCGGGCTACCGCGACACCCTCGCGGTGCTGCGCCAGCGGCCGTGGGACGCCCCGAGCGATCCGCTCGAAGGCTTCATCCTCCACGAGACCGAGGGCGGCCACATGATGAACTGATGGCGGTGACGATGACCCTCCTGCTTGCCGGGATCGCTTTCGCGGCGGTCATGCTCCTTGGTTTCGCGGTGCAGCGCGGCGCGACGTGCACCGTCGCGGCGATTGGTGACGTCGTGACCCACCGCCGCTGGGACCGCTTGATCGCGCTCGGCGAGGCCGCGCTTTGGGTTGCGGTCGGGCTCCTCGGCGCGCGCGCGACAGGGCTGAGCATGAGTCTTCCGGGCGCCTTCGCGCCGGGTTTCGCGACGGTCGCGGGCGGCGTCCTGCTCGGCCTCGGCGCAGTGATCAACGGCGCGTGCGTGTTCGGCGCGATCGCGCGCTTCGGGTCGGGCGAATGGGCCTTTGCGGCGACGCCGGTCGGATTCCTGCTGGGCTGCGTCGCGTTCAACCGTTTCGTGCCCGGCGCGTCGGCGACGGTGGGCGGTGCGCCGCTCGTCGACGGACCGTGGTGGCTCGGCGGGCTGCTCGTCGCGCTTGCGGCGTGGCGCGCATGGCGCTTCGTGCGCCGCCCCGCCACGCCCGAAGGCCTGCGCTGGCGTCGTCGGGTCGCCCACCGCTGGACACCGCACGCCGCGACGCTGACGATTGCCGCGTGCTTCGTCGTCACATTCCTCGTCGCCGGGCCGTGGGCCTATACCGACGCGCTCGCCCAACTGGCGCGTTGCATGTCGCGGCATGGCGGTTTCCAGCTGCTGCTGTTCGGCGCGCTACTTGGCGGCGCGACCCTCGGCGGCTGGAGCGCGGGGCTGCTCGGCCACCGCCGCGTCACCGTGCGCGTCGTGCTCCGCTGCCTGCTCGGCGGCGCAATGATGGCGCTCGGCAGCCTGCTCATCCCCGGTAGCAACGACGGCCTGATCCTCGTCGGCCTGCCGCTGTTGCTGCCCTATGCCTGGCTGGCGTTCGCGACGATGGCGGCGACGGTCGCGGTGGCGATGCGGGTCATGCGCTGACGCAGGCTTGGGCGCATGTCGGTAAAGACCGGCGACCCTACCCCATCAATTCCCGCACATCGGTCAGCCGCCCCGTCACCGCCGCCGCCGCCGCCATCGCGGGGCTGAGCAGGTGGGTGCGCGCGCCGGGTCCCTGTCGCCCGACGAAGTTGCGGTTGCTCGTCGAGGCGCAGCGTTCGCCCGGCGGCACCTTGTCGGGGTTCATGCCAAGGCACATCGAGCAGCCGGGCTCGCGCCAGTCGAACCCGGCCTCGATGAACACGCGGTCGAGCCCTTCGGCCTCGGCCTGCGCCTTGACGAGGCCCGATCCCGGCACGACGAGCGCCTGCCGGATACCTGGCGCGACGTGGCGGCCTTTGGCGACCGCCGCTGCGGCGCGCAGGTCTTCGATGCGGCTGTTGGTGCAGCTGCCGATGAAGATATTCTCGACCGTGACATCGGCGAGGCGCGTGCCCGGCGTCAGGCCCATGTAGGCAAGGCTTTTGGCGGCGGCTGCCTGCTTGCCCGCGTCGGTGAATGAGGCAGGATCGGGGACTGCGCCGGTGATCGCGACGACATCCTCGGGACTGGTGCCCCATGTCACCAAAGGCGCGATTGTCGAGCCGTCGATGACGACCTCGCGGTCGAAAACCGCGCCCGCATCGCTCGGCAATGTCCGCCAGTACGCGACCGCTGCGTCCCAGTCGGCCCCGACCGGCGCGCGCGGGCGGCCCGCGAGGTACGCAAACGCCTTGTCGTCGGGGGCGACGAGGCCAGCACGGGCGCCCGCCTCGATCGCCATGTTGCAGACCGTCATGCGGCCCTCCATCGACAGCGCCTCGATCACCGGCCCGGCATATTCGATGACATGACCCGTGCCGCCGCCGGTGCCGAGCGCGCCGACGATGGCGAGCGCCACGTCCTTGGCACTGATCGAGAAGCCCAGCGTGCCGACGACGGTGACGCGCATCGACCTGGCGCGCGCGAGGTGGAGCGTCTGCGTCGCGAAGACATGCTCGACCTCCGACGTGCCGATGCCGAATGCCAGCGCGCCGAACGCGCCGTGCGTCGCGGTGTGGCTGTCTCCGCACACCAACGTCACGCCCGGCAGGGTGAAGCCCTGTTCCGGGCCGATGACATGCACGATGCCCTGTTCCGGCGCATCGATGGCATAGAGTTCGACGCCGAAATCCGCACAGTTGCGGGCAAGTGCATCGAGCTGGGCCTTCGACATCGGATCGACGATCGGCAGCCGGCGGTCTGTGGTCGGCACATTATGGTCGGGCACCGCCAGCGTCAGATCAGGCCGGCGCAACTGCCGGCCCGCCAGGCGCAGCGCCTCGAACGCCTGCGGCGTGGTCACTTCATGGATCAGATGGCGATCGATGAAGATCAGCGCGGTGCCGTCGTCCAGCGTGCCGACAACATGATCGTCCCAGATTTTCTGATACAAGGTGCGCGGGGAAATTGTCATGACGTGCGGCTTTGCCAATGGTGCCGCGCAAAATCCAGCAGCAAATGGCAATCAGCCGGCGGCGATACCGGCCAGAGCCGCCAGCAGCGCCGCAACCTCGGCCGCGCTGTTGTAATGAGTGAAGCCCACCCGCACCGCGCCGCGCTCCTTCACACCCAGCACCCCGGCCGGTTCCCAGGCGTAGTAATAACCGTGCCAGACGAACATGTTGCGCGCCGCCAGCGCCGCCGCCACTTCGGCGCTGGTTTTGCCGGCCAGCTCGAAGGTGAAGGTGGCGACGCGCTCGTGCAGACGGTTCGGATTGGCGATGCCGTGCAGCCTCACGCCCGGCACATCGGACAACCCGGCCAGAAACTGCCGCATCAGATCGGTTTCATGCGCCTGCGCCGCCGCCAGCCCGGCCACCAGCCGCTGCCGCAGCGGCTGGCCTGCGCTGACGGTGCCGGCGGCCTCGCCCAGCCATGCCAGATGATCGATGGCCGCCGCCGTGCCGGCCATGGCCTCGAAAGCGGGCGTGCCGGGTGCCAGCCGCGTGGGCATCACATCGGCCGACGGCCGCACTTTCAACGGCGGGATGATCCCCTGCAAACGCCGCGAGACAAACAGGATCGCCGCATGCGGGCCAAAGAATTTATAGGCCGACGCCGCCATCAGATCACAGCCGATCGCCGCCACATCCAGCGCCAAATGCGGCGCGGACTGCACGGCATCGACGACGCTGACCGCCCCCACCGCGCGCGCCGCAGCGCACACGGCGGCGACATCGTTGATGGTGCCCAAGAAATTGCTGGCATGGCCCACCGCCACGGCGCGCGTGCGCGCATCGATCAGATCGGGCAAGGTCTCCAGCTTCAGTGCGAATGTCTCCCGGTCCCATTCCAGAAACCGCACCTCCACGCCGCGCGCCGCCGCGGCCTGCAGCCACGGCGAGACATTGGCATCATGGTCCATGCGGGTCAGCAGGATATTGTCGCCGGCGCGCCAATCATGCGCAATCAACGGCGCCATCTGGAAAAACAGGCTGGTGGTGTTCAGCCCGAAAATCACTTCGTCATCGCCGC
>JBBQVB010000095.1:0-10041 GCA_038211965.1 Sphingomonadales bacterium
AGCATCCGCATCACCGACCCCTCCGCCATCTTGCGCTTCCATGCTGCGGGATACAGCCTTGTCCAGCGGCGGTGGAGCTGGGTGGGGCCGCAGGGCAAGCCGGTGTATAATTATCGCTCGGAGGGGCGGGCGTTCGCCAACGACGCGCGCGGCGGGCGCTGCCTGATCCCGCTCGACGGCTTCTACGAATTCACCGATGCCGAAGCGCTCCCCGGCGCGCCGAAACCCAAGCGCAAGGCGAAGTGGCTGTTCACCCTTGCCGCCGACGCGCCCGACGCAACCGGCGGCGACCGCCCTGCCCCCGGCCTGTTCTGCGTCGCGGGGCTGTGGCGCGCGGGGGTGAGCCTCGGCAAGGCGGGCGGCCATGCGGGCAGCTTTGGCGGCGGCGCGGTCACTGGCGAGGCGTTCACCATGCTGACCTGCGAACCCGGCCCCGACATCGCGCCCTACCACAGCCGCCAGATCGTCGTGATGCCGCGCGACCGCTGGGCCGACTGGCTGGGCGGCGTCGTGCCCGCCGCCGACCTCATCCGCCCCACGCCCGCCGGAACCTTCGCGGTGACCGCGGCGCAGTGACTGCGGCTCGCGCTCCGGCGACACGCGGCGGAGTCGCGCGCGGGCGCAGGGTCGGTTAAGACAGCGCCATGCTGCCCCGCGCCCGCCTCGTTTCGACCCGTCTCGCCCTCGCGCTGCCGCTGCTCGCGCTGCTCGGTGCGGCACCGTCGGCCTTTCCCCGCCCTGACCGCCCGGTGGCCAGCATCGTCGCCGACCAATGGTCCGACGAGACCAGCCGCGACGACGCGCGCGAGGCCGAACAGGTGATGGTCTTCCTCGGCGCGCGCCCGGGCATGGTGATCGCCGACATCGGCGCGGGCAGCGGCTATTACACCGTCCGCCTCGCGCCGCGCCTGATGCCCACGGGGCGCGTCGTCGCCGAGGACATCGTGCCGTCGTATGTCCGCAAGCTGCGCGCGCGCGTCCGCAAGGCGGGGCTGACCAACGTCGAGATCGTGCTGGGGAAGCCCGACGACGCGCGCCTCAAGCCGGCCTCGATCGACGCCGCGCTGCTCGTCCACATGTACCACGAGGTGCAGCAGCCGTTCGCACTGCTGTGGACGCTGCGCGCCGCGCTCCGGCCCGGCGGCAAGGTGGCGATCGTCGACATCGACCGCCCGACGCCGCGCCACGGCACGCCGCGCACGCTGCTCGCGTGCGAACTCGCAGCGGTCGGCTACCGCCGCATCGGCGACCTCGATCTGGGTGCGGCGGGCGGCTATCTCGCGGTGTTCGAGCCGGTCGGGCCGAGGCCTGCGCCGCGCAGCATCAGGGCGTGCCGGGCGCGCTGACCGCGTCTAGTGATGGTGCCTGCGGTGGTGACGCCGATGTCTGCGGTTGTGGTCGGACTGGGGGTCGCCCAGCAGCAGTAACGGAAGCGTCCCGTCATCGGTGTGCTCACCGTCCAGCGCGTGGGCGTGCTTGCCCAGGTGATGCGCGTGCAGCGCGTGGCTTGGATGGGCACTGTGGTACGGATGGTCGGGATGCCCGTGATGCGGGTGCGCGGCACCGCCGTGCTGGCCATGCCCCGGATGCTTGCCGTGATGCAGGTGGCCGGTGTGATGCGCATGGTGCCGATGCCCCGGGTGATGGCCAGGTTTGGGCGGCGAGGCCACGAACATCCCCCCTGCAACGACAGCGTTGAAGCGCACAACGCACAGAAAGACGTTACGCCTTCGTAAGGGATTTGTCGAGTGCCCTGCCCTGCCAGCGCACGAAGATCGCCGTCGGCAGCAGCCGCCCCCTGCCCTCTTCGCGAATGGTCATCTCGCCCGCGGTCAAGGTGCCGCCGAGATCGGCAAAGGCTTCCGCCACCAGCTCGCGGATCGCCACTGCCGACAGTCGGATCGCGTACACCGTCAGCACGAGGAAACGGCTGTCGGCGTCCATCAGCGCGCGCGCGGCGCGGACGAGGCCCGGCAGGTCGCGGTACAGCTCCCACACCTCGCCGTCGGGGCCGCGCCCGTATTTGGGCGGGTCGAGGACGATGCCGTCGTAGCGCTTGCCGCGCCGCACCTCGCGATGCACGAACTTCATCGCGTCGTCGGTCAGCCAGCGGATCGGCGCGTCGCCGAGACCGCTGAGCGCCGCGTTGGCCTGTGCGCTGGCGACGGCTTTCTTCGAGGCATCGACATGGGTGACGCTCGCCCCGGCAGCGGCGCAGGCGAGGCTGCCGACGCCGGTATAGCCGAAGACGTTGAGGACGCTCGTCCCGGGCCCGAGGCGGTCGGCCATCCAGTCCCAGTGCGCCGCCATGTCCGGGAAGAAGGCAAGATGCCGGAAATTGGTGTTGGCGGCATGGAATTTGAGCGCGCCGCGGCTGAGCGGCCACGACGGCGGCACTTTCGGATCAAGCGTCCAACGCCCGCCGCCGTCCTCCTCGGAGCCGCCTGTGAACTCGCCGTCGGCCTGCCAGTCGGACGACGCAGGCGACCACAGCGCCTGCGGTTCGGGGCGAATGAAGCGGTAGGGGCCATAGCGTTCGAGCTTGCGGCCGTTGCCCGAATCGAGAAGCGCGTAGTCGGGCCAAGGCTCGACGACGAGGACGTCGAGGTCCATCACGCCGCCTTGAGCAGCGGTGCTCCGACATCGGCACGCGCGCGCGGTCCGGCGAGCATCGCCGCACCCGCCGCGCGGACCTCATCGAGGGTCACCGCATCGAAGCGCGCGACGACCTCCGCCGGCGGCACGACGCGGCCATGGACGAGCAGCGAGCGCGCCAGATACTCCGACCAGCCGCCGGGAGCCTCGAGCGCCATCAGCAGCCCGGCGCGGACCTGCGCGCGCGCACGTTCGAGCTCGGCAGGCTGAAGCCCCGCAGCGGTCGCGGCGAGCACGTCCTCGGTCAGTGCCAATGCCTTCGCGGCATCCTTGCGCGCCGTGGCAAGGTAGACTGCGAACAGCCCGGTGTCGGCATAGGGCGTCGTGCTGGCATAGACGCTGTAGGCGAGGCCGCGCTCCTCGCGCAGTTCCTGAAACAGCCGCGACGACGCGCCGCCGCCCGCCGCGCCCGCGAACAGCAGCGCGGCATCGTGCGCCGGGTCGTGGTGCGCGGGGGCGGCGAGGCCGAGCGTCAGATGCGCCTGCTCGAACTTGCGCCGGTCGTGGTGCGCACTCCCGGTGAACGCCGCGTGCGTCGTCGTGGGGCGTGTGCCCGACGGCAGCTCGCCGAGCCAGCGCGCGGCGAGGTCGACCAGCGCGGCGTGCTCGACCGCCCCCGCCGCGACCAACACGCACGAACCCGCGCGATACTGAGTACCAAGCCAGTCGCGCAGCGCCGCGCCGTCGAGGCCGGCGATGCTGGCGTCGGAGCCGAGGATCGAGCGGCCGAGCGCCTGGCCGGGGAACGCCGCTTCCTGGAGGTGGTCGAAGACGATGTCGTCGGGGGTGTCGCGCGCCTCGCCGAGTTCCTGGAGCACGACCTGCTTCTCGCGCTCGGTCTCCTCGGCGTCGAACGTCGGGCTGCTCACGAGGTCGGCAATGACCTCAACGCCGAGCGCGAGATCGGCCTTGAGCAGGCGCGCGTGGAAGACCGTCATGTCGCGCGCGGTGTAGGCATTGAGCGAGCCGCCGACATCCTCGACGACCTCGGCGATAACGCGCGCGGAGCGCGTCGCGGTGCCCTTGAACACCATGTGCTCGAACAGATGCGCGACGCCGTTGACGTGCGCGCCTTCGTGGCGCGCACCCGCATCGACGTGGAGCGCAACGGCGACGGTCTCGACGTGCGGCATCGCCTTGCTGACGACGCGGAGGCCGTTGGGGAGGGTGGTCACCTGATTCATCGTGCAGTGGCCCTGTCGGCGATGAACGCTTCGACCGCGCCGAGGTCGGCGGGGAGGACATCGTAACGCTCCTCGCGGTCGAACAGGCCCTGCGCGCGGGCGGGGAGCGGCGGGCGGACGCCGGTCGCGCGCTCGACGGCGTCGCGGAACTTGCCGGGATGCGCGGTGGCGAGCGTCACGACAGGCTCGTCGCCGTCGTGCTCACGCGCCGCTGCGAGCCCGATCCCGGTGTGCGGGTCGATGACCTGCCCGCAGCGGTCGTGCGCCCAGCGCAGTGCCATCGCCATGCCGTCGGCATCGATGCGCGCAGGGATGAAGATCGTCGCCGCCTCGGCCTGCTGCGCCAGCGTCAGCCGCAGTCGCCGCGTCGCCTCGAAGCCCTGCATCGCGCTCGCAAGGCTCGACCCGTCGCGCCCGTGGAGGTCGAACAGCAACCGCTCGAAGTTCGAGCTGACCTGGATATCCATCGACGGTGCGGCGGTCGCCTCCACCGTGCCGACCGAATAGTCGCCGTGGCCGAGCGCGCGCGCGAGGATGTCGTTGACGTTGGTCGCGACGATCAGCCGCCGGATCGGCAGCCCCATCCGCGCTGCGACATAGCCAGCGAACACGTCGCCGAAATTGCCCGTCGGGACGGCGAAGCTGACCTGCCGCTCGGGCGCGCCAAGGCGGACGGCGGCGTAGAAATAATAGACGATCTGGAACAGCAGCCGCGCCCAGTTGATCGAATTGACCGCCGACAGCCGGAAGCGCCCAGCGAACACGGCGTCGTTGAACATCGCCTTGACCAGCGCCTGCGCGTCGTCGAAATTTCCCTGCACCGCGATATTATGGATGTTGGGTGCCATGACGGTGGTCATCTGCCGCCGCTGGACGTCCGATACGCGCCCCTCGGGGTGGAGCATGAAGACATCGAGGTGCGCGCGCCCCGCGAGCGCGTGGATCGCCGCCGAGCCGGTGTCGCCGCTGGTTGCCCCGACGATCGTCAGGTGCTCGCCGCGCCCGCTCAGGAAGCGCTCGAACAACTGCCCGATGACCTGCAGCGCAATGTCCTTGAACGCCAGCGTCGGGCCGTGAAACAGTTCGAGCAGCCAGTGTTGCTGGTCGAGCTGGACGAGCGGCGTCACGGCGGCGTGATCGAACCCGGTATAAGCCTCGGTCAGCACGGCGCGCAATTCCGCTTCGCTCAGTGCGTCGCCGACGAACGGCAGGCAGACGCGCACCGCGGTCTCGACGTAGGACAGGCCTGCAAGCGCGGCGATCTCGGCGGGTGCCAGCGCGGGGATGTGGTCGGGCACGTAAAGTCCGCCGTCGGACGCCAGTCCGGCAAGCGTCACGGCTTCGAAATCGAGGGGCGGCGCGGAACCGCGCGTGCTGACATAGCGCATGGAGGGCGCGGTCTAGCGGGGGACGGGGGTGGGAGCAACCGGCGGGCGTCGGGCCGCGCACGCGGCACCGGTGTCAAACGTCCATTCCGAACTGATGGTAAGTGACCTCTACAGGTCGGGCGAACTGACCTACGTCGATCAGTACGACTTGGGCTTTCCTCCCGGTTGGGGCGACGGGCAGCTGTATGGGCCCCGGGCGCGCGACCGCAGCTTACCACCCCATTGCTGACCTTCTGAGCAGCCCGTAAGGTCATCCACAACAGCCGCACGGGGCTTGTCATGTTCTCCCACGTCACCCTCGGCACCAACGATCCGGCGCGCGCGCTGGCGTTCTACGACGCGGTCGCGCCCGTGCTCGGCCATGCGCAGCTGTTCCGCTTCGGCGACACCGTCGCCTACGGCACGCCGACCGGGCCCAAGCTGTTCGTCGGGCGGCCGTTCGATGGCGGCGAGGCGTCGGCGGGCAACGGTACCCACCTCGCCTTCATCGTCGACGACCGCACGACGGTCGACGACTTCCACGCCGCTGCGCTGGCCCACGGCGGCAGCGACGAGGGCGCGCCGGGGCCGCGCCCGCACTATCACCCGAACTACTACGGCGCGTACGTCCGCGACCCCGACGGCAACAAGCTGCAGGCGGTGTGCCATCGCAACCCGGACCACGCGGCCGCGGTTAGCGCGGACGCCGCAGGATGAAGATCGCGTAGATGACGCTCAGCGTCGCCGCGAAGCCGAACCACTGGAATGCGTAGCTCAGGTGGTTGTCGGGCAGGTCGTCGGGGACGGGCACACGCGACGGCCGCAGCGGGGCAACGGCCGTGCGCGGGATGAGCATGAACATCGGGCGGTCAGCGGCCTTGCCGTAGGGGCGCTCGATGACGGTCCCGTCGAACTCGGCATCGACGATCAGCGGTGACGGCGACTCGGGGCGCGCCGTCCAGCCCGCGACGACGACGAGGTCGGGCCCCTTGCCGTGGCTGAGCGGCGGATCCTTGCACGCGACGAGAACGAGGAAACCCGGTTTCTGCGTCGCGCTCTCGCCGCCGCGCAGGTCGTAGGGGACGACGCGGCCCGGACGACAGGCGACGACCGCACGGCGATACTGGACGCTCCTCGTCCCGGCCATTGCCTCGAAGAACTCGTGCGGCGTGACCGGGGGGAGCGTTTTCGCGGCTTCGAGATGTGCGATCAGCGAATGCTTCCACTCGCGGCGCTGCAGCTGCCAGATGCCGAGGCCGATCATCGTCAGCACCATGACGACCGTCATCACCGTCGGGATGACCGGCAGGTGTCGGCTCACTCGCTGCGCCCCAGTCGCGCTTCGTTGCGGTATTCGAGCGCGACGAGCATCGCCTTGGCGAAACGCAGTGCGGCGAGCGTCAGCGCCAGCGTCACCGGCACCCAGACGATGACGTGCACCCACCACGGCGGCGAACGCGACAGTTCGAGCCAGATCGCGCCGACGACGACCACCGTCCCGACGATGAAGATCAGGAAGGGTGCCGCGGCATCGCCGACATCGAACTGCTCGAAGTCGAGGCCGCATTGGCGGCAAGCGGGCGCGAAGCCGATGGGGCTGGCGAACAAGGTACGCGCGCCGCAGCGCGGGCACGCCCCGATCAGCGCGGTCTGCGCCAGCGCGCGCGCGAGTGGCTTGGTCAAGTCGCTGCGGCTGCGACCGCCGCGCCGAAGTTCGAACCCCAGACGTAGATCGAAATGAACAGGAACAGCCACACCACGTCGACGAAATGCCAGTACCACGCCGCCGCCTCGAAGCCGAAATGCTGGCGCGGCGTGAAGTCGCCGCGATAGACGCGCGCCAGGCAGACGATCAGGAAGATCGTCCCGATAATGACATGGAAGCCGTGAAAGCCCGTCGCCATGAAGAAGGTCGCGCCGTAGATGTTGCCTGCGAAGCCGAACTCGGCGTGGTGATACTCGAACGCCTGCACCGCCGAGAAGAACATCCCGAGCAGGATCGTGACCCACAGGCCGCGCTTGAGCCCATCGCGGTCACCATGGATCAGCGCATGATGCGCCCAGGTCACGGTGGTCCCCGACAGCAGCAGGATCATCGTGTTGAGCAGCGGAAAGACGAACGGGTCGAGCACCTCGATACCCTTGGGCGGCCACGTCCCGCCGATGGGCAGGCCGGTGTGCGGGTAGAGCGACGAGCTGAAATACGCCCAGAACCACGCGACGAAGAACATTACCTCCGACGCGATGAACAGGATCATGCCGTAGCGGTGGTGGAGCTGGACGACGGGCGTGTGGTCGCCGGTGTTGGCCTCGTGGACGACATCCGACCACCACGCATAGAAGGTATAGAGCACTGCCGCCGTGCCGAGCGCGAACACCCACGGCCCCCACGGCGTCTTGTGCATCCAGCCGATCGCGCCCGACGCCATGACCAGCGCCGAGAACGCGCCGATCAGCGGGTTCGGCGACGGATTGACGATGTGAAACGCGTGGGTCTTGCCGCCAGCCATGGTCTCTCAGCCTGTAGTCTTGCTGTTGCTCTCTACCTGCGACCGGCGGCGTTCGTCCACCGGGTAGAAGGTATAGCTCAACGTGATTTCATCGACGCGCCGCGCAATGGGGTCGTCGAGGATCGCCGGATCGACGAAATAGGTGACGGGCATCTCGACCGTCTCGCCCGCCTTCAAAGTCTGCTCGTTGAAGCAGAAACACTGGATCTTCTTGAAATAGCGCCCCGCGACATCGGGCGAGACGTTGTAGGTGGCGCGGCCGGTGACGCTCGCCGCGCTGATGTTGGTCGCCTTGAAGAACGCCAGTTTGCGCTCGCCGATGCGCACGCTTACGTCGGTCGCTTCGGGGCGGAACTGCCACGGCAGGCCGGGTGAGGTGTTGCCGTCGAAGCGGATCTTGACGGTACGACCGGTCAGCGCGTGCTGGTCGGGGAGTGCAGCGGCCTCGGCGCGCTGGGTCGTGCCGCCAAAGCCCGTCGCTTGGCAAAATGCGCGGTAGAGCGGCACAGCGGCGAACGACAGCGCAACCATGCCGGCGGCAATTGCACTCGTGCCGAACGCGGTGCGGCGTATGGCGAGGCTGGCGCTCACTTGACCATGCGGACGATGGTGATTCCGAAGAACAACAGTGCGAACGCGCCGAGCAGCAGCCCGAGCGCGAGGTTGCGCGCGCGGCGCTTGGCGTTGAAGCGGGCGGTCTCGGCGGGCGTCATGCAACAATCCAGTGATCGGCGACGAGCACCGCGAAGAGCAGGAACAGATAGAGCAGCGAGAAGCGGAAGAGCTTTTTCTCCGCGGCCATGTCCTTCGCCACCGTCGCCGTGCTGCGCGCCACCGCGACCGCACCCGCGATGAACATTGCGCCGAGCACCGCAGTCACCGTTCCGTACAGCCAGCCGGCGAGGCCGAGTGCCCATGGGAGCAGCGACACCGGCACGAGAACGAGACTGTACAGCAGGACCTGGCGCCGCGTCGCGGCTGCCCCATGGGTGTTGGGCAACATCGGCACCCCCGCCTTACCGTAGTCGGCCTCCATGAACAGCGCGAGGCTCCAGAAATGCGGCGGCGTCCACAGGAAGATGATCGCGAACAGCAGCCACGGCATCAGGTTCAGGTCGCCCGTCACCGCGACCCAGCCGATCAGGGGTGGGAACGCCCCTGCCGCACCGCCGATGACGATGTTCTGCGGCGTGGCGCGCTTGAGCCAGACGGTGTAGACGACGGCGTAGAAGAAAATCGAGAACGCCAGGATCGCCGCCGTCAGCCAGCCGACCGCGAGCCCCATTGTCGCCACCGACCCGACCGACAGCGCGATGCCGAAGGCCAGTGCCTCGTGGGGCTCGATGCGTCCGGCAGGCAGTGGGCGGTTCGCGGTACGCTTCATCAGCGCGTCAATATCGGCCTCGTACCACTGGTTGAGCGCGCCTGCCGCCCCGGCCGCCACCGCAATGCACAGGATCGCGACGAAGCCGAGAAACGGGTTGATATGCCCGGGCGCGGCAAGCAGCCCGCACAGCGCGGTGAAAATCACCAACGACATGACGCGGGGCTTCAAGAGCGCGAAATAGTCGCGCCAGTCGGCATAGGCCGTGGGAGACAGGGTCTGCGTCGTCATTAACTTTCCTGCCGTCATCGCGGCGAGCGCCGGGACCCATCTCCCGAATTCAGGTGATGGATCCCGACGTTCGCCGGGATGGCGATCACTCGCAGCGCTACTTGATCACCGGAAGTGTTTCGAACTGGTGGAACGGCGGGGGCGAGCTGAGGGTCCATTCGAGCGTCGTCGCGCCCTCGCCCCAATAATTGCCCTCGACGCGCCGCCCGGCGAACAATGACCAGCCGATGTTGACGAAGAAGAACAACATGCCGACCGCCATGATCGCATAGCCCCAGCTCGACATCAGGTTGTAGTGCTCGAAGTTCGCCGGATAATCGGGGATGCGGCGCGGCATGCCGTCCTGGCCGAGGAAATGCTGCGGGAAGAACAGGACGTTGACGCCGACAAAGAACACCCAGAAATGCAGCTGTCCGAGCACCTCGTTATAGGCGCGACCCGACATCTTGCCGAACCAGTAGTAGAAGCCCGCGAAGATCGCGAACACCGCGCCGAGCGACAGCACATAGTGGAAGTGCGCGACGACGTAATAGCTGTTGTGCATATACTGGTCGACGCCGGCGTTCGACAGCAGCACACCGGTGACGCCGCCGACAGTGAACATGAAGATGAACCCGATCGCCCACAGCATCGGCGTCTTGAAGCTGATCGAGCCGCCCCACATCGTCGCGATCCAGCTGAAGATCTTGATACCGGTCGGCACCGCGATG
>JBBQVB010000096.1:0-9953 GCA_038211965.1 Sphingomonadales bacterium
TTGAGCAGGTTGAAGATGTGGCTTGCCTTGATCGCCTGGTCGTAGGCGGGGAGCGGCAGGCCACGTTCGACCAGTGCCTTGCATTCGCCCGACACGTCCTTGAATTGCTGGAACAACAGCTCGGTATTCGCCGCCTCGAAGCTGTACGCGCTGAACTGGCGTTCGTTGTCGCGGAAGACGTCGCCGTAGCTGACGCCGGCGTCGTTGTAGGCGAGATCGTACACCGAGTCCTTGCCCTGGATGTACGTCGCGAGGCGTTCGAGGCCGTAGGTGAGTTCGCCGCTGACCGGCGCGCAATCGTGGCCGCCGACCTGCTGGAAATAAGTGAACGGGCTGACCTCCATGCCGTCGCACCAGACCTCCCAGCCCAGCCCCCACGCGCCGAGCGTCGGGCTTTCCCAGTCGTCTTCGACAAGGCGGATGTCGTGGAGGTTCGTGTCGATGCCGATGGCTTCGAGGCTGCCGAGATACAGGTCGACGATGTCGGGCGGCGACGGCTTGAGGATGACCTGGAACTGGTAATAGGCCCCGAGCCGGTTGGGGTTGTCGCCGTAGCGGCCGTCGGACGGGCGGCGGCTCGGCTGGACGTAGGCAGCGTTCCACGGCTGGGGGCCGAGAGCGCGCAGGACGGTGGCGGGGTGGAAGGTGCCCGCACCGACCTCGACGTCATAAGGCTGGAGGATGACGCAGCCGCGCGCGCCCCAATAGTCCTGCAAGGTCAGGATGAGGTTCTGGAAGCTGAGCGGGCGGGGGTAGGCGGGCATCTGCGGCGGGGTGTAGCGGCGGGAGTCCGGAGCGGCAAGCGCCCCCACCGTTACCGCTTCTTCGCAGCCTTCCGCGCCGCGTAGCGCTCGTCGCGCAGGCGCTTGCGCTCGGCCTCGCGCATTTCCTCGGTGATCTTGGCGTCTTCCTCGGCCTTGAGGCGCGCGGCTTCCTTGGCGGCGACAACGGCGAGGCGCGCAGCCTCCTGCTCGGCCTTTTTCTCGGCGGCCTTGGCGACGCGGCGCGCTTCGGCGGCAGCACGGCTGGCGGCGCGCTCGGCAACGGCTGCGGGATCGATCTCCGCCGTCTTGGCCTTGTACTTTTCGAGAGCTTCGGCGCGGGCCTTGGCGGCGGCACCGGCACGGTCTTTATGGTCGGGAAGTTTGAAGCCCATGAATCCTGCTTATGTTGGGGGTCGGGGCGCACTACCCCAATGGGCGCGCGCGGGCAACCGCCGCCATCAGGGCGTCGATCGCACCCTGCAGGATGTGCGCGGCGGCGTGCTTGTCGATCGCTTCGGCCCGCCGGGCGCGCGTCCAGTCCTCGGCGATCATCTGGCGTTCGACCGCCTGCGTCGACCAGCGCTCATCCCAGAGCATGAGCGGCCGGGCCAGCGGCTCGGCGACCGCGCGCGCGAAAGCGCGGACCGACTGGGTGCGCGGGGAGTCGCTGCCGTCCATGCTGAGCGGCAACCCGACGACGATGCCCGCAATACGCTCGGCATCGAGCCGAACCTTGAGCGCAGCGAGGTCGGGCGTGAATTTGGTCCGCCGCACGACGTAGAGCGGTGTCGCAAAGCTCCAGCCTGCATCGCAGGTCGCGACGCCGATCGTCTTGGTGCCGACATCGAGGCCCGCGAGCCGGCCGCCTTCGGGCAGCGCGGCGGCGAAGGCAGCGAGGTCGAGGATCAACGGGACTGCCCGGCCCGCGCGGGCGCTTCGGCGCGCGCCTGCCAGGAATTTACCCGCGCCTCGGCATCGGCGCGGACGTTCGCCCAGAACAGCGCATAGTCGTACACGTGATAGTTGTTGCCGGGCAGGACATAGCTGTCGAACTTGGCGGGCGGCGGGCCGATCGACAGCACGCCCGACGGCAGGCAGTGCGCGCCGATACCGTGCGCGACCAGCGTCGCATCGGCGAGGCTCGCACCGGGGACGAGGCTGCCGAGGTTGCGCTCGGGCGGCACTGCTTCGTCGCCCGGCCGCCCGAGCAGCGGGTTCGTGCACAGCACCGCGGTGCCACGCCGGGGGGCGCCGGTCAGCCCTGTACTCGCGTCGAACACCGCGCGGATCGCCGCCGGGTCGGCAGGGTCGGCAAAGCTCTGCCAGCCGAGGACGCAACCCGTAGCGGCGGGCGTATCGCAGGCCGGCAGGCCGAACGCCGGAAGATCCGCGCTGATCGAGATCGGCCAGCCGACGATGTAGGCGGCGATGATGCGCCTGGCGGCGGGTGTGCCCGCGATGCGTTCCTTGAGCAGCCGCAGCAGGTGCAGCGACCCCTGGCTGTGGCCTGCGATAATGATCGGGCGGTCGGCGGGCTGCGCGGCGAGGAAAGCGTCCCAGGCGCGCGCGACGTCACCATAGGCGAGGTCGATGGCGCGGCGGGCATCGGGCGAGTCGACGAGGAATGCGCCGAACGCCGCCTGACGGTAGCGCGGTGCCCAGATCTCGCCGACGCCGTTGAGCGCGCTCGCCTGGCCCGCGAGGTAGAGGTTGATCCGCGTTTCGGTGGCGCTGTCGCCGAACGGCATGTTCCAGCGCGCGCGGCCGAGATACGCCGTGGGAGTGACGAAGAAGACCGCGGCCAGCGGGTGCGGCGCGGGGGCGATGCCGGCGGGGGTCCAGCGCGCCGGGTTCTTCGGTCGGGCGGGATGCGCGTCCCATGCCTCGACCCGTGCGTAGTCGGGTCCGGCAGCCTGCGGGCTCGCGTCGAATGAAACGCCCGGGACCATCGCGGCGCGCAGCAATTGCTCGCCGAACAATCGGTAGGCGAGCGCGGCGAGCAGCACGACGACGATGGTGCCGGCGACGAGCCACAGAAAACGACGGGCAAGCATGGTTTGAACTCCCGTGCGGACGCCTATAGCATCGTGCCGGACACGTCACCGGGGACCAGGGTCATGCGTTGCTTCGTCGCCCCTGCCCGCCGCCTCGGCATCGTGGCAAGCGCCGCGCCGCTGCTGTTCCTCGCCGCATGTGGCGGCGGCGGCGGATCGACGCCGGTGGTCTCGACGCCCACGCCAACCCCGACGCCAACACCCACACCGACACCGACACCGACACCGGTCAGCTACGACACTGCCGAATACCGGCGCTCGAATGCCGCCGTTCAGGCCAAGGCGATCTCGGCGTACGCGGCAGGCGCGACCGGCGCGGGGATCGTGGCCGGGATCATCGACAGCGGCGTCGATGCGACGAGCAGCGAGTTCGCGGGCAAGATCAGCGGCCAGTCGGGCGACTTCGCAGGATCGCGGGGAATTCAGGACGAGGGCGGCCACGGCACTGCGGTGGCGAGCGTGCTGCTCGCGGCGAAAAACGATAGCGGCACGCACGGGGTCGCCTTCGATGCGACCCTGCTCGTGCTGCGCGCCGATACACCGGGAAGCTGCACCGCGCCGGGCACCGATGTCGACAAGTGCAGCTATGTCGACAGTGCCATCGCGCGCGGCCTCGACCGCGCCACCGCGGCACGGGCCCGCGTCGTCAATATCTCGCTCGGCGGATCGCCTGCCAATTCGACGCTGCGCGCGGCGATCGACCGCGCGACCGCGTCCGGGGTCATCATCGTTTTCTCGGCGGGCAACGAGGGGGTCACCGACCCGACCGCGGCGGCGAATCCCGACCCGCTCTCGCAGATCGCCAACGACGCGATCGCGCGTGGCCTCGTGCTGATCGCCGGGGCGACCGATGCGACGCAGGTGCTCGCCGATTTCTCGAACCGGGCGGGAAACGCCTCGGCGCACTTCCTGACCGCGCTCGGCATTCGCGTCCGCGCCCCCGACCAGACCGGCGCGAGCTTCCTGTACAGCGGCACCTCGTTTTCAGCCCCCGTCGTCGCGGGCGCAGTGGCGCTGCTCGCGCAGGCCTTCCCGGCGCTGACCTCGGCACAGATCGTCGACCTGCTGCTGCGCACCGCGACCGACCTCGGCACTGCAGGCACCGACGCGGTGTATGGCCACGGCGAGGTCAACCTCGAGCGCGCCTTCGCACCGCAGGGGAGCCTCAGCCTCGCCGCCGCCCCCGATGTCGCGGTGTCGGCGACGGTCAACGCGACGCTGGCGTCGGCGATGGGCGATGCGGGCCAAGGCGGGCTCGCGGCGGAGATCCGCGACGGCTACGGGCGCGGGTATACCGTCGATCTGACCCCGACGCTGCGCCGCGCAGCGCCACCGGCGCGGCTGACGGGAGCGCTGGCAGGCACGGCGCAGGGTTACGCCGCCGCGCGGGGCCCGAGCGCCTTTACGCTCACGCTCGGCGACGACCACGCCCAGCGGCTCCGACTCGTCCCCGGTGAGGCGCTGGCGGCGCACGCGCTGGCGGGGTCGGTGGCGACCCGCCTCGGCCCGCACAGCGCGCTGGCCTTCGGCTATCGCTTCGACGGCGCCGCAATGGGTCGCCGCCTCGCGGTCGGCGCCGGCCCGGCCTTTGCGGCGACCCAGGGCGCTCTTGCCGGCTTCGACCGCACGCCCGGCACGGCAATCGCGCTGCGCCAGGTCTTCGGCCGCCTCGGCATTATCGTCGACGCCGAGCAGGGCAGCGTGCAGCGTCAGTTTGCCGCGGGCGACCTGTCCGACCGCGCGAGCCACCCGCGCCGCTACGCCGCGACCGGCATCGCCCTCGATCGCCGCGTCGGTCCGCTGACCGCGACGCTGCGCCTGACGCGCCTCGACGAGGCCGAGACGGTGCTCGGCGGCGACTTCGGCAGCGCGCTCGGCGGCGGCGGCGCGGCAAGCTGGTTCACCGACGGCGGCATGACTGCCAGCGTCGGACCCTGGCGGCTCGGCGCGGTCGTTCGCGCGGGTCGGACGAGGCTCGCCGCCCACGGTGCGCGGGCTGCGGCGACGCTCGCGACCCGGGCATGGTCGGCCGAAATCGAGCGCGACGGCATCGTCGGTCCACGCGACAGCTTCGCACTACGCTGGTCGGAGCCGCTGCGCGTCGTCCACGGCGCGCTGGCGCTGATCGGCTTCGATGCGCCCTTCGATCTTGCGCCGCGCGGCCACGAGCGCGATGTCGAGGCGGTCTACGCCCGGCCGATCGGTGCGGGATCGCTGATTTTCAACGGGTTCTGGCGCCAGCAGCCCGGCAACATCGCTGCCGCACCGGACGATGCGGGTATCGCTCTGCGCTACGCGCTGAACTTCTGACACGAAACCGTAACCTGTCCGCACGATGAACAATTGTCGGTCGGGGCGGGTTGTCGACCGACCAGCGACTTACATCCACGACAATTGAGCGCCGCTTGGTTTGGCTTGGCAAAGCGGTTTTGCCAGTGCAGACTTTGCTGCGTTGCAGCGACAGCTTGAAAGTCTCTCATGCGATCGACCTCGGCCACCCTGACCCTCGTCGCGCTGTTGGCCCTTGCGGCGTGCGGCAAGAAGCAGGACGGCGCGGGCGGGCCGGGCGGCCCGGGCGGCCCCGGTGGCCCCCCGCCGCAGGTCACTGTCGCGGTGCCGCTGATCAAGCCGATCGTCGACTGGGACGATTATGTCGGACGCTTCGAAGCGATGCGCGAGACCGAGGTCCGGCCGCGCGTGTCGGGCTATATCCAGAGCATCGCCTTCCGCGACGGCCAGTTCGCCAAGCCCGGCCAGCTGCTGTTCGTCATCGACCCGCGTCCGTTCCAGGCGGTGCTCGAGCAGGCCAAGGCTGATGCGGCACGACTGAAGGCGGCGGCGGTTGTGGCCCAGACGACCTTCGCCCGCACCAAGACATTGCTCGACGCCGACGCGGTCAGCAAGGAGGAGTTCGAGCAGGCGCAGGCGACCGTCGGGCAGGCCAATGCGGCGCTCGCAGCGGGCGAAGCGACCGTCCGCGCCAAGGCGCTCGATGTCGAAATCACCCGCGTCACCGCGCCGATCGCGGGCCGCCTGTCCGACCGCCGCCTCGACGTCGGGAACTACGTCACGGCGGGCACGACGGTGCTGACGACGATCGTCGCGCTCGATCCGATCTACTTTACCTTCACCGGCTCCGAGGCGGTCTACCTCAAGTACCAGCGCGCCAACCGCGCCGGAACGCGCCCGTCGTCGCGCGTCGCTGCCAACCCCGTCGATATCCGCCTCGCCGACGAGACCGAGTACCGCTGGCACGGGCGCATGAACTTCGTCGACAACGCCATCGACCAGGGTAGCGGCACGATCCGCGGCCGCGCCGAAGTCCGCAATCCCGACGGTTTCCTCACCCCCGGGATGTTCGGCCACATGCGCCTGCTCGGCTCGGGGGCCTACGAGGGCATGCTGATTCCTGAAGATTCCGTCGTCACCGACCAGACGCGCAAGGTCGCGCTCGTCGTCGGCGCCGACGGCAAGGTGGCGCAGCGCGTCGTCGAACTCGGGCCGATCGTCGACGGGCTGCGCGTGGTCAAATCGGGGCTCCAACGCACCGACCGCGTCGTCATCGCGGGCGTCCAGCGCGGTCGCCCCGGCACGCCGGTCACGGCTGTCAACGGCAAGATCGTGCCGCCCGCGCCGGGCAGTGGGCCGACCGCGCCCGCGCTCATCGAGCCGCCCGCCACCTCCGCCACCAGCGCGGCGGCGGTGCGCTAGGCCATGCGCTTCTCGCATTTCTTCATCGACCGCCCGATCTTCGCGGGCGTCATCTCGATCCTCATCGTCCTCGTCGGGCTGTTCGCCTATCCGTCGCTGCCCGTCGCGCAATACCCGGAGATCGCGCCGCCGACCGTCGCGGTCAGCGCGACCTATCCCGGCGCGTCGGCCGAAGTGCTTGCCGACACCGTCGCCGCGCCGCTCGAGCAGGAGATCAACGGCGTCGAGAACATGCTCTACATCACCTCTTCGTCGACGGGCGACGGGCGCGTCACGATCAACGTCGTCTTCAAGCTCGGCACCAACCTCGATACCGCGCAGGTGCTCGTCCAGAACCGCGTCGCATCGGCCGAGCCGCGCCTGCCCGACACCGTCCGCGCGCTCGGCGTGACGACGCGCAAGAACTCGCCCGACATCCTGATGGCGGTGTTCCTGACCTCGCCCGACAACAGCCACGACATCCAGTATCTGTCGAACTACGCGACGCTGCAGGTCCGCGACAAGCTGCTGCGGTTGCAGGGCATCGGCGGCATCAACCTGTTCGGCGTCCGCGACTATGCGATGCGCGTCTGGATCGACCCCGAAAAGGCCGCGTCGCGCAACTTGAACGCCAGCGAGATCGTCAATGCCCTGCGTGCGCAGAACGTCCAGGTCGCGGGCGGCAGCGTCGGCGCGCCGCCGTTCGCGCGCGGCGGCTCGGGCTTCGAGCTCAGCGTCCAGACGCAGGGCCGCCTGACGACGCCCGAGCAGTTCGGCGACATCGTCATCAAGCGCGACACCGCAGGCGCACTGACCCGCGTCAGCGACGTCGCGCGCATCGAAGTCGGCGCGCAGGACTATTCCACCAACGCCTACGTCAACGGCGTCCAGGGCATCGGGCTGGGCATCTCGCAGCTGCCGGGATCGAACGCGCTCGCCACCGCCAAGGCGATCGTCGCGACGCTCGACGAGGCCAAGAAGGATTTCCCACCCGGCGTCGCCTATTCGATCCCCTATAATCCGACGACCTACGTTCAGAAATCCATCGACAGCGTCCAGCAGACGCTGATCGAAGCGGTCGGCCTCGTCGTCATCGTCGTGTTGATCTTCCTGCAGAGCTGGCGTGCCGCGCTGATCCCGGTGCTGGCGATCCCGGTGTCGCTGATCGGCACCTTCGCGGTCATGGCGGCATTCGGCTACAGCCTCAACAACCTGTCGCTGTTCGGCCTCGTGCTCGCCATCGGCATCGTCGTCGACGACGCCCTCGTCGTCGTCGAAAACGTCGAGCGCGAGCTGCGCCTCGGGTATTCGCCGCACGACGCGGCGTTCCGCACGATGGACGAGGTCGGCGGCGCGCTGATCGCCATCGCGCTGACCCTGTGCGCGGTGTTCATCCCGACCGCCTTCATCAGCGGCATCTCGGGGCAGTTCTACAAGCAATTCGCGCTGACGATCGCGTCGGCAACCTTGCTGTCGTGCCTCGTCTCGTTGACGCTGTCGCCTGCCCTCGCGGCGCTGCTGTTCAAGCCGCACGATGACGCGGACCATGAGCCGCGCGGCTGGACTGCGCCGATCACCCGTGCCGCCAATGGTTTCAATCGCGGCTTCGACTGGCTTTCGGATCGGTACGGACGGCTGACCGCGCGCACGGTGCGGACCGTCGGCATCATCCTCATCGTCTATGTCGGGCTGCTCGCGCTGACCGGCTGGCGCTTCACCGCGACGCCGGGCGGCTTCATCCCGGCGCAGGACCAGGGCTATCTGATCGGCGTCGTCCAGATGCCGCCGGGTTCGACGCTCGAACGCACCGACAAGGTCATGCGCTCGGCAGTCGATCGTGCGCTCAAGGTCAAGGGCGTCGATCATATCGTCAACATCGCCGGGCTCGACGGCGCGAGCTTTTCGAACGCCCCCAACGCCGCGACGATGTTCCTCGCGCTCGACGATTTCGAGGTCCGCAGCAAGAACAAGCAGACCGGCGACTCGATCCTCGCCGATCTCCGCAAGGATCTGAGCGCCATCGACGGGGCGAACCTCCTGGTCATCGCGCCGCCCCCGGTGCGCGGCATCGGCACCGGCGGCGGATTCAAGATGATGGTGCAGGACCGTTCCAGCAAAGGTGCGCGCGCGCTCGAAGGCGCGACCATCGGCATGATGATGGCGGGCAACCAGACGCCGGGCCTGACCTCGGTGTTCAGTCTCTACAATACCGGCACGCCGCGCATCTATGCCGACATCGACCGCGAGAAGGCGCAGCAGCTCGGCGTTGCCCCGTCGGACGTGTTCGCGACGCTGCAGACCTATCTCGGCTCGACCTACATCAACGACTTCAACCTGTTCGGACGAACCTACCGCGTCACCGCGCAGGCCGATGCGCCGTACCGCCACTCGCCGTCGGACATCGTCAACCTCAAGGTCCGGTCGGCGTCGGGGACCATGGTGCCGCTCGGTTCGGTCGCCAATCTCAAGGACGATTCGGGGCCGTATCGCGTCGTTCGCCACAACCTCTACCCGGCGTCCGAACTCCAGGGCGACCGGCTGCCGGGCTTCTCGTCGGGGCAGGCGTTGGCCGCGATGGAAAAGCTGGCGGCGCAGAAACTGCCCGAGGGCTTCGGCTACGAATGGACCGAGCTGGCGTACCAGGAGAAGACGCAGGGCAATACCGCGACGATCGTCTTCGCGCTCGCGGTGGTGTTCGTGTTCCTGCTGCTCGCTGCACAGTATGAGTCGCTGGTGCTGCCGTTCGCGGTCATCCTGATCGTGCCGATGTGCCTGTTGGCAGCGATCCTCGGCGTCAACCTGCGCGGTTTCGACAACAACATCCTGACGCAGATCGGGCTGGTCGTGCTCGTCGGTCTGGCGGCCAAGAACGCCATCCTGATCGTCGAGTTCGCCAAGCAGGCCGAGGAGCGCGGCGAGGACCGCTGGCAGGCCGCCGAGAGCGCCGCGCGCACCCGACTGCGCCCCATCCTGATGACCAGCTTCGCCTTCATCCTCGGTGTCGTCCCGCTCGTCATCGCGACCGGGCCGGGGGCCGAGATGCGTCAGGCGCTGGGCACGGCGGTGTTCTTCGGGATGATCGGCGTCACGGTGTTCGGCCTGCTGTTCACGCCGGTGTTCTACGTCATCGCCAGCTGGATTTCGTCGAAGCTGCCGAGCAGGCGCCGCGACGTGGCGAAGGACGACGGGCCGAAGCTGTTGCCCGCGCCCGCTGCGGAGCCAGCCGAATGATGCGCGCCACCACCAAGGCAACCGCCCTGCTCGCGGCGCTCAGCCTCGCCGCCTGCGCGGTCGGCCCGAATTTCCGCCTGCCCTTCGCGCCACCGCGCGCGCAGGGCAAGTTCGACGCCGCAGTGCGCCCGGTGTTCGACCAGAGCGACACGCCGTCGACATGGTGGCGGCTGTACGACGATCCCAATCTCGACCGGCTTATCGCCCGCGCGTT
>JBBQVB010000097.1:0-9869 GCA_038211965.1 Sphingomonadales bacterium
GACCTGATGGACGAGGCGGCGTCGCGGCTGCGCATGGAGGTCGAATCGAAGCCCGAGGAGATCGAAAACCTCGACCGGCGCATCGTCCAGCTGAAGATCGAGGAGGCCGCGCTCGGTCGCGAGACCGACGCGGCGTCGCGCGAACGCCTGGCGGCGCTGCGCGAGGAACTCGCCAACCTCGAGGAACAGTCGCGCGGGCTGACGGCGCGCTGGCAGGGCGAGAAGGACAAGCTCGCCGGCGCCACCAAGATCAAGGAGCAGCTCGACGCGGCGCGATTGGAAGTCGAACAGGCGCAGCGCGGCGGCGACTATGCCAAGGCGGGCGAGCTGACCTACGGCCGGATCCCCGACCTCGAACGCCAGCTTGCGGAGGCCGAAAGCGCCAGCGCATCCGCCATGGTGCGCGAGGAGGTGACGGCCAACGACATCGCCGCGGTCGTTTCGCGCGCCACGGGCATCCCCATCGAGCGAATGCTCGCGGGCGAGCGCGAGAAACTGCTCGGCATGGAGGTCGCGCTTAGCAAGCAGGTGATCGGGCAACCGGCGGCGGTCAAGGCGGTCAGCGCGGCGGTGCGCCGCGCGCGCGCCGGGCTGCAGGATCCCAACCGGCCGCTGGGGTCGTTGCTGTTCCGCGGCCCCCCGGGGGGCGGCAAGAGCGTGCTGACCAAGGCACTCGCGCGCTTCCTCTGCGACGACGCAGCGGCGCTGCAGCGCATCGACATGAGCGAATATATGGAGAAGCACGCGGTAAGCCGCCTGATCGGTGCGCCGCCGGGTTATGTCGGCTATGACGAGGGCGGCGTACTCACCGAGGCGGTGCGGCGGCGGCCCTATCAGGTCGTGCTGTTCGACGAGGTCGAGAAGGCGCACCCCGATGTCTTCAACATCCTGCTCCAGGTCCTCGACGACGGGCGGCTGACCGACGGTCAGGGGCGTACGGTCGACTTCACCAACACGCTGATCGTGCTGACCTCGAACCTCGGCTCGCAATATATCGCGGCGCTGCGCGACGAACAGCCCGCGAGCGATGCCGAGGCGCAGGTGATGGAGCTGGTGCGCGGCCATTTCCGGCCTGAGTTCCTCAATCGGCTCGACGAGATCGTGCTGTTTAACCGGCTGGCGCAGGCCGACATGGGTGGCATCGTCGATCTGCAACTGCTGCGCGTCCAGGCGCTGCTGGCGGACCGCAAGATCGTGCTCGACCTGACCGATGCAGCACGGCGCTGGCTGGCGCGCGTCGGCTATGATCCGGTGTACGGCGCGCGGCCGTTGAAGCGCGCGGTGCAGCGTTTCGTGCAGGACCCGCTGGCCGACCTGATCCTTGGCGGCGAAGTGCCCGACGGGTCGTCAGTGCGCGTCGACGAGGGTGATGGACGGCTGCTGCTGGCGCCAGGGTGAACCTCCTTCCCCCTCCCCTCCCCGCGAAGCGGAGAGAGGGGAGGGAGCAGAAGCGCGAAAAAGGGCGGCCCTCGCGGGCCGCCCTTTCCGTGTCGATGGCGACCGCGACTAGAAGCGTAGCTTGGCCGCAACCGCGAACCGGCGACCGATGGTGTCGTAGGTCGACGGATAGGTGTTACCGCTGTTGTACGAGGTCGTGCCGACGCCCGTGCCGGTGAACGGCGGCTTCTTGTCGAGCAGGTTCTGCACGGTCAGCGTCAGGCTGAGCTGATCGGTGACGGCGACGCGGCCTGACAGGTCGAAGTAGTGCTTCGCCTTGATCTTGCCGAAGTCGGCCGTGCCGAACTGACCGACGGTCAGGCCGCTGCCCGGGAACACACCCGACGGATAGGCACCCGAGAACACCGGGCCGTTGCCGTTGACGATATCGTCGGGCTCCTGCTGCTCCTTGCCAATGTAGCGCCACAGCAGCGAGATGTCGGCCGGACCGAACGAGAGCGTCGTGCGCTGGTTGAAGCTGAACTTCGGCTGCAGCGAACCGCAGTTCGTCGAGTAGTAGCCGGTGCACTCGCGATCCGGGCTCGACGGCGTCGCCTTGAACTTCGAGCGGTGCGTCCAGTTACCGTCGAAGCTCAGCGCGAGCTTTGCGAAGCCGACATCGTGGCTGTAGTTGACCGATACGTCGATACCGTCGGTCAGGATCGTGCCGAGGTTCGACAGCGGCTCGAGCACGCCCGGCGTCGTTGCCGTCGATCCATCGAGGCCGCCGGTGAGCGGGTTACGGCGGAAGGTCGCGGTGCAGAACGGCGTGACCGCAAGACCGGGGTTACCCGAGCCGAAGCAGCCCGTGATCTGGTCACCGATCGTCGGCGACGTGATCGCGTCGGTCACCCGGATATGGTAGTAGTCGACGGTTGCGGTCAGCCCGGGAACCGACGGCGGCGCAAGGACGACACCGAAGGTGTAGGTACGCGCCTGCTCGACGCCGAGGTTGGGGTTGCCACCCGACGTCGCGTTGGGCTGCGCCGCCGATGGGTTGGCGATCAAGCCGATCGTTCCGGCAGGTGCGCCCTGTGCGATACAGATGGCGCGAAGGTTGGCGTTGTTGAGCGGCGCGGCGCCGGCGCAAGGATCGACCGACAGGCTGTCGAGGCCGGTCACGAGCGGCGCGAACAATTCCTGGACGTTCGGAGCCCGAACCGCCTTCTGGTAGTTGCCGCGCAGCTTGATCCCGGCGACCGGCTCCCAGCTACCACCGACCTTGTAGGTGTAGTTCGTGCCCGACGACGAATAGTCCGAATAACGCCCGCCGAGTTCGAGGGTCAGAGTCTTGGCGAACGGCGCGTTCTCGATCAACGGTGCGTTGATCTCGGCGAACAACTCCTTGACATTGTACGAACCCGTCGAGTCAGGCGTCGCGGCACCGTTGCCGAGCACCTCGCCCGGCGTCTGTGTCGACGTGTCCGACGTGTTGCCGGCGGTGTAGTTCCGATACTCGCCACCGAGCGCAAAGCTGATCGGATTTTCGGCGCCCGGGCTGGCGATGCCGAAGTCACCCGAGATGACGGCATGTGCCTGCCCGAGGTTCGAGAAGGTCGTCGACGACGTCGACACACCGGTGATGTAGCCGAGCGAAGCCTGGCTGATGCTGCCCGCCGCGCCGAAGAGGTTGATCGGGACGCACGTCGGACCGCCGGTCAAGCAGGTGTTGGGGTTGGTCGCGTTGACCGAGTTGACGAGTCGGCTGAGCAGGCCGTTGCCGGTCTGGCGCTGAATGTTCGTGCTCTCGCCATAGGCACCGAAGAAGTCGAAATCGATGCTGTCGGTGATCGGCCCGCGCATACCCGCTTTGAGCTGGAAGAACGAGGTGGTGTATTCGCTGTTGCGCGTCCCCGCCTCGACGAAGCGGCGTCCGACCGTCGACGTGAAGGTACGGAAGTTGGGGTCGGCTGGCGACGTCGCGACGGCGGCGGCGTCGCACTGCACCGTCGTCAGGCCCTGCGCGCCGCAGATCTGGTTACGCGCCGCGACCGGCAGGAACGGGTTCGAAAGCGGGAAGGTCAGGGCGTTACCGAAAGTCCCCGACGGCGCGATGATCGTCGTGACGCGGTTCTTCGAGTAGATGGCCTGCGAATAGACCTCGATGTCGTTGATGATCTTATAGTGCGCCGCGCCGAAGATGTTGAAGCGCTCGAACGGCGTCGCGTAAATGTTGTAGGGGTTGAAGTTGAACGGGATGAACGCGCCGTTCGGCGACTGCGCCGCCGTCAACAGCTGGCCCGTCACAGGATCGATCTGGCGGTTACCGAGGTTGGCACCGCCATTGGCACCCGCGATGCCGTTGAAGCGTGCCGGAACGGTCGTGCCCGAACCGCCCGAAGCGCCGGTGAACGAGCTGACGTTGAACGCACCGAAGTCGCGGTCGCCCTGATAGACCGGCTTAGCCTTCTGGTAGCCGATGCTGAACACCGCGTTGCCGCGACCGTCGTCGAAGTTCGCACCGGTCGTCAGGTCGGCGCGCCAGGTATTGGCGTCGCCCTGCTCGCTGATCTGCTCCGAGGCGTTGATCTCGACGCCGGCAAAATCCTTCTTGGTGATGAAGTTGACGACACCGCCGACCGCGTCGGCACCGTAGGTCGTCGATGCACCGCCGGTCAGGATCTCGAGGCGGTCGACGAGTGCCAGCGGAATGTTGTTGAGGTCGACCGCGCCGGCTGTGCCGGCGGGAACGAGGCGCGTGCCGTCGAGCAGGACGAGGTTGCGGTTGACGCCGATGCCGCGCAGGTTGACGAACGAGGCGCCGCCGTTGCCGTTGTTGACTGCCGAACCGATCGACGGGACGATACCCGGGATGGTGCGCAGCACTTCCTCGGCGACGTTGGTCTGGCGGAGCTGAAGCTCCTCAGCGCCGACGACGGCGATGGGGCTCGACTGGACGAGGTTGGGGTTCTTGATCAGCGAACCGGTGACGACGATCGTCGCCTCGTCCTCGGCAGCGTCGGCAGCAGCGGCGGCGACCTTCGGACCGATCGTCGTCGGCGTCGAAGCGGCGGGCGTCTGCGCGAACGCCGGCGTCGCCAGCAGCATCACGCCGCCGATCATCGTCGAGGCCAGCAGGCGGTCACGGAAAAGCGAAGAATTCATTTTAGTCCCCTTGTTGCCGGGCGCGGCCCGGCCAGGCCCATGAAACCAGCGCTGTGGACCCTCTCCACGCGCCGTTGGGCTCGTTGTAAGGGCCGATTCCACGGGTTGGCAATGCAAACGGCATGCAGAACACGGCGAAGTTGCGTCCCTGTGACAGGAATACCACAATTGGACGGCAGCGGCGGCGGTGCTAGCGGAGCCACTGACCGATCTGGGAGAGCATGGATGGCGGACAAGGCAATCGGATGGCTGGTGGCGGGGCTGGCCCTGCTGCCGCTCGGAGCCGAGGCCGCGCCGCGCCCGCCCGCCGTACTCCAGAAGATCGCCGACTGCCGGACGGTGGCAGGCGATGCCGCACGCCTCGCCTGCTACGACGCTGCTGCCGCTGCCCTCGGCGAGGCGACCGCGAAGGAGGATATCGTCGTTCTCGACCGCGAGGCGGTACGTGAGACGCGCAAGGGGCTGTTCGGCTTCACCTTGCCCAGGCTGCCGTTCTTCGGCGGCGATCAGGGCGACAAGCGCGCCAAGGGCGATGTCGCGCGCGAGGAGATCAACGAAATCGACGGCGTCGCGGCCGCGGTGCGCGCGGTGGGTTACCGCCAGTTCCGCATCGTGCTCGAAGACGGCGCGGTGTGGGCGACGACCGAGGCAATATCGGTCGATATCCCGCGCGTCGGATCGAAGATCCACATCAAGCGCGCGGCGCTGGGCAGCTATCTGCTCAAGGTCGACGGCGGCCGCGCGGTCAAGGCGATGCGCGCGGGCTAGCGTGTGGTAGCACGTCTATTTGCGCGACTGCGGCAAGCCTGGCGCGCCGAGAGACTCCGGGGCCGGCATAGGTAACGCGACCAGCGTCGCGGCATCGACGCGGACATCCCCCCACGTCAGCGCCCAGTGCAGATGCGGCCCCGTCGCGCGGCCCGTCATGCCGACCGCGCCGATCACCTGCCCCCGCGCGACGCGCTCGCCGGGGACGACATCGACGCGCGACAGATGCAGGAACGCCGAGGTCAGGCCGTGGCCGTGATCGAGCATGACGAGGTTGCCTTCGAGGCTGAACCGCTGCCCCGCCAAACGGATCACCCCGGCGGCGGGGGCGACGATCGGCGTTCCGGCGGGCGCGGCGATGTCGACCCCGTAGTGCGGGCTGGCGGGGACGCCGCCGAGGATGCGCTGCGAGCCATAGACACCGCTGACGCGTCCGTTGGCGGGCCAGACAAAGGCCTCCGCCCAGCCGGTCTCGCTCGTTTCGCCGGTGCGCGCCGCAACGATCGTCGCGAGTTCGGCGCTGCGCATCGCCTCGTATACCGGATCGGGTTCGGCGGACTTGTGCAGCGATAGCGACGGGATCGATTCGACCTGCCAGACCCGTTGCGCCACCGGAAAGGCTCGCATGACGGTTCCGCCGTCGCCGAGCGTCGCCGTGAGCGTCGCTGAAGCTGCCGCGTCACGTCCGAAGCCGACGATGAAGCGCCCGTCGCCTGCGACGCGCACGGGCTTGTCGCCAAGCCGGAGCGCGACCGTGCCCGGCGGTGCGGTACCGATCATGACGCCACCCTGTTGCGCTGTCCCGGTCAACGCGATCTCGCCGGCCGGCGCAGGGCGGGCGCATCCGCCGACGACCACGGTCAGCAGCGTCGCGACGACGTGCCTCAAATCTGCAGCCTCACAGGCGGCCTGCGGCGCGCAACTCGCCGTAGCGGCGCACCGCGATGTCGGCCGAGGCGTAGGCCTCCTGCACCTCGGACGACCAGTAGCGCAGGCTGACCAGCGGCACCCTCCGCCCGCTCACCGCGCAGGTGATGTAGTCGCCGGGCGCAAGGACCTCGAACGATCCGGAGAGGTAGCGCAGCCGCGCCGGGCGGCCGCCGTTGAAGTCGAGCATCACAGCAGCCTACCCTGACGCGGCAGCGCCGTCGAGACTTGCACATCGCCGTCGTGGAAACTGAGGCCGAGCAATGCCTGCTGGCGCGCCGCTGCCGCGCTGGTCACCGGCGTGCCATCGGGGGCGCGGACGAGGACATAGCCGCGCTTGAGCACCTGCATGGGGCCGAGCGTGTCGAGCAGCCGCGCCGCACTCGTCAGCCGTGCGGCGCCCCGGTCGCGCGTCGACGTCAGCAGCAGCGCGCGGAGCGGCGCGGCGGCGCGCGTCAGGCGCTGCGCATCGCGCGCCAGCAGGCCCGTCCATGCCGAGGCCAGCGCGCGGTCCGCCTGCGTCAAGGCCGCTCGCGAGACTGCGCGCCGCCGGTCGAGAATGAGCGGCCGCAGCGCGTCGCCGCTGCGCTCGAAGCGTCCACGCCAGCGCGCCGCGATACCCGCCAGCGCGCGCGGCAAGCGCTCGGCGAGTTCGTCGAAACGCTGTTGCCGCAGTCCCAGCAGCGCGCGCGGCCCCGGCAGGCGCAGTGCCCCGACGCGTTCGCGCCGCGCCGCCAGTCCGCGCGCCGCGGCGCGCTCGCCGCGCAATCCCAGTGCGCCCAACGCGAATTGCAGGTCCGCGAGCACCGGCACGGCACGTTCTGCGGCTGCCGTCGGCGTCGGCGCACGATGGTCGCTGGCGAAGTCGACGAGCGTCGTGTCGGTCTCATGGCCGACGGCGGTGATGACGGGAATGGCCGATCCGGCGACCGCGCGCACCACCGCCTCCTCGTTGAAGGCCGCGAGATCCTCGATCGACCCACCGCCGCGCGCGACGATCAGCAGGTCGGGGCGCGGGATCGCCGCCCCCTCCCCCAGCGCGTTGAAGCCATGGAGCGCCGCGACGACCTGGGCTGCCGCTGCGTCGCCCTGCACGACCACGGGCCAGACGATGACGCGGCGCGGGAAGCGGTCGGCGAGCCGGTGCAGGATGTCGCGGATGACCGCGCCCGTCGGCGAGGTGATGACGCCGATGACCTGCGGAATATAGGGCAACGGTCGCTTGCGGTCGGCGTCGAACAGCCCCTCCGCCATGAGCCGCGCCTTGCGCTCGGCAAGCTGCGCGAGAAGCGCGCCGACGCCTGCCGGCTCCATGCGCTCGATGACGATCTGGTATTTGGACCGCCCCGGATAGGTCGTCAGCTTGCCGGTCACGATGACCTCGAGGCCATCCTCGGGGCGGAATGCCAGCGCCCCCGCCGTTGCCTTCCACATCACCCCGTCGATGACGGCGGCGTCGTCCTTGAGGCACAGATAGCAATGCCCCGACGCGGCGCGCTTCCACCCCGAGATCTCGCCGCGCACGCGGACGTAGCCGTACGCCGCCTCGACGGTGCGCTTGAGCGCGCCGGCCAGCTCGGAAACGCTGTATTCGGGCGTGTTGGCGCGGGCGGTATCGTCGGCGGGGCTGATCGTCGCGGGCATCGCGCTGCTATCGTGGAAGCGCGCGGACAGGGCAAGCGGTCGGCGGGGCGGACGAATGGCGACGCAGGGCGAGACGACGGCCGTCAAGGTCGCTCTGATCTCGATGGTGAGCGCGATCCTCGTCGCACTCATCGCCAACGCCGACAAGTTCCGTGCGCCGGTCGCAGTCACGCCGCCGCCGATTTCTTCTGGCAGTTCGGAAGCGGCGGTTAGGCCGCAGGGGTACGAGACGGTCAGGCGCGCGGACGCCGAACGGGCTTGGCCCGGGGAGAGGCCTGCGATAGGCTGCGTTGCGGAGGGCGAATGGCGGAGAACAGCGGCACCGTTGCGATACTCGTCGCGCTGATCGGCGCGGCGGGTCTGCTGGGGGCGAAATATCTCGACATCATCGGCAAGCCGGCGGCGACCGCGACGTCGCCGGTAGTCCCGGCAAACGGGCCCGCGCCGGTTCAGCCGAAGGGTGACACCCCGCCCGTCGAGCCGAGTGACGATCCGGGTCCGGTCGTTCCCCGACGCAATGTCGCGACGCCCGCCCCCGCCCGGACGGCGACCATCGACGAGTCAGACAGCGCGGCCGAGAGCCCCGCCATTCCCGGCGTCGTCGACGTCTCGGGACGCTGGCACGACTTTGGCCATCGCGACTATTCAATCGAGCAGAACGGCATGGTCGTCCGCCTTGTCGGCCCGCTGTTCCCGATGGGCATGCCGGGCCTCGTCGGCAACGGCGGGATCAGCTGGGTGTTCACCGACACGACGGGTAACAGCGGGCGCTGCGCCGGGCCGCTGACCGGCACCCAGTTGCAGATCGTCTGCACGTCGATGGCCGGGGTTATCCCGTTCCCGCTCCACCGTCCGAACAGCGGCTGAGCGGCGTCGACATCTACCCGACTTCAAAGCGTTCGCCACCGCTCCCGTCGCCATGGGTTCCCCGCAGCCCCCGCCCGCGTCTATGAGACGCCCATGAATCTCCTCGTCATCGGCGGCGGTGGGCGCGAACACGCGCTGTGCTGGAAGCTGCGCCAGTCGCCGCGCGTCGCGCGCCTCTACGCCGCGCCGGGCAATCCGGGGATCGCGCAGGTCGCCGAATGCATCGGTCTCGATGCAGGCGATCACGCGGCGGTCCTGGCGTTCTGCAGGCGTTACGACATCGGCCTCGTCGTCATCGGCCCTGAGCAACCGCTTGTCGACGGTCTCGCCGACGCCCTGCGCGCCGGCGGCTTCAAGGTCTTCGGGCCGAGCGCAGCAGCGGCGCGGCTCGAGGGCTCGAAGGGCTTCACCAAGGACCTGTGCGCGCGGGCGGGCATTCCGACCGCTGCCTTTGCGCGCTTCGCCGATACCGATGCTGCGCGGGCCCATGTTGCCGCGCAGCCACTACCGGTGGTCATCAAGGCCGACGGCCTCGCGGCGGGCAAGGGCGTCGTCATCGCTGGGACGCGGGCCGAGGCGCAGGCGGCGCTCGATAGCATGGCGGGAGCCGTCGTCGTCGAAGCGCTCCTGACCGGCCCCGAAGCGAGCCTGTTCGTCCTATCGGACGGTGCCACCGCGTTGCCGCTCGCCAGTGCGCAGGATTACAAGCGTGTGCGTGACGGCGACATGGGGCCGAATACCGGCGGCATGGGCGCGGTCTCCCCTGCCCCGGCGCTGACCCCGGACTTGCAGGCGCGCGCGATGCGGGAGATCGTCGCGCCGACGATCGCCGCGATGGCAGCGGCGGGGACGCCGTTCCAAGGCGTGCTCTACGCCGGACTGATGCTGACGCCGACGGGGCCGCAGTTGATCGAATACAACGTCCGTTTCGGCGATCCCGAGTGCCAGGTATTGATGGCGCGGCTCGACAGCGACCTGCTCGACCTGCTGCTTGCCACCTGCGACGGCAGCCTCGCAGACGCGCGCCCAATATGGCGCGACGCGGTCGCGGTGGCGGTCGTGATGGCCGCCGAGGGCTATCCGGGCATGCCGCGCAAGGGCAGCGTGATCGGGGGCATCGA
>JBBQVB010000098.1:0-9657 GCA_038211965.1 Sphingomonadales bacterium
GCTACCGTAGCCCGCTTCGAGATAGCCGCCGAGTTCCTGGCCCGGGCGCTTCAGAATCACGTTGACCGCGCCGCCGGTGGTATTGCGCCCGAACAGCGTTCCCTGCGGGCCGCGCAGCACTTCGATGCGCTCGACGTCGAAGAAGGCGAAGTTGTTGGCGTTCTGGCGGCTGAGGTAGATGTCGTCGACATACGTCCCGACCGGCGGGTCGAAGGTCGCAATCGTCTCGGTATTGCCCAGGCCGCGGATATAATAGGCGTTCGCCGAGCCCAGCCCGGTATTGTTCGAGCCGAATAGGTTCGGCACCTGCTTGATCAAATCGAGCGTCGAGGTGACGCCACGCGCTTCAAGCTGCGCCGCCGAAAAAGCGGTGACCGCGATCGGCACGTTCTGCACCGATTCGGAGCGGCGCTGCGCGGTGACGACGATGTCGGCGAGGCCACCGTCGGCGGTGGTCGCGGCGCCGCCGGTCGATTGAGCCGCGCCGCTCGACTGGCTCGGCGTCGGGGCCGTCGCCTGGGCCAGCGCCGCGCTCGTCAGCGCCGCACTCGTCAGTGCCAGCGTCGCGCTCGAAATCAGCAATCTGCCTGCCATCCCCGACATTGCCCGTCTCCCTGCCCGGCGACTGCGCGAACCGCGATGCGCCGCCCACCTCAAGCGTATGTCATCGTTTTCGAGTTGTCCGGACAAATTTTTGACCTGCGTCCGGTCTGTGGCTATTAGTGTCGTTGGCGCAACAGTCGGAAGGCGGGCGACGATGGGCGACAGCGACAAACCGGCGTTCCTCCTCGTCACCGCGCACGTCACCGACCGCGCCAAGATGGGCATCTATGCCCGCGCACTTGCGGCGTCGGGATTGTACGCGACGCACGGCGGTTCATACGACTTCATCGGCCCCGCCGCCGCGAACCTCGAGAACTGGCCGGCAGGCATGAGCGCGGTCTGCGCGCGCTTCCCGTCGCGCGCGGCAGCGGAAGCGTTCTGGACCTCGGCGCAATATCAGGACGAGATCAAGCCGCTGCGCGAGGGCGCCGGCACCTTCCACGTCGCAATCTTCGAGGGGGCATGACCTATACCGTCCTCGTCTACATCCACCTGCTGCTGTTCGTGTTCTGGCTCGGCGGTGACCTCGGCGTGTTCATCCTCGGCCAGCATTTCCGCAAGCGCTCGTATTCGCTGCCCGAGCGGCTAACGCTGCTCAAGCTGCTCGTCATCGTCGACATGGGGCCGCGCACGGCGTGGGCGTTGATGGTCCCGGTGACGCTGCTGCTGCTCAGGGTCGGCGGACATTGGGACGTGCCGATGTGGTTGCTCGTCGGCGGCAGCTTGGGCGGCCTGGCATGGTGCGCGCTGGTCTGGGACGCGCACAGCCACGACCAGACGCCGCGTGCAGCACGCGACCGGCGCATCGAGGCGTGGTTCCGCTACGCGCTGTGCGGCTTCTACCTGACGCTCGGCGGACTGTCGCTGGCGACGGGCGCGCCGCTCGCCGAGCCGTGGCTCGCCACGAAGGCGCTGCTGTTCGGGCTGATCTTCGTCGCGGCGATCGGCATCGATATCGCGTTCAAGCCTGTCGGTCCGCGCCTGATGGCGCTGGTCGAGCAGGGATCGAGCGACGCGACCGAAATCCCGCTCCGCGCCGTCATGGACCGGACGCGACTGTTCGTCTTCGCGGTCTATGCGCTGCTGTTCGTCACCGCCTGGCTGGGGGTCGCGAAGCCGGGCTGAGGCGACGCTGTTGCACGTGCACAACACAGCGCGACCGTTTGTTCGGCCCTTGAAATTTGTCTGGACAACTTTTGTCGCAGGTCGGACACAAAGGGCTGCGGCACCGGTCCGCAGCGGCGTTCGGGGGAACCCATCATGACGAAATTGAAGACCTGTCTGCTGGCCGCGACGGCCCTCGGCATCGCGCTGCCCGCGGTCGCGCAGATCCCGACAGCGGCGACGCCTCCGGCCAACGAAGTCGCGGCGAACGCCGCAGTCGCCGAGGGCGATATCGTCGTCACGGCACGCAAGCGTTCGGAGAACCTGCAGGACGTCCCCGTCGCGATCACCGCGTTCGATGCCGCCGACATCAAGTCTGCCCGCATCGAACGCCTCGACGACCTCGCCAAGCTGACGCCCGGTCTCAACTATACGCCGCTGTTCGGCGCGCAGAACCAGCTGCCGATCATCCGCGGCGCGGCGCAGACGCTCGGCCAGCTCAACGTCGGTGTTTTCCTCGACGGCATCTACCTGTCGGGCAAGGCGGGCGTCGATCTCGAGCTCAACGATCTCGAGCGCATCGAGGTCGTAAAGGGGCCGCAGTCGGCGCTCTACGGACGCAACACCTTCGCGGGTGCGATCAATTACATCACCAAGCGCCCGTCGGACACGCTGACCGGGCATGTCGAAGGTACCTACGGCACGCACGACCTCAAGAAGATCGTCGCCAGCGTCAGCGGCCCGCTCGGCGGCAAGGCGCGGGTGCGCGTCGGCGGCTTCTACCGCGACTTCAACGGCTGGTATCGGAGCAGCATCGACGGCGGCCGCGTCGATTTCGAGAAGAACTATGGTGGCACCGCGACGCTCGAACTGACGCCGGTCGAGGCGCTGACCGCCACCCTCCGTGTCACCTATTCGAAGGAGGACAACGGCCAGCCGCCCTCGAACGTCATTCGCAACAACGATGCACCTGGCACGCCCGCCGGCGGGTCGGTGTCGCAGCGGCGCAACCTGCTGTTCCTCGGTAAGGTGCCGACGATCGCGCGCAATGGGGTCACGGTCAACACGCAGGACGTCCCCGGCCTGCCCGGTGGCAGCTACGGCGACCGTGAAGAAACGGTGCGCGCCAGCGGCACGCTCGAATACGACTTCGGTGGCGTGGCGCTGACCTCGTTGACCTCGTACAGCAAGCGCAACGCCGAATATACGTTCGACGGCGACAACACCTTCTGCGACCGCGTCGCGGGCTGCCCGAACTTCGGCTTTCCGTTCGCCCCGGCGATCCCTGCCGGCAAGAGCGACTTCGCGCTGTCGTCGTCGGACGGGTACTTCCGCGACTGGAGCGAGGAGCTTCGCCTCGCCTCGACGGGCAAGCAGCGCTTCGACTGGCTGGTCGGCTTCTACTTTTTCGACAACCGGACCAACAGCATCGATCGCGGCATCACGCTGCCGGGCACGCTTGCGATCACGAGCTATGCGGCCGCCGCCGCCAGCTACCGTTATCCACGCATCATCCTCGGGACGCAGAGCTATTCGGGGTTCGCGTCGGGCACCTTCCATATCAGCGACCGCCTCGGCGTCACCGGCGAAGTTCGCTACGAGCACGAGAAGCAGACCTTCGACCAGTTCCCGTCGGCTCCCGCCGGCACGACAGGCTCGGCGACGGTGTTCGCGCTGCGCCAGTCGTTCCACTTCTGGACGCCGCGCGTCATCCTGAACTTCCAGGCGAGCGACAATCTGCTGACCTACGCGAGCTATGCGCGCGGTGCCAAGACGGGCGGCTTCAACACCGGCCTCAACGTCTTCGACAACCAGCGCAGCTACCAGCCCGAATACAGCAACAACTACGAGGTCGGTTTCAAGTCCGACCTGCTCGACCGCCGCCTGCGCTTCAACCTCGCCGCCTACTACGACGACTGGAAGGATCAGCAGGCAACCTGCCAGAACCCGATCAGCGCCGGCGGCTCGTCGACCAACCGCTCGTACCTGTGCAACGTCGCGGCGTCGCACATCTACGGCATCGAAAGCGAGATTGTCGTCCGTCCGGCCAAGGGTTTCACCGTCAGCGGCAGCTACACGTACACGCACGCCCGCTACATCCGCTTCGTCGACGACTCGCTGGCGCAGACCCGGGCGCTGGCCGGGCTGCCGGCGCTCGATTTCAACGGCAAGTTCCTGCCCTATGTCCCCGAGCATAAGTTCGTCGTCAGCCCGCGCCTCGAAATTCCGGTGTCGAACACGGTCCGGCTCGAAGCGCGCGCAGATCTCCAGTATCAGTCGCGGACCTATCTGCGCGCCGACAACCTGCAGAACTTCGGCGACAAGACCGTTCTCGACCTGCGGCTTACCGGCTACGCCGGCGGCGTCCGCGTCCAGGTCTTTGCCAACAACGTCTTCGACAACGACTATCCGGTCGCTGGCGTGCGCTTCTTCGATTCGGTCAACTACTCGGTGTCGTCGCCGCTCGTGCAGGGCCCGCCGCGCCGCGAGTTCGGCGTGTCGGCGGGGTATTCGTTCTAGGCTGCGGTTTCGATCGACTTCCGAAAACGCCCGCGGCCTGACATAACGGTAGCGCGGGCGCGGTGGAGGGCGATGAGGGGCAGGTCGATCTCGTCGTGGCGGCCGATCGCAGGCTACGCCGTGCTGCTCGCGGCCGGCACGTTCGCTCTGCAATGCTCGACTATCTGTGGATGGTGCGCCGCCAGCCGCTCGAACTGTATCTCGCGCTGATCGCGGCAGCGTTCCTCGGGCTCGGCATCGCGCTCGGAGTGCGGCTGACCGCGCGGCGGCACCCCCCCGTGCCCCCCGGGAACCCGCGCGTCGTCGATGCTCTCGGCATCAGCCCGCGCGAACTCGGCGTGCTGCGCGAACTTGCGGCGGGCCGCTCGAACAAGGAGATCGCGATCGCGCTCGACGTGTCGCCCAACACCGTCAAGACGCATGTCGCGCGGCTCTTCAGAAAGCTCGACGTCGGTCGCCGTACCGAGGCGATCGGCCGCGCGCGCGACCTCGGCCTGCTGCCGTGAAGCATGACCGGTGGGTGACGGGCCCGGAATCACCCTTTCGGGCGATTGCCCGCAGCGCGATTACGGCGTCGGCTGCCGGTTCGACCTGAAACCGGGAGAACACCCATGATCTACGGCATCCTGCGCTACGGTACCCTGGCGGGCGTCATCGTCGGGGGCCTGCTGTCGACGATCGTCCTCGCGCTGCCGCAGGCACCGCACGGCATCCTCGGCATGGCGACCGGCTATCTGATCATGCTGGTCGGCCTGAGCCTGGTGTTCATGGCGATCAAGCACCAGCGCGACGAGGTTCTGGGCGGCGTCATCCGCTTCTGGCCGGCCTTCGGGATGGGGCTGGCGGTCAGCTTCATCGCAAGTGTCATCTATGCGATCGCGTGGGATCTTGCGCTCGCCATTACCCACCAGGATTTCGCCGGCGCTTACGCGCGGACGATGATCGCCAGCGAGGAGGCCAAGGGCGTCAGCGGGGCCAGGCTCGCTGCGTTCAAGGCCGAGATGGACGAGTTCCGCCGCAACTACGCGAACCCGCTGTTCCGGTTGCCGATGACATTCGTGGAGATTTTTCCCGTCGGCGTGCTGGTTTCGCTCGTATCGGCGGCACTGCTGCGCAACAGCCGCTTCCTGCCTGCCGCACGGGCGTGACTGCGCCGCGCATCAACGCGGTGCGATCACCATCAACATCTGCCGCCCTTCCATCTTGGGAAGCTGCTCCACCTTGGCGTACTCGGCAGCGTCATCGCGAACGCGCTCGAGCAGGCGCAGTCCCAGCTCGCCATGCGACAGTTCGCGACCGCGGAAGCGCAGCGTTAGCTTGACCTTGTCGCCATCCTCGATGAACCGGTGCACCGCCTTCATCTTGGTATCGTAGTCGTGGTCATCGATATTCGGACGCATCTTGATCTCCTTGATCTCCTGCGTCTTCTGGTTCTTGCGCGCGGCGGCGGCCTTCTTCTGGGCTTCGTACTTGAACTTGCCGACATCGAGGATCTTGCACACCGGTGGATCGGCACCCGGCGACACCTCGACAAGGTTCAACCCCGCCTCGTGCGCCGTCGCGATCGCTTCCTTGGTGTAGAGGACGCCGAGATTCTCGCCGTCCTGGTCGATCACGCGTACCTTGGGCACGGTGATGAATTCGTCGTAGCGCGGGCCGTTCATCGGCGCGGGCGCATTCATGGGGCGGCGCGGGGGCGGTGGTATGACGAGGTCTCCTGTTCGTGGGCTCGCCCAATGTAATGCTTATCGGGCGGTGGGGGAAGGGTGCACGGCAATCGCCGCGCGTCACCCCGGCGAGCCTCGCTTATTTCTCGTCGCCGTAGATCGCCACCATTGGCTGTGATCCCGATGACACCTGGCCCCGGTACATACCGGGCGTGTTGAACGACCAGCCCATCGTCCCGTCGGTACCGATGACAATCACCCCGCCGTCGCCGCCCATCGCCTTGAGTTCATCCTGGATGACCGCGTCGGCAGCCTGCTGGACGCCCTCGCCTTTCAACCGCACCCGCGCACAGATTTCGTGGGCGACAGCTTCGCGCATGAAATACTCGCCCGAGCCCGTCGCCGACACCGCGCCGGCGCGATCGTCGGCATAGGTTCCCGATCCGATGATCGGCGAATCGCCGATGCGGCCCCAGCGCTTGCCGGTCAGTCCGCCGGTCGAGGTGCCGGCTGCGACGTGGCCGCCGGTATCGCGCGCCACCGCGCCGACGGTGCCGTACTTGAGGTTCCTGTCGAAGACCTGTTCGCCTTTGGCGGCAGCGGCTTTCATCGCCTGCAACTGCTGCCAGCGTTCCTCGGTGCGGAAATAGCCCGGATCGACCTGGTCGAGACCATGTTCGACCGAGAACACGTCGGCACCGTCGCGCGCCAGCATGACGTGCGGCGATTGCTCCATGACGGCGCGCGCGAGGCTGATCGGGTTCTTCGTGCGCGTCACCCCCGCAACCGAACCGGCGCGGCGGTCCGTGCCGTCCATGATCGCCGCATCGAGTTCGTTGCGTCCCTCGAACGTGAACACCGCGCCCTTGCCGGCGTTGAAAAGCGGATCGCCTTCGAGAACGCGGATCGTCGCCTCCACGGCGTCGAGCGCGCTGCCGTCCTTCGCCAGCACCGTCGCGCCGGCGTCGAGCGCGTGCGTCAGCGCGGCGCGGAACGCGGCATCCTTCTCGGGCGCCATTTCGGCGCGCACCATCACGCCCGCGCCGCCGTGGATGACGAGCGCCCAGTGCGGTGCGGCGTCGGCGGTAACACCCGTCACGCGCAGTCCGGCAAGCAGCAGCAGTCGCGTAGGGGCGCAGCTTCGAATTGTGTCATGCGGCGACGCCTAGCCCGGCATTGACCGGCGGCCAACCCCCGGACTATAGCGCGCCTCCCGTCGGACCGGCATGGCGGGGTAGCTCAGCTGGTTAGAGCACGGGAATCATAATCCTGGGGTCGGGGGTTCAAGTCCCTCTCCCGCTACCATCCGGTCCACAGTTTCCTCAACGCGGCGCGGGCGGCGCGCCTGCCGGGGGCGTCGGCGGCGCGACGGTCTGCGCGGGGCGATGTTGCCACGTCTTGGTGCTGACACGCACGACAAGGGCGACGACCCCGATAACGACGACGATCAGTATTGAAACGGCGATACGACGCGACTTCACGATTGACGAACTCCCGGTGATCGACCGCGCGCCAACGCGCGAGGCGCGCGCAAGGGCAGGCGCGATTGCGATTATTTTGCCGGACTTGGCAGCGTGCATCGCGCCGCCTAGTGCTGCGAAAGCCATTTCGGAGTCGATCATGCTCAAGCCATTCGCCGTCGCCGCGCTGCTGCTCAGCGGGGTCGCCGCCAGCGCCGCGCTGATGGGGCAGGCCGCCGCGCCGGTGCTGGTGCGGGGCACCGTCGCGTCGCTCGACGGGGCGACGCTGCACGTCACCGCCAAGGGCGGCAAGGACACGGTTGTCACACTCGCGCCCGCGGCCAGCGTCGCGACGACGTCGGTGATCGGCATCGACGCGATCCAGCCCAACAGCTTCATCGGCACCGCCGCCGAGCCCGGCAAGGACGGCGTGTTGCGCGCCGTCGAGGTCCATGTCTTCCCCGAGGCGATGCGCGGCCTGGGCGAGGGCCACCGCCCGTGGGACCTCAGCAAGACGAGCTCGATGACCAACGGCAACGTCCGCACCGTCGGCAAGCCCAAGCGCGGCAAGGGGCGCGAACTGATCGTCGACTACAAGGGCGGCCAGCAGACCGTCGTCGTACCGCTCAATGTGCCGATCGTGGCCTTCGCGGCGGGCAGCCTCGCTGACCTCAAGCCGGGCGCGCATGTCTTCGCGGTGACCCGCGCGGGGGCCGACGGTGGCCTCGCGGCCAATCAACTCGTCGTCGGCGCGAACGGGTCGACGCCGCCGATGTAGTGGCGCGCGCCCCGCGCTGCCGCTACACGTTGGCGATGAGCCTTGCCGATATCCGCCCGATCCCCTTGTCGCTCGTCGATACCGACCTGCCCGCCGCAGCGCGCGCGTTCGGCGATGCCTTCGGGCGTACCGGCTTCGCGGTCGTCGGCGATCACGGCATCCCGCAGGCGATCATCGACCGCGCCCTCGACGCGACGAAAGCATTCTTCGCGCTGCCCGAAGCGGTCAAGCGCCGCTATCACATTGCGGGGCAGGGCGGCGCACGCGGCCTGACGCCGTTCGGTATCGAAACCGCCAAGGACGCGGCGGCAAGCGACCTCAAGGAGTTCTGGCATACCGGGCGCGAGTTGCCCCCCGGCCACCCGTATCGCACGGTCATGCAGGACAATGTCTGGCCCGCCGAGGTTCCGGCGTTCCACGACGCAGTGCTCGCGCTGTACGATGCGCTCGATGCCGCCGGGCGCCGCGTGTTGCGCGCCATCGCGGTGCATCTTGGCCAGATGGCAGACTTCTTCGAGGACCCGGTGCGCGACGGCAATTCGGTGCTGCGCCTGCTCCACTATCCCCCCCTCGACGGCGACGCGCCGGGCATCCGTGCCGGGGCGCACGAGGACATCAACGTCATCACGTTGTTGCTCGGGGCCGAGGAGGCGGGGTTGCAGCTGCTCTCGCCGACCGGCGAATGGCACGACATCGATGCGCCCGCTGGCAGCGTCGTCTGCAATATCGGCGACATGCTCCAGCGCCTGACCGGCGGGCAGTTGCCCTCGACGACACACCGGGTGGTCAATCCGGCCGCTGCGCGGCGCGGCGTGGCGCGCTATTCGACGCCGTATTTCCTGCATTTCCGGCCCGATTACCTCATCGAGACTTTGCCGGGCGGCACGCCCGCGCCACCGATCACCGCGCATGATTTCCTGTTGCAGCGCCTGCGCGAGATCAAGCTGCTGTAGGCGCGAGGCGGAGCAGGTGCAGCGCCGCCTTGCCGTGAACGCGCGTCGCCTCGACAGCGAAACCAGGTGCGTCGAGCGGCTCGCGCGCGGCGGTTTCGACCGAGATCAGCGCATGTGGCGCGATCCACCCCTGTTCGAGCAGTCGCGCCAGCGCGCGCGGCGCTAGCCCCTCGCCGTAAGGCGGGTCGAGCAGCAGCAGGTCGCAGGGGGCTCCACGCGCCACCGCCTGCGCGGGCTGCGCGACGATGCTGGTCAACGCTTCGGCACCGAGCTTCGCGACATTGGCGCGCAGCGACTTGAGTGCGTCTGCCCCCGTCTCGACGAACACCACATGCGCGCAGCCGCGCGACAGCGCCTCGAGTCCGAGCGCCCCTGTCCCTGCAAAGACATCGGCGACGCGCAGCCCCTCGAAGCTGCCGAGGCGGCTGGCTAGCATCGAGAACAGCGCCTCGCGGACGCGACCCGCCGTCGGACGGGTCGCCTCGCCGGCGGGCGCGATGAGGGCGCGGCCCCGGTGAAGGCCTGCGACAATTCTCACGTCCGCTCCCGTCCCTGAACAGGGCGGGGGAAGA
>JBBQVB010000099.1:0-9519 GCA_038211965.1 Sphingomonadales bacterium
CGATGAAACCCCCGCGACGACCGCCGCGCTGATCGCCGGCATGGCGCGCGAGGGGCTGGTCAACATCGTCGGCGGCTGCTGCGGCACGACGCCCGCGCATATCGCGGCGATCCGCGATGCGGTCGCGGGGCTGCGCCCGCGCGTACCTGCCGCGCCCAAGCCCGCGTTGCGTCTGTCAGGCCTGGAGGCCTTTTCCTTTGCCGCATAGTTCTGCCGCGTTGCGCGTCGTCGATGAAGTTCCGGAGGACGTCGAGGCTCCTGCCGTCGCGTCCTTCATCAACGTCGGCGAACGCACCAACATCACTGGCTCGGCAGCGTTCAAGAAGCTGATCCTCGCGGGCGACTATACTGCCGCCGTCGAGGTCGCGCGCAGCCAAGTCGAGAACGGCGCGCAGGTCATCGACATCAACATGGACGAGGGTCTGCTCGACTCCGAGGCGGCGATGGTCACCTTCCTCAAGCTGATCGCCGCCGAGCCCGATATCGCGCGCGTGCCGCTGATGATCGACAGCTCGAAATGGTCGGTGATCGAGGCCGGGCTGAAGTGCGTCGCTGGCAAGGCGATCGTCAATTCGATCAGCCTCAAGGAGGGCGAGGACGCCTTCCTGCAAGCTGCGCGCAAGGTCCGCCGCTACGGTGCTGCCGCCGTCGTCATGGCGTTCGACGAGGCGGGGCAAGCCGATTCGGCGGCGCGCAAGGTGGCGATCTGCGGCCGCGCCTACGACCTGCTCCTCGCCGACGGCTGGGAGCCGGGCGACATCATCTTCGACCCCAACATCTTCGCCGTCGCGACGGGGATCGAGGAGCACGACAACTACGGCGTCGACTTCATCGAGGCGTGCCGCGCGATCAAGCTGCGCTGCCCCCATGTCCATATCTCGGGTGGCGTCTCGAACCTGTCGTTCAGCTTTCGCGGCAACGAGCCCGTGCGCCGCGCCATGCACTCGGTGTTCCTCTACCACGCCGTCAAGGCGGGGATGGACATGGGCATCGTCAACGCCGGGCAGCTCGACGTCTACGACGCCATCGACCCCGAACTGCGCGAGGCGTGCGAGGATGTCGTCCTCAACCGTGCGCCCACCACGACGAACCTGACGCCGACCGAACGCCTGCTCGAGATCGCCGACCGCTTCAAGAATAGCAGCCCGGCAGCCGAGAAGGAGGCCGAGGAGTGGCGCGGCTGGCCGGTCGACAAGCGGCTCGAACATGCGCTGGTCAAGGGCCTCGACGCGTGGGTCGTCGATGACACCGAATTGGCGCGGCAGGTCGCGGCGCGCCCGATCGACGTCATCGAGGGGCCGCTGATGGCAGGCATGAACGTCGTCGGCGACCTGTTCGGCGCGGGCAAGATGTTCCTGCCGCAGGTCGTCAAGTCGGCGCGCGTGATGAAGAAGGCGGTCGCCCACCTGCTGCCGTACATCGAGGCCGAGAAGTCGGCGGGCGCGCAGACCAAGGGCCGCATCGTCATGGCGACGGTCAAGGGCGACGTCCACGACATCGGCAAGAACATCGTCGGCGTCGTCCTGCAGTGCAATAATTTCGAGGTCGTCGACCTCGGCGTCATGGTCCCGTTCCAGACGATCCTGAAAGCCGCCAACGACTGCGACGCCGACATGATCGGGTTGTCGGGGCTGATCACGCCGTCGCTCGACGAGATGGTCACCGTCGCCGCCGAAATGCAGCGCGCGGGGATGACGATGCCGCTGTTGATCGGCGGTGCAACCACGAGCCGCGTCCATACCGCGCTGCGCATCGCCCCGGCGTACAGCGGCCCGACGATCCATGTCCTCGACGCCAGCCGTGCCGTCGGCGTCGCGGGGGCGATGGTCAGCGAGACGATCCGCGACGAGTTGGTCGAACGCACCGCCGACGAATACGAGGCGATCCGCGTCCAGCGCGCGGGCAACGCGCAGTCCAAGCTCGCGACGCTCGCCGAGGCGCGCGCCAATGCGTTCGCCGCCGATTTCGCCAAGCACCCGCCGGTGCGCCCGCGCGTCGCCGGGGTCCAGGCGGTGACGATGACAGTCGCCGAACTCATCCCCTATATCGACTGGACGCCGTTCTTCCGCGCGTGGGAGCTGGCGGGCAACTACCCCGCGATCCTGGCCGACCCTGTCGTCGGCGAGAGCGCAACCAGCCTGTTCGACGACGCGCAGGCGATGCTGGAGCGCATCGTCGCCGAGGACTGGTTGCAGGCGCGCGGCGTCGTCGGCTTCTGGCCCGCGCGCCGCGACGGCGACGACGTGCTGCTGTTCACCGACGAGGCCCGCACCGAGGAACTGGCGCGCGTGCCGTTCCTGCGCCAGCAGGTCGCCAAGCGCGAGGGTCGCGCGAACATGTGCCTCAGCGACTTCGTGCACGCCGATGCCGACTGGATCGGCGGCTTCGCGGTGACCGCAGGGCAGGGCATCGACGCGCATCTCGCAGCATTCAAGGCGAGCCACGATGATTACAGCGACATCCTGCTCAAGGCGCTCGCCGACCGGCTGGCCGAGGCCTTCGCCGAGGCACTCCACGCGCGCGTCCGCCGCGACCTGTGGGGCCACGCCCCCGACGAGACGCTCTCGAACGACGACCTGATCCGCGAACGCTATACCGGCATCCGACCCGCGCCGGGCTATCCGGCGTGCCCCGACCACAGCGTCAAGCCGCTGCTGTTCGACCTGCTCGGCGCGCCACAGGCGACGGGCCTCAGCCTGACCGAAAGCTTCGCGATGCTGCCGACCGCGAGCGTCAGCGGCTTCTACTTCGCCCACCCGCAGGCGGCATATTTCGGCGTATCGCGTATCGGCGCCGACCAGGTCGGCGACTATGCGCGGCGGCGCGGGGTCAGCGTCGAGCAGGCCGAAATATGGCTGCGGCCGAACCTGGACTGAGCAACGCTCAGGCGGCGGCGCGGTGCTCGACAGGCGCCGTCGTGGTTGCCGACGCAAAGGCGGCATCGAGACCACCCAAGTCGCCGCGCGGATCGAGCGCGATCAGCACCGCGCGGTGATAGCGAAAGTTGCGCGCGAGGCGTTCGGTCTGCGCCGCGTCGATACCGGGACGATCCAGCGCCGCCGCCAGAGCGGCCATAGCCGCGCGCCGTTCGGCGATCTCGACCGCGCTGCGCCGCTCGAGCATCCCGACGATCCCCCCGCGCCAGCGCACGGCGGCGAGCAGCAATACGCCGGCGATGCCCAACGTGAAAGCGATCATCAAGGCATTGACGATAGACGACCCGGGCATTGAAAATCCTGACTGAAGAGTGGGGTCGCGCGCGACCGAGAGGACTGGGTCGCAGCGTCCTCGACGCTCGTCAAAGTCCAGATCGTCGCTGTGTCCAGTCGCCGCAGTCGCCCGACCGACCTAGCGGTCGCGTTGCCGACGCGGCTTACAGCGTCAACTCGCCCTCATCGTCGCCTGCCCAATAGTGGATACGGCCGGCATGGACCTTGATGAGGACCAGCCCCGGCGTGTCGACGCCCTGCGCGAACCAGCGGTCGATGTCCTTCGTCCAGTGTTCGGCGAACACCGCCTTGTCGCGGATCAGTTCGGCGCGGCCCTCGACCGCGACCATCAGGCCCGGCTTGCCGAGCAGGCTGGTGTTTGCCTGGAACGACAGCGCGACCTTGGGATCGCGCTTGATGTCATCGACGGTGCGTGTGTTCTCGTCACTGAAGTAGAACGAGTCGCCGTTGTACTCGACCTCGGCATTGTTGCTCATCGGTCGACCGGCGATTTCGCCGCCGTCGCTGTGCGTAAGGAGCATGGCGAAATCGATGTCGCGCATCGCCTTCGCAAGTTCGGGCAAGGTCTTGGTCATCGCGCATCTCCGGTCGTTGCGGCGGGATAACGCAGCCGGGCGGAAACGGTCGCAAGCCGCTCGCAACGCCGCTATCGACGGCCCCATCGGCGGGATGGGCGAGCGATGACATCGGGCGGCGGGCGACCAGACTACGGCATCGATGCCCCCGGGCTGGTGCGGGTGTTCGTCGTCACCGGGATGGTCGCGCTGCTCCTCTGTGCGGCCGCGTCGGTGTGGCTAGACGTCGGACCTCCATGGCGCGCGCTGCTTGTCGGCGCCTTGGCCCTGGTCGCCACCTATGCGCTCGGTATGGGCAGTTACATGATTTACGGCAGCAAGGTCGTGAAGGTCCGCAACCGCGAGCGCCTGCTCGACCTGATCGCGTGGCGCGGCGACGAGGTCGTGCTCGATGTCGGGTGCGGGCGCGGCCTGATGCTGGTCGGCGCGGCGCGGCGTCTTACTACGGGGCACGCGGTCGGCATCGACATCTGGCAGGCGGCGGACCAGTCGGCGAACACGGCGCAAGGGGCGCTCGACAATGCGCGGCGCGAAGGCGTCGACGACCGTGTCGAGGTCCGGACGGCGGACATGCGCGCGCTGCCGTTTGCCGATGCGTCGGTCGACGTCATCGTGTCGCACTGGGCGGTGCACAACCTCGAGGCCGAGGCGGACCGCGATCTGGCGCTCGCGGAGATGGTCCGGGTGCTCAAACCTCGGGGCACGCTTCTCCTAGCCGACATCGAACACCGCACGGTCTATGCGGCGCGGCTGAACGCCCTCGGCCTGGCCGGGCAGCGGCTGGTCGTCGATCCGTTCAGCGATATGATCCTGAACATCGTTAGCTTCGGCAGTTTTCGCCCCGCTGCGATCCTGGCGCGACGCGTTTAGCGCGCCGCGACGGCCTTGGCGAACACGGTCGGCAGGCCTGCATCGTCGAGGCGATCGACCGGCCGCCACTCGCCCTCGACGGAAGGACGTTCGACGAGCATTGCGGCGGCAACCGACAGCCGCAGCTCGAAATGCGTGAAGATATGGTGGATAGCGGTCGGCCGAATCGTCCAGTCGGCGGCCAGCGGTGCGGCGTCACGCCAGTCGGCGTCTGCGGCCCCCCAGTCGGTGGTCGGTAGGCCGAGCATCCCGCCGAGCAGCCCTTTGGCGGGGCGGCGCACAAGGAGGACGTGGCCTTGCGCTTCGAGGCGGAAGGCGGTGCCGTGGCGGACGGGCCGCACGGCCTTGGGCGGACGCACCGGGTAGCGCGCCGGGTCGCCGCTCGCGTGTCCCGCACACCATGTGCGGACTGGGCACGCACCGCAGCGCGGGTTGTGCGGGGCGCAGACCGTCGCGCCGAGGTCCATGACGGCTTGTGCATAATCGCCGGCGCGCGCCTGCGGGGTCAGCGCGGCGGCGTGGACGCGGAGTTCGTGGCGAGCGGCGGGCAGCGACGTCACGACCGCGAACAGTCGCGCCATGACACGCTCGACGTTGCCGTCGACAACGACTGCATGCTCCCCGAAAGCGATGCTGGCGATGGCGGCGGCGGTATAGGCACCGATGCCGGGGAGGGCGCGCAATCCGACCTCGGTTGCAGGGAACTGCCCGCCGTTCGCCGCGACGGCCCGCGCGCACGCCAGCAGGTTGCGCGCGCGGGCGTAGTAGCCGAGGCCCGCCCAGGCTTGCATGACGTCGGCGTCGGGGGCGGCGGCGAGGTCGGCGACCGTCGGCCAGCGCGTCGTGAACGCCGCGAAATAGGCCTTGACCGCCGCGACGGTGGTTTGCTGGAGCATCACCTCCGACAGCCAGACGCGGTAGGGATCGGGCGGTGGCGCGCCCGGCGGACTGCGCCACGGCAGGTTGCGCGCGTGGGCGTCGTACCAGTCGAGCAGGGTGCCCGCGAAGGCCTCGGGCGGCGCACCCGACGCGGGCAAGATGAGGGGGAATGAATCGACGCGCACCGCGCCGCTATGGCATGGAGGCGGGGTGACCGAAACGCCCCGCCTTCCCGCCCAGCCGCCCGCACTGGCCGAGCGCAGCCGCCGCAGCCGCGCGGTCGCCGACCTGCTGCCCAAGGTCGGCGACGCCGCCTTCCGCCGCTACGGCTTCATGCAGTCGGCGATCGTCGCGCGCTGGAGCGAGATCGTCGGCGAGGCCTATGCACGCCACTCGATGCCCGAGGAAATCCGCTTTCCGGTCGGCAAACGCAGCGGCGGCACGCTCAAAATCCTTGTGACGGGCGCGTTCGCGCCGATGCTGCGCCATGTCGAACCGCAGGTCGTCGAGCGCGCCAACCGCTTCTTCGGCTATGCGGCGGTAGCGAAGCTGTCGCTGCGCCACGGCGACCTGCCGGTGCCGCGCGCCGCGCGCCCGGCCGCACCGCCGGTCGAGCTGCCCGCGGCGACGCGCTCGACACTGCGCGACATCGCCGACCCCGATCTGCGCGCCAGCCTCGAATCGCTGGCGCAGGCGTTGGCCTCGACGCGCGGGGTGCCGGTAGTGCGCTAAACTTCTCTTCCCCGAAGAGGAGGGGAGCAGCAAGGGCGGGCTTTCGCGCGTCGCTGGAAACCAGTATCCTGCGGCCATGATCCGCTTCGCCCTCGCCGCCGTGCTTGCACTCGCAGCCCCCGCAACCGCCGCGCCCGCCAAGCGCCCCGCGGCGCCTGTCAGGCACGCGGACTGGCTTACCACCGTCGCCGCGACTCCCGAGGGCGGCTACCGCCTCGGCAACCCGGCCGCGAAGGTCAAGCTCATCGAGTACGGGTCGCTGACCTGCCCGCATTGCCGCGCCTTCAACGCCGAGGCATCGGCAGCGCTGCGGACCAAGTACATCGCCACCGGCCAGGTCAGTTTCGAGTTCCGCAACTATGTTCTGAACGGTCCCGACTACGCCGCGTCGCTGCTCGTCCGCTGTGGGGGTGCAAAGCAATTTTTTCCGCTCGTCGACGCGGCCTATGCCGGACAGGAACAATGGGTGAAGCCGTTCCTGGCGCTCGACGCGGCGACCAGCGCACGGCTCGCGGCGCTCGAGCCCAAGGCGCAGATCATCGCACTCGCGAAGGCGGGCGGGCTCGACGCCTGGTTCGTCGCGCGCGGTATCCCTGCTGCACGCATCGCGCCGTGCCTGTCGGATGAGACAGCGTTCAAGCAACTCGCGGCGCTGCGCGAGGTTGCGCTGGCGACTTACAAGATCGAAGGTACGCCGGGGTTCGTCATCGACGGCAAGCGCCAGACCGATGATTTTCTGGGAGCGGAGCGTGCCATATTGACGTGGGATCGGCTCGAGCCACGCCTGATCGCGGCCTTGCGCGCCGCTCCGGGTGCGGCCAAGACGGGCACCGGGAAATGACGCGAGGGAATTGTCGATGCGGCTAGATTTGGCGGTTGGGGCGGCGCTGCTGGTGCTGCTCGGCGCGTGCGACAAAAAGGCTGCCGATACCGCCGCCGCGCCGGTCGCGGCGACCACCACGACCACCGCAGCGGCACCGGCAGGCAAGGACTGGCTCAGCGTCACCGCCGCCACCCCCGAAGGCGGTTTCGTCCTCGGCAACCCCGATGCCAAGGTCAAGCTCGTCGAATATGCGTCGCTGACCTGCCCGCATTGCCGCGACTTCCACGAGGAGGCAGGCGGCATCTTGCGCAGCAAATATATCGCTACCGGCAAGGTCAGCTACGAATACCGCAATTTCATCTTCAATGGGCCCGACTACGCCGCCTCACTGCTGGCGCGGTGCCAGGGCGGTGGGCCGTTCTTCAACCTCGTCAACGCCTATTACGGCGCGTTCGACCAGTGGCTGGCACCCTTCTCGAAGCTCAGCGAGGCGGACCAGAAGACCCTGACCGCACTGCCGCAGGACAAGCAGATCGCGACCCTCGCGAAGATGGGCGGGCTCGACACGTTCATGCGGGCGCGCGGCATGACGAGCGCGAAGTTCGACCAGTGCCTTGCCGACCCGGCGGCAATCAAGCGCCTTGCCGAGATGCGCGACGAAGCCACCAAGGCCGGGGTGACCGGTACGCCGTCGTTCTTGATCAACGGAAAGCTGCAGGACGCGACGCCGAACTGGGCGACACTCGAACCCAAGCTCCAGTCGGCGCTGTCATAACCGCGACGCCGGGGGGCGGATGGACTTCAGGCGGCTTCGCCTCACCGGGTTCAAATCGTTCGTCGAACCGTGCGAATTGCGCATCGAGCCGGGGCTGACCGGGGTCGTCGGTCCGAACGGTTGCGGCAAGTCGAACCTGCTCGAAGCAATCCGCTGGGTAATGGGCGAGGGGTCGCCGAAATCGTTGCGCTCGGGCGCGATGGACGACGTGATTTTCGCGGGCACGGCGCGCCGCCCGAGCCGCGACTTCGCCGACGTGACGCTTGCCCTCGACAACCACGCGCGCACCGCGCCTGCCGCGTTCAACGACAGCGACGCCATCGAAGTCGTCCGCCGTATCGAGCGCGGGGCGGGATCGGCGTACCGTATCAACGGCCGCGAGGCACGTGCGCGCGACGTCCAGCTGTTGTTCGCCGACAACGCCACGGGGGCGCACTCGCCCGCGCTGGTCAGCCAGGGACGCATCGGCGCGATCGTCGCGGCGAACCCCGTCGAGCGGCGTGCGTTGCTCGAAGAGGCGGCGGGGATCGCCGGCCTGCACGTGCGTCGCAAGGAGGCCGAGATCCGGCTGCGCGCGGCGGAGGCCAACCTGCTGCGCCTCGACGACGTCATGAAAGGCATGGAGGCGCAGGCAGCGTCGCTCAGGCGGCAGGCGCGGATGGCGGTCAGATACGGCGAGCTGAGCGACCGCATACGGGTGGCGGAAGGGGCGCTGCTCCACGCGCGATGGCAGGCGGCGAGCGTCGCGTCGGATGCGGCGCGTGGCGAGGCGGCGGGGGCCGAAGCGCGCGTGGCGGACCTGACGCGCGAGGCGGCGCGGCTGGCGACGGTGTCGGCCGAAGCGGGGGCGGCGCTGCCCGCGCTGCGCGAGGTCGAGGCGCGCGCAGCGGCGGGGCTGCAGCACCTCGTCCAGCAGCGCAGCGGGCTCGCGGCGGAACTGGCGCGCGTCGAGGCGCGGCGGCGCGAGCTCGACGCGCAGGCGGCAGCTGGCGCGCGCGACCGGGCGCGCGAGGTCGCACTGGCGGCGGACGCACGCGCCGCGCTGGCGCGGATCAGGGACGAACGGGCGCGGCTTGACGAGGCGCTGGAGGCGGCGCGGGCGAGCCTGCCGGAGCTGGCAGCAGCGGTGCAGGAGATCGAAAGCCGGGCAGCGGCGGGCGAGGCGGCGCTGTCGGCGGCGATCGAGGCGCACGCGCGTGCGACGGCGCAGGCGCGCGCTGCCGAGGCGGCGGTGCAGGCCGCCGAGGCGCGGCTCGGCCGGACCCAAAGCGAGGCGGCGCGGCTGACCGCCGAACGCGAGGCGCTGGCGCGTGTCCCCGACGGCGGGCCGCAGCGCGATGCGGCACAGGCGGCGCTCGACCGCGCAGGCAGCGAGATTGCTGCGGCGACGCAGGCGCTTGCCCTTGCGGACGCGGGGCGCAGCGCTGCGACCACCGCGCGCGATGCGGCACAGGGCGCGGCAGCGGTGGCGCGCGGTAGCCTCGCCGCGCTGACCGCCGAGCGCGACGCGCTGGTGCGGGTCCTCAGCGCAGCGCGCACCGGTGGCGAGACGTTGCTCGACCGGCTGACGGTGCAGCCGGGGTTCGAAGCGGCGCTGGTCGCGGCGCTCGGCGACGACCTGTCGGCGGGGGTGGG
>JBBQVB010000100.1:0-9423 GCA_038211965.1 Sphingomonadales bacterium
GTCTCCGCCAACTTTTGGATGAGAATTCTATTCCAGAAGAGTACAAGGTCGCTGTTATTGGACGCTTTAAGGCTGGTAAATCATCGTTTGTGAACGAGCTTTTGGGGCAAAAGTTGGCCGGTGAGGATACCAACCCAGAGACAGCCGCCGTTACGACATTCCGTTACGGGAAACATGTGCAAGCTCGGATTAACCTCATCGCAAAAGAGAACTGGGACGAGCAGCAGCAGGCTTATAAAGACGACCCTACTGATCCGGCTTCACATCGTGCTGCTAACTGGACAAAATTCGCCTCACGTGATCGACGATCAGGGTCCGATGCCGCTCTCGAGATTTTCGATCTATCAGAAATTGAACGCGAGCATATCCGCCCAGGCGGAAATACAATCACGATAAGGCTGGCTGAGGGTCAGACAGCCGACGCGATTCGCAAAGCAGAGGCTGAGTTTCGTCGCAAAATAAAGCAATACACTTCCAGCACGAAACCTCACCATTGCCTCGTGGAATCGATCGAGATCGAGACCCCGCTACCCATACTACAGCAGGGTGTCATACTGATCGATACACCTGGATTGGACGATACAGAGCGCTTTCGTGTCCATTTAACCGAACGGGCAGTAGAGGACATTGATGCTTGGCGCGCGAGATGTCGATCGTCTGGAACTGGCCGAACCCGAGCGGTGCCGGCGTGCCATCGAGCGACAGCGGCACCAGTACCCGGCGGTCGCGCCCGCGCGTCGCTTCGTCGTGCACCCAGTGCGACGCGACCGAGGTCGCCGACCACAGCACGACGACGGCGAGCGCGCTATCGAGTGCGGCGGCGGTGGTATTGGCAAAGCGTTCGCCGGGTTGCAGCAGCCCGTCCCACCAGACCGAAAACCCGCCGGCCTCGAGTGCCGCGATGACCGGCAAGGCGCGCTCGCGGTCGCCGCGTGAATAGCAGACAAAGACAGTGGTCGGCGCGCCGGTCGCCCCGGACGGTGCGGAAACGGTCACGACGCTAGGCGACTGCGGGCAGTTGGGGCCTTGTAGCCCGCCTCGATCAGGCGACGCGCCGAACCTGATCGCGCCGCGAAGGACGCCGCATGACTTGCCCCACAGGGTCGCGCGACTTTCATCCTCGGGTGCCCCCGACACCATGTCGCGTCAGGTCAACCGACAGCGACATGTCCCTCTATCGCGTGGTCGGCACGTGGACTAGAGAAATAACGACCGGCATGGGTCGTTTCCGCCCACGCTTCCGAGCGCGTGGCACTCGCCGGGCGGGTGATGATTGAACAGTCGGATTTTATCATCGGCGTCTGGAACGGCATTTCCGAAGCCTATGTCGGCGGCACCGGCCATACCATCGCGACGGCGCTCGACCAGGGTGTCGCCGTCCTGTGGATCGATCCCGCCGCGCCGGAAGACTGGCGGATCGTGCACTCGCGCGAGGGGCTGCGGGCACCGGTCGATCCGCGGACCGATCGCCTCGCCAGCCTCCGGCAGGTCATCACCGCGGCGCTGACCTTTACCGGCAATGCGGGCTTTCGCAGCGGCAGCGCCGCGCTCGCCGACCAGCGCTGGCCCGGGCGCAGCCCGTGGCTGTTCCACAGCTATCGCCGCGTCGAGGCGATGTTCGGCGGCGATGCGAGCCCGTGGCATTCGCTGCGGCAGGTCTATGTCACCCCCGCTACGCATGTTTCGGCGGCCCGCGACGGCATCCTGTCGGCAGCGGCGGCGATGCCATCCGCCGATCGCCGCCTGATCGACGCGATCGCCGCACAGGTGCTGCGGCGCTTCGCCTTCGCCGACGGGGTCTCGGCCTATCTGTCCGACCGTTATCGCGGCGGCATGGTGGTCAGCTTTCTGCTGGCGGGCCTCGCGGTGGTCATCGGCATCGCCTACCAGCCGTTCGGCCGCGCCGCCGACAAATGGATGTTCGCGCTCGTCGAGTTCACGCTGCTCGTGACGATCCTTGCCGTTACCTGGGCCGGCCAGCGCCGCCGCTGGCATGGGCGCTGGTTCGAGACGCGGCGCGTCGCCGAATATTTCCGCCACGCCCCGGCGCTGCTCATCCTCGGCGTGGCGCGCCCTGCGGGGCGCTGGCCGCGCGGTGCCGATACCGACTGGCCGGAGTTCTATGCGCGCCACGGCCTGCGGGCCGTCGGACTTCCCGAGCTGTCCGTCACCACCGCCTATCTGCGCGCCGGCTTGGAACTGCTCGATATCCATCACGTCGTGCAGCAGCGCGACTATCATCGCTGCAAGGCGGAGCGCCTGACCCGCGCGCATCATCGCCTCGACGTGCTGTCGCAGCGGCTGTTTCAGCTCGCGGTCGCCGCAGTCACGATCTATCTCGTCCTGACCCTTGCCAGCGCGCTCGGCGTGTTCGCCGAGGCCCGCCTCGAAGGCATGGCCAAGACCTTCACCTTCCTCGGCGTCGCGCTCCCCAGCTTTGGCGGGATGTTCGCGGGCATTCGATACTTCGGCGATTTCGAGCGCTTCGCGGCGATTTCGGAGATCACCTCGCAGAAACTTGGTTCGCTCCATCTCCGCATCAACTTGCTGCTTTCCGCACCCGAATCGGCGCTCAATTACGCCGCGGTGGCAAGCCTCGCGCATGCCGCCGACGAGATCGTGGTCAGCGAGATCGAAAACTGGCAAGCGGTGTTCAGTGGCAAGCATATTACTGTGCCGGTCTGACGTGGCAGCGGCGGTGCACAGCTTCCTTCGCTTCCGCAGGAGAGCAGGATGACCGACCGCGCCGACACGACCGGGGCCAGGGCCATGCCGACCCTCGCGCCGCCACCCGACGCGAAGTCGGGGGTCACGCTCGAGGCGGGAGCGGGCAAGGGCGAGGCCGAGTTGCTGATGGTCGGCGCGCTGCGCGCCGCCGCGGCGACGATCGTCGATGCGACGCTGGCCGCGTGCGCCGCTGCCGCATCGCCGGAAATATTGATGTTCGTCGGCAGCGAGACAGTCGATCTTTCGCCGCTCGACCGCTTCGACGCGGCTTGTGCGCAATTGGCCGCCCGGCTGGACGCCGCCCTTGCCGCGGCAGCGCTCGCACCAGCCGTCGCCAGCGACCGCGGCCTCGGCGACCGCGGCGTGGGCGACCGCGGCGTCGGCGACCGCGGCCTGGCCGAAGTGATCGCCACTGCGGTGCCCGGTCTCGGCATTGCGACCACCGCGCTGTCTCTCGCGGCGACGGCAGCCCAATATTTCGCCGTCAGGACACGTTTTGCGGGCATCGAGTTGACGGTGCAGGACGGGCTGCTGCGGCGCGAACTGGCGGCCGCGCTTCTCGCCCGTCGCGCCGGTGTTTCCGTTCGGCTCGTGCCGCTCCACGACCGTGCCGCGAGCGCCGCGATCGTCGCGAGGCTTCAGGAACTCGGCGATCGCGGTGCCGCAGCAACGGCTGCCGCCGACCGGCTCGCCGGCAGTTCGGCGCCGACGGAACGCGTCGCCGAGTTACGCGCGGCGGCGAGCGCCGAAGCCGAATTCCGTGCCCGGCTGACGGCCGCCGACACGCCGGGCGGCGCGGCGCTTTCCGAACTGGCCGAGCTTCGTGCAATTCACGACGCGCTCGACCGCAACGCCGCGCTGCTGTTCGCCACCACGGCGCACGCGAGCGGCGGGCAGTTCTCGCGACAAGGGTTGTTCGGCGGAATTTTGCGCGATCCGACGAGCGAAGTCTGCGCGGCGGTCGTCGTCGGCTATACCGTGCTGAGCGGGCCGTCGCTGGCGCTCGTTGCGACCGGCAATGTCCGCGCCCCGGCGCGCTATGTCGCGCTCCGCGACGTCGCCGCGTCGACCGACGACACGGTGGTCGGGAGACGCCCTTGACCGCCGACTGTTACGTCGTCCCGACATTACCTGGCCGTGACGGTACGCGCCGTGACCGCCGCGAACGATTGTAGGGTGCTTGTAGTCGGATTTTCGGGGGTATTGATATGGCGCGACGCTACCGTGTTCTTGCTGCGCGCGCCGCCCGCATGCGGCGTCGCGCCGAGCGGACGCAGCGGCGGGTCGCCGCCGTCACCGCCCACACGAGGTGCAGCGTCGGCGGCGCAGCAGGCGAGCGCGGCTTGGGGATTTCCGGCGGCGATATCGAAGTCGCCCTGCTCGACGCGGCCACCCACCTCAACAACTGCCGCCCGTCCTTGTCCGACCGAGTCGGCGATGTCTTTCCGACGGCCTCGACGGTCCGCAAACTGCTTGCCGGCTGCCAGGATCTGATCGAGGAGAGGTTCGGCTGCCGCGTCGGCCTTGCCAGCGGGAGCGACGAGGAGGCGAGCAGCTTGACCAGCTTGCAGTATGGCGAACTGGCCGAGTGGATCGCCGAAAAAATCATGGCGCGATGAGTATCCGGCTGGTGGTCATCCCGTTCGTCGCGGGCAGCCTTGCGCAACCCGCGCTCGCGGCCGACAGGATGCTGGTCAACCAACTTGCGCCGGAGATCGCGAAGGCGTGCGTCGCGTCGGCCGATGGCCGCAGCGGCAGCATGTCGGCGGCCGCCCTCGGCCGCGCGATCTTCCGGTCGGGCTAATGCGCCGCTCGTCGTTCAATACGACTGGGCGCGCAGCGGCGGCAGCGGCATCGGCGCGGTCGCTCTCGACAAGCCGGTAAAGGTCAATCACCGGTCGGTGACGCGTTTGCGCACGCTGATCGCGGCGTGGCTGAACCCCGACGCGGCCGGGTCTGCGGAACGCTTGCCGCTTGCCGACGGTGGCGTTGAAATCCTTCTGTCCGACAACGGTGGCGCGACCGGGGACGCGATGCCGCGCGTCCTCGCGGCGGTGCTCGAGGGACGCGACGACGGCATGACCATCCGCTGCCTCCCCCGCACCGGCGGCGGTGCGCCGGCGAGCCCTGTCGTCGCGGTCGCCGCACCTGCGCCGACCCGCGCCGAAATCATCGTCACGCGCGCGCCGACCGACCTGACGATCCAGTCGCTCGTCGACCGGCCATCGGCGGAAATCGCCTACACCAACAACCTCGACAGGCACCGCGAGACGCTGTCGCTGACCGGCACGATCGGCGTGGTCTGGCGTGAGTTCGCGCTGGGCGACCCCGCACGCGTCGACCGCGAGGGCGGCGTGTTCGCGCGCATAAAACCGACGGCCTTCGTCCAGATCGAACGCGAGGGTTCGACGGGCAATCCCGACGCCACCGACAATCTCGCCGTCGGCTTTCAGGTCGGTGGCTTCGTGCAGACCCGTTCCGCGCCCGGCAAACGGCCGCGAACGGCATCGCATTATTTCGCGCTCAACGGGCGCTACCTGACCGACACGCGGTTCGCGTCGCGCAGCTGGTCGCTGGCGGCGCGGGTGACGCCCGATATCGACCTGCCGGGCAACGACGTCGCCTATGTGATCGTGAAAGATCGGCTGACATTTCGCTGGCTGGTCAGCGGCACCTTCGATCATCTGTCGAACGACCGTCCGGGGCGTAAGCTCGACCTGATCGACGCGCCGTCGTGGACGCGCCTCGGTTTCGACGCCACCGCGAATGTCACGCTCAACCTACGGGACCGCGGCCGCGTTCAGCTGCGCGCCGACTACGGCCAGCGCTACAACCTCGAACGCGGCCCCGGCGACGCGCAGCGACTGTCGCTGCGCTTCCAGTACCTTCCCGACAACCATATATCGTTCGGAATCGCCTACGACGACGGCGAGTCGTTCGACCTGCTGACGCACACCAGCGTCATCAAGGCCGTTTTCGGCATCAAGCGCTGACCGCGCCGCCACCCGAGCCGAATCGTGCTAGCCGGGGCCGGCCACTCACTCCGGCGTCATGAACATCCCGCGCACGACCAGCTTCGTGCCGCCCTTGGTGAACAGCTTCCGCCCCTTGAACTCGGTCTCGTACAGGCGCGTGATCGCGGCGGCGTCGTCGGCGAAGGTGATCGTGCGGCCGTCGGGGTGGAAGATATCGATGCCTTCGTCCGAGTGTTCGCTGGCATAGCTTTCCTGCGCGCCGTGCAGGACCATCGGCACGCCGATCTGGCGGTTGACCCAGTTCTGCACGTCCATGAACTCGGGGCTGCGCATGTGCTTCATCCCGAGACGTTCCTCGGTGACCGAGACATTCTTCGCCGGGTCGCCCGCGGGCACGATGCCGTACAGGTCGAAGTCGCCGTGGATGTACTTGCCCGCCGTCAACAGCCCGATGCCGGTGAACTTGACGCACCCGTAGCGGACGCTCTTGGGATCGAGATCGACGAAATACTGCTTGCCGCCCGGAACATAGGTGACGCGCGACTGGCCTTCGAAGGTCAGCACCGCGGGGTCGAGCGTCTTGGCGAAGCCCTCCCACTCCTTCAGCGCCTTGCCATATTTCTCGCCCGACTTGAATGCACCCTCGCCGCTTACGGTCGGATCGACAACTAGCCCCGCGCTCTTCATCGGGCCGTAGCGCGGATGGACATAGTCCTGGTCGGCGGTCTTGGCCTTGCAGTCGAGACGTTTGGGCACGCACGCGGGATCGCGCATCAGCTCGACCGAGGCCTCATTGGTCCGCCGTACGAGAATGAAGACTTGGAAGAGTTTGGCAGCGGACAGAAACGCTTTCGCGCAATCCGCCGGCATGCGCTTGTCGAAGCTCATCGCTGGTTCCCCGTGTTGGCGCGACCCGGGGTTTCACCCACGATAACCCTTCCATTGCGCACCGTCCAGCGCGGCACCGACCGCGCGGCGATGACTAGCACCCGCCGAACCGCTCGCCTGCCCATGCGCCGACGACGCCAGCAACCGTGAGCGGTCATCGTGGCGGGTAAACTACTTATTTTTCGGCATTTTTGCAACTGTCCCGTACGATCACGAACGGGGTTATGGTGCCCAGGAAAGGACTCGAACCTTCACATCGTTACCAATACCAGCACCTGAAGCTGGCGCGTCTACCAATTCCGCCACCTGGGCAGGTTGCGAGGCTGGGCGGTTAGGGGGGTGCGCAGCGGTTGTCAACGTTGGGCGGGTGCGCCACAAGCCGCCGCGCGGGCGGTAGCCAGGAAGGGACGGCGTTGGACGGGCTTTGCGTGATCGTCGGCGGCTCGGGCTTTGTCGGGCGCTACCTCGTTCAGGCGCTCGCGGCGACGGGCGTGCGATTGCGCGTCGTGACGCGCAATCCCGATGGCGCATCGTTCCTCAAGCCCCTCGGCGGGCTCGGGCAAATCCAGATCGTGCGCGGCGATGTCCGTGATAGGGCGTCGCTGGCGCGCGCCTTCGACGGCGCGACGGCGGGGGTCAATCTTGTCGGCATCCTCGCCGAAAGTGGCGGTCAGCGTTTCGATGCAGTGCAGGCAAGGGGCGCGGGCAATGTCGCGCAGGCCGCTGCTGCCGCAGGCATCGCGTCGTTCGTGCAGGTCTCTGCAATCGGGGCCGACGCGCGTGCCAAGGCCGCCTATGGCCGCACGAAGGCGGCGGGCGAGGCAGCAGTGCTCGCGGCACTGCCGCATGCGACGGTGCTCCGACCCTCGATCATCTTTGGGCGCGAGGACCAGTTCTTCAACCGCTTCGCGGCGCTCGCGACGACGCTGCCAGTGATGCCCGTCGTCGCAGGCCGCACGCGTTTCCAGCCGGTCTACGTCCTCGATGTCGCGCACGCCATCGTCGCCGCGCTGGGCAACCCTACGCAGCACGGTGGCACGACCTATGCGCTCGGCGGCCCCGACGTGCGCAGCTTCCGCGACATTCTCGCCTGGATCGTCGCTGAGGTGCGCCCGGGCAAGCGGCTCGTCGACGTCCCCGACGGCGTTGCCGCGCTGATGGCAACGGCGGGCGATTTCGTGCCCGGCGCGCCGATGACTTCGGGCCAGTGGCAGATGCTTCAGTCGGACAATGTCGTGCCGGCCGGGGCACCGGGGCTGGCCGAGCTGGGCATCGCCGCGACGCCGATGGCGAGCATCGTCCCGGCCTATCTCGAACGCTACCGGACCGGCGGGCGTTTCCACCGCGATCCAATCGTCCCCTGACATCGGAGTCTCTGTGGATCACAGCCTGCTCGACATCATCATCCTCGGCATCGTCGAGGGGCTGACCGAATTTCTGCCAGTGTCGTCGACGGGGCACCTGATCCTCGCGGGCGAGCTGCTCGGCTATGACCCCGAGCGCTGGAAGGTGTTCAACATCGTCATCCAGCTCGGCGCGATCCTGGCGATCGTCGTGCTGTACTGGCGGACGCTGCTCACCGTCGCGACCGGGGCACTGGCGGGCAAGGCGCTGCCGCTGCGCTTCGTCCGCAACGTGCTGGTGGCGTTTATTCCGGCAGCCGTGCTCGGACTCGCGTTCCACAAGCAGATCGAGGCGCTGCTCGGGCGTGCCGATGTCGTCGCGGTCGCGCTGATCGTCGGCGGCATCGCGATCCTGCTTGTCGAGCGGCTGGCGAAGCGCGCGACGGTGACCGGCGTCGGCGAAATGCCGGTGCGGACCGCGCTCGGTATCGGCGCCGTCCAGTGCCTGGCGATGATCCCCGGCGTCAGCCGCTCGGGCGCGACGATCATGGGGGCGCTGGCGATGGGCGTCGAGCGGCGCACGGCGGCGGAGTTCAGCTTTTTCCTCGCGATCCCGACGATGCTCGGTGCAACGACGCTCGAACTCTACAAGAATCGCACGGGGCTCGATGCGCAGGAGCTCGGGTCGATCGGCCTCGGGTTCGCGGTGTCGTTCGTGGTCGCGCTGGTCGTCGTCAAGGCGTTCGTGGCGGTCATCGGGCGCTACGGCTTTGCGCCATTTGCGTGGTACCGCATCGTCGCAGGAAGTGCCGCGCTGATCTGGCTGTTGGTGCGATAGTCTTATATTGGTACTATAAAGCGTGATGCCGTTATAGCTTGTCGATCGCACTCTAGGTTTCACGTTGAAATAGTCAATATTGCTGCCCTATCGACGAAATCATGCGTGACAAGCGGCGCGCACGCACTTATGCACACGCCCGAAAGGGAGTCGCGATGGCCGATGCCACGATGCTGCGCTTTACCGACCGCGTGCAGGCTTATCCGACCAAGCGCGCCGCCGGCGCGCGCGCGCACGATTTCGCCGAGATCGCCGCACCCTATCTGATTGCGCGCGCCGAGGAGCAGGCCGGGCGCTGCTCGCAGTGCGGGGTGCCGTTTTGCCAGGTCCATTGCCCGCTACACAACCACATCCCCGACTGGCTGCGCCTGACCGCAGAGGGACGGCTCGAGGAGGCTTACGAACTGTCCAACGCGACCTCGTCGATGCCCGAGATTTGCGGGCGAATCTGCCCGCAGGACCGGCTGTGCGAGGGCAATTGCGTCATCGAGAAGGACTTCGGGTCGGTGACCATCGGCGCGGTCGAGAAGTTCATCACCGATACGGCGTGGGACAATGGCTGGGTCAAGCCTCTGGTCGCGGTCGCCGACCGGCGCGCGCAATCGGTGGGCATTGTCGGTGCGGGACCGGCGGGGCTGACCGCTGCCGAGAT
>JBBQVB010000101.1:0-9357 GCA_038211965.1 Sphingomonadales bacterium
GCTGGACGAACTCGCCCCGGTTGCGGACGAGGACGAGGATGTCCTCGGGCGCGACGTTGCGCCCCCGCGCCGGCAGGTGAAGCGCGGTGGCGGGCGCGAGCCATGCGGCGATCTGGCGGGCGAGCTGGTGTGCCATGCGGACCTGCCCCGAGGGCAACCACGCGCGGTCGGGGTCGGCAACGCTGTCGTCGTCGAAGTCGGTGGCGAGCGGCGGCCACAGGGTGACCATGCCGGGGCGCTTGTCGCGCGCGGCGCGCGGCGGCGGGATCGGCTCGGGCGCACCGAACGCCGCGTGGCCGAGGTCCTCGACGACCTGCGCGACGACTTCAAGGACGGCAGGCACCGACCGGAACGACTCGGTAAGCGGCACGTCGCGCCACGGCAGGTCGGCGTCGGCAATCTTCTGCCCGAACGCGGTCTTCTGGTCATTGAAGACGCGCGGGTCGGTACCCTGGAAGCTGAAGATCGCCTGCTTGAAATCGCCGACGACGAACAAGGTGCGGATGAGATCGCGCGCGCCGCGCCCGTCGAAGAACTCGTCGGTCAGCGCGCGGACGATGTCCCATTGCGCGAGGTTGGTGTCCTGCGCCTCGTCGACGAGCAGGTGATCGACGCGCTGGTCGAGCTTGAAGCGCACCCATTCGCTCATGCCGGGCCGCGTCAGCAACGATGCGGCGCGCGCGATCATGTCGTCGTAGTCGATGACCCCGGCGCGGCGCTTGCGGTCGCCGTACGCCGCGCACAGCCGCGCCCCGACGCGCAGGTGGCGCGCGGCGTTGGCGGCGGCATCGAGGAGGGCGGCAGTCTCGGCGACTTCGGCAACCCCCGCGCACAACTGCGCAGCGGCGTGTGCCAGGCCGGGGTCGGCACGCGATGCGGCGACGGGAACCAAAGTCTTGGGGATGCTGCCGTCCTTGTTGAGCAGGCAGCCGAACAGCCCGTCGAGCCTCGCAACCTTCGATGCCGCCGGCAGCGCGCACCACCACAGGAGGTTCTCGGCGCGCTCGCTCGCCTTGACGCCGCCCGCGCGTTCGAGCGCGTGGCCGAGGCGCTTGAGGCCAGCCAGGTCGAGGCGCGCCACCGCCTCGCTCAGCACATCATCGCGCGTCCCGTCGACGGGCAGCCCGAAGGCGCGGCGCAGCTTGGCCTCGAAGCCTTGCGGGCTGCCGAGCAGCGCGAGCGCGTCGGCGTGGCGGATGAGGATGCCCGAGATCCGGTCGAGACTCGACTCACCCCGCGCGATGCTGATCGCGCCGATGTCGTCGAGGAAGCGCGTGTCCCCCTCCGCCGCCGCCGCCTCGATCGATTCGGCGAGGACGCGGCCCCGCAGCGCCTGAGCGTCGCGGTCGGCGAGCGTCATGAACCCCGGCGCGACCCCTGCCTCCAACGGGAATGCCGCGAGCAGCGACTGGGCGTAGCCGTGGAGCGTCTGGACGTTCAATCCGCCACCCGCGTCGAGCGTATGCGCAAACAGCGTCCGTGCACGCGCCACGGTCGCGTCGTCGAAGTCCGCACAGATCGCCGCGAGGTCGGCGCGCAGTTCGGCGTCGCTCGCACGGACCCAGTGCGCGAGACGGTCGAACACCCGCGCCTGCATCTCGGCGGCCCCCGCCTTGGTGAAGGTCAGGCACAGGATGCGGTCGGGGCGCTCGCCGTTGAGGAGCAGGCGCAGCACGCGCGCGCTGAGCACCTGCGTCTTTCCCGTCCCCGCCGACGCCGACACCCATGCATTGTCCGACGGAGCGGCGGCGACGGCCTGGTCGGGGCGGAGGGGGAAAAGGGGCTTCATTCGCCGGTTCGCGGCGCTGCGGACGGTCGCGACTGCCATTCGGCGACGCGCGCGAGATGGTCGAAGTCGCTGTAGCGCGCGGCATAGTCGGGGTGGAGCTTGGCGATGAACGGCTCGCTACCCAGCAGATACGCGGCGGCAAGCGCATCGAAGCGCACCGCCGTCGCGGCGATATGCTCGGGCGGCGGGATGACATCGCTGAAATGCTTGAGCGGGTTGCTCGCCTTGCCGGGATCCCTGCCGCCGCCGAGCTTCCAGTAGCGCAGCGCGCCGACGGCAGCGGGATCGCCGAAGCAGCCGCGCTCGGCCATCAGCCCGAGCAAACCCATCTGCAACGCGAAGCCACCCGCGACCTGTGGATGGCTCGGGACCGTGCCGGTCTTGTAGTCGATGATCGCGATATCGCCGTCGGCATTGCGGTCGAGCCGGTCGGCGCGGCCCTCGACGGTGATTCCCGAGGGCAGCTCGAGACTGCCGCCCGCCTCGGCACGCCACGCCTCCCAGCCCTCGTCGCCCGCCCAGCGCGCGGTCTCGACCACTACCCAGTCGAGCGCGCGCACGACACGCGGTGCCCAGAGCGCGCGCATCAGCGGATGCGCAGACCATTTGCTGCGCAGCATTTCTGCAGCAATGCGTTTTAGATCAACAGGTTGACCACCGCCATTGGTCCAGCGTTCGAGAACGTCGTGGAGGTCGATGCCCTTCTCGCCGGCGCTCGGCTCCTCATCGAGCGGCGACAGCGTGCCGAGCTTGAGGATCGCCTTCGCATAATAGCTGAACGGGTCGGCCTTGAGGCGCTCGGCGTTGGTCACCGATATGCGGCGCGGGCGCAGCGGCGGCATCGGCGCGGGGCGTGTCGCGGGGACGACGCGCGCCGGGCGGTCGAGCACGCGCGCATGGTCGAGCAACGCGCGGTCCTCGGCAATCGCACCGCCCGCCAGCGCCCGCAACCGCAGCCAGAAGCGCGATGCCACCGCCGGCGCGCTGTCGTCACGCCGCGCGCGCGTCAGCAGCACCTCGCGCGCGCCAAGTGCCTCGACGAAATCATGCGCCGCGAGGCCGACGGCGCGCTGCGTGCCGCCCAAGCCCAGTTCGAGACGGACGGCAGGCGCGAGCCACGGGTCGGGTGCGGGGCGCGGCGGCCACGTGCCGTCGTTGAGGCCGCCGAGGATGACGAGGCTGGGCCGCTGGAGCCGCGCTTCGAGGGTGCCGTAGATCGCGAGGCGCGGGTGCTTGCCATAGGCCTCGCGCACCGGCGCGTCGCGCAGGAACGCGGCGATCAGTGCGGGGGCGTCTCCGGCGTCGAGGCCGTCGAGGTGAGCCCCATGCGTCGTCAGCGCGTCGACGACGCTCGCCAGCGCGCGTCCGGCGGGGCCGCGCCACAGCTCGTCGCCGGCAAGGCACGCGCCGGTATCGCGCAGGACCGCGATGAGCGCTGCGAGATCGATCGCGGGTGCCGCGAACGCGTCGGCGAGTGGGGCGAGCAGGGTCGCGACCTCGTCCCACCACGCCGCCTTCGTTTTCGGATATTTGGCCCCGCCGATACGCGTCGCGACGCCCGCCAGCCCCGGCGCTGGGCGGATACCGCGCAGGTCGAGATCGAGCCGCCGCACCTCGTCGAGCCACGCCAGCCGCGCCTCACCGAACCGCACGAGGGGATGCTTGAGCACGGCGAGCAGCGGCACGGGCGCGAAGCCCTGGCTCGCCGCCTCGGCGAGCGCGACGATCAGCGTCCCCGGCGGCGTCAGCGCCAGTGGCTGCCCCGCCGAATCGTCGATAGCGATGCCCCAGCGCGCGAGATGCGCCGCGACACGCCGCGCCAGCGCACGATCGGGGGTCACCAGCGCGGCGGTCTGCCCGGGCGCTTCGAGGACGCCGCGCAGCCGCAGCGCGATCGCCTGCGCCTCCTCCTCCGCCGTCGCCGCCTCGATCAGAGTCACCCCGGCGAAGGCGTCAGGCGCGGGGGGTGTCGCCCAGGCACCGGTAAACGCCGCGAGGCTCATCGCGCGCGCGACCTCGCGGGTGCGCGCTGCCGGGCCGTCGGCGGCGGTCGTCACGCCCCAATCGGCAATCTCGGCGCGCGCCACCGACATGCGTTCGAGGAGCTGCTTGAGCGCGAACTGCGGATGCGCGTCGTCGCACGCGGCCCCCTCGCAGCGGATCGCGTCCCACTCGGTGTCGCACATCGCGGTATCGACGCCGGGCAGCACGACGAGGCCGCCAGGCAAGCGCGCGATGACCCCGAGCAGGCGCGCGAGCGGCGGCGACGCGCCGACGGTGCCCGCCGCGACGACGAGGCCCTCGGGCGGCGTCGCGGCCCAGCGCGCCGCGAGTCCGTCGAGCACGGCGTTGGCGCGCGCCTGCGCGTCGCTTGTCCCCGTCGCGGCAAGGACAGCGGGCCACAGGTCGCGGACGGCACGGAACTGCGCCAGCGTCGCCTCGAAATGATGCGCGAGGCCGCCGAGATCGAGGCGCTCGAGCGCTCCGGCGTCGATCTCCTCCGAGGTCAACGTATCGAGCGCCTTCGCCAGCGCGTCGCCGAGTCGCAGCGCCTCGACGGCGGTCAGCGTGTCGCCGCGCGCCCGGCTGCCGTTGCGCACCAGCCGCGCCAGCCGCAGCCGCCGCTCGCATGCATCGAAGGCGGGCGGCAGCGCACTGTCGAGGCCGTCGAGCAACCCGCCACTCTCGTCGAGGTCGCCGACCGGCGTCATCCGCGGCAGCAGCAGCCCACCGTCGGACAGCCGCACGAAGGCATCGGTCAGCGCGCGCACCGCGCGGCGGTTGGGTAGCAGGACGCGCGCGCGGGCTAGCCCGACGGTGTCGCCGCCCGTGCGGTCGAGCAGCCCCTGTGCCAGCGCATCGACGAACGCGACGTGCGGCGGGATATTGAACACCGCCGTACGGCGCGCTGCCCCATCCTGCCTGGGTGCGTCAGGAGACGGCAAGCAGCGCCTCGGTCTCGGTCACCGCTTGTGGCGTGCCGACGTGGAACCACAGGCCCTGGTGGACAACGCCGTACAGCCGCTGGGCGGCGAGCGCGCGGTCCCAGACACGCCACATCGAGAACGGCTCGACGGGTTCGTTCTCGAACAGGCGCTTGGCGAGCAGCTGGACGCCCGAGAAGACATAGGGCGCGACGCGATGTTCGACGCGGCGGCGGATGTGGCCCGCGGCGTCCATTTGGAAATCGCCGCGTCCCTCGTACCCGCTGGCGCGCGCCAGCGGTACGAGCAGCAGCAGCGCGTCCATCGTATCGGCGTCCCAGCGCTGCGCGAGTTGATGCAGCGTGTCGGTCGAGCCGTCGATGTACAGATTGTCGCTGTTGACGACGTAGAAGGGGTCGCAGTCGAGCAGCGGCAAAGCCTTGGTCACCCCGCCGCCGGTTTCGAGCAGCGCGGCGCGCTCGTCCGACAGCTGGATGTCGAGGTCGCTGCGGCCGCTGAGATGCGCATCGATCTGGTCGGCGAAATAGTGCGAATTGACCACCGCGCGCGCGACGCCCGCCGTCACCAGATGGTCGAGCGCGCGGTCGAGCAGGGTCCGCCCCGCGACCTCGATCAACGGCTTGGGGCGTGTCGCGGTCAGCGGCCGCATGCGCTTGCCCAGCCCTGCCGCGAGGACCATCGCGCTGGTCGGCACCTGCGCCGCGATCGCGGGGCGGATGGCGAGCGGGGCGGCGAAGCGTCGGCTCGTCACCGGATCAGCGCCCCACCGCGTGCCGATTGCGGCACGTTGGCGTCGAACCACGCCGCGACGGGGGCCAGCGCGGGATGCGCAAAGTTGCGCTCGAGGTGACCCCAAAGGCGCGGGTGACGCTCGACATAACCCGCCTTGCCGTCGCGGTCGCGCAGCCGCGTGAAAATGCCGAGGATCTTGGTGTTGCGCTGCGCGCCGAGAATTTCATAGGCGGCGCGGAACGCGGCCTCGTCGGCGACGTCTGCCGCAGCGATGTAGCGGTCGAGCATCGCGGCTTCGAGGGCGGGCGACACGTCGCGGCGCGCGTCCTGAAGCAGCGACACGAGATCGTACGCAGGATGCCCCGCCAGCGCGTCCTGAAAGTCGAGCAGGCCGAGGCGCTGTCCCGGCCTGTCGAGCAGCATCAGATTATCGGCGTGATAGTCACGCAGCGTCAGGACGGGCCGCTCCGCAAGGACCAGCGGCCAGACCGCGTCCCAAGCGGCATCATAGCCCGGGGCCTCGGTCAGACCGGCAGCGGGCAGGTACCAGTCGGTGAACAACCGGACTTCGCGGCGCAACTCGGTCGGATCGTAGGCGCGCAGCGCCGGGGCCGGATGGCGGTGCAGGTCGGCAAGCAGGTCGATCGCGTCGGCATAGATGCCCGCTTCGAGATCGGGCGCGCGTTCGAGCAGCGGCGTGACGCGGTCGTCGCCGAAATCCTCGAGGAGCACGAGGCCGTGGTCGAGATCGACGCCAAGCGGCGCTGGGGCAGCGAAACCCAAATCGAGCAGGTGCCTGCCGACCGCGAGGAACGGACGGCTGTCCTCATGCTCGGGCGGCGCATCCATCAGCACCGCGACCCGCTCGCCGTCGTGGACACGGAAATAGCGCCGGAACGACGCGTCGCCCGCCAGCGGCACGATTTCCGCACCCTCCCAGCCGTTCGCCGCGAGAAAATCGGCGGCAGCGACGGGTGGGATCATGCTTTGGAGAGGGGAGGCGGCCACCGCCCCTCCCAAGCCCGGGGCACCTCCCAAGTCAAGGTCCGCGTCGCCCCGCCCGCGCCCGCCAACTGCAGCCGCAGCGCTTCGGGCGGCAGCCGCGCCCCCAGCCGCTCGGGCCATTCGATCAGCAGCGCGGCGTCGGTCTCGAACAGCCCGAGCGCGTCGGCCTCGACCGCGTCGTTCAGCCGGTACAGGTCGACATGCCAGACCTCGGGTGTGGTGTCGTAAGGCTGCACCAGCGTGAACGTCGGCGATGGCACCTCGCCTGCCCACCCCAGACCGCGCAGCACGCCACGCGCGAACGTGGTTTTGCCCGCGCCGAGATCGCCCGAAAGGGCAACGATGTCGCCGAGACGGAGAAGGGCAGCGAGGCGCGCGGCAACCGTGCCCAGTTCCGCAATCGAAATACCCTTCGCAGCGACCAACTCGGCACCTATATAGGTGCAACGCACCTTTAGAGGTACGTTACACGGGAACTGGCAATGCTGAGCTATCATGATTTTTGCGCGAGTACCAAAGGCCGGATCATCGTCGATCTGACCCGGCACCCCGATAGCGTCGCCGAGATGCAACGGCACTCGCGCGAGCGCGACCCGGCAGTGGCGGCGATCGACCGGGCGATCGTCGACGAGGTCGGCAGGCTCGATGATGTCGAGCGCCAGCATACTGGCCGCCTCGTTCGAGAGGTGCTCGCGCCGCTGGGTTGGCATCCGGCCCGTCGCAAGCGTTTGCGGTTCGGCCACACTTTCACGTCTGGGGCGGTGTATGAGCGACCGGCTGTGATGCACCCCGGCGTCCCGGCTGCCCGCTCCCCGAACGATCTCCCCTCGGAGCGGATGGCCCGCGCCGACGAGGCAGTGGCAATCCTCGCCAAAGCGCGTCTGGGCAATGCCGGAAGTGTCGATGAGTTTATCGTCGAGCGCCGCGCCGAAGCGCGCCGTGACGAAGCGGGCTGGTGACGATCGTTCTCGATTCGTCGGCGTTGCTCGCATACCTGCTCGGCGAAGCGGGCGGTGAGGTCGTTCGCGCCGCTCTGCCTGACGCGCAGATGTCGACGGTCAACTATAGTGAGGTGCCTGCCCGGCTGATCCGCGATCATCCCCGCCAGGCAGTCCTGGACGCACTCGACCGTGTCGATATGCGGACCCGACGGCCCGATGAATGGCTCGCCGTCTAGGCGGGATTGCTGGCGGAAATTACCCGCGCAAAGGGTCTATCGCTCGGCGACCGCTTCTGCCTCGCTCTGGCGCGGCGGCTGGGCTGCCCGGTACTTACCGCCGACCGCGCGTGGCTCCAAGTCGCCGACGCGGTCGGGGTCGAGGTGCGCTTGATCCGCTAGTACCGGTAATGGTCCGGCTTGAACGGCCCCTCGACCGGTACGCCGATATACCCCGCCTGCTGCGGCGTCAGCTTGGTCAGCTTGACGCCGAGCTTGTCGAGGTGGAGCGCCGCGACCTTCTCGTCGAGGTGCTTGGGCAGGACATAGACGTCGTTGCCGTACTGCTCGGGGCGCGTGAACAGTTCGATCTGTGCCAGCGTCTGGTTGGTGAAGCTCGCCGACATGACGAAGCTCGGGTGGCCGGTGGCGTTGCCGAGGTTGACCAGGCGGCCCTTCGACAGGATGATGATCTGCTTGCCATCGGGGAATTCGACAAGGTCGACCTGCGGCTTCACCTCGGTCCACTTGTAGTTCGACAGCGCCGAAATCTGGATTTCGCTGTCGAAATGCCCGATGTTGCAGACGATGGCCATATTCTTCATCGCCTTCATGTGATCGGCGGTGATCACGTCGGCGTTGCCCGTCGCGGTGACGAAGATGTCGGAGCGCGTCACCGCCTCGTCCATCGTCACGACCTCGAAGCCCTCCATCGCCGCCTGCAGCGCGCAGATCGGGTCGATCTCGGTGACCAGCACGCGCGCGCCGCCGTTCCTCAGCGACTGCGCCGAGCCCTTACCGACATCGCCGAAGCCCGCGACGGTCGCGACCTTGCCCGCCAGCATCACGTCGGTACCGCGCCGGATCGCGTCGACGAGCGATTCCTTGCAGCCATAGAGATTGTCGAACTTCGACTTGGTGACGCTGTCGTTGACGTTGATCGCGGGGAACGGCAGCTCGCCCTTCTTGGCGATCGCGTAGAGGCGATGGACGCCGGTGGTGGTCTCTTCCGACACGCCCTTGATCGTCTTGACCGTCTCGGTGAGATAGCCCGGACGCCGCGCCACGAACGCCTTGAGCGCGCGCTGCATCTCGACCTCTTCCTCGTTCTCGGGCTCGGGCATGGTCTGACCGGCTTCGAGCTTGGCACCCCAGAGCGCGAACATCGTCGCGTCGCCGCCATCGTCGAGGATCATGTTGCAGGCCTCGTCGCCCCAATCGAAGATGCGGCCGACATAGTCCCAGTAATCCGCGAGGCTCTCGCCCTTGATCGCGAAGACGGGGACGCCGGTCGCGGCGATCGCGGCAGCGGCGTGGTCCTGCGTCGAATAGATGTTGCACGTCGCCCAGCGCACCTGTGCGCCCAGCGCGGTCAGTGTCTCGATCAGCACGGCGGTCTGGATCGTCATGTGGAGCGAGCCCGTAATGCGCGCACCGGTCAGCGGCTTGGTCGCGCCGAACTCCTCGCGCAGCGCCATCAGGCCCGGCATCTCGGTCTCGGCGATGTCGATCTCGCGGCGGCCGAAACCGGCGAGGCTCAGGTCGGCGACGACATGGTCGGTGAGTTCGGTCTTGAGCTGCGTCGCCATCGAAGAATCCTGTCGGTTCGGGAATGCGTGCGCCGCATAGGCGGCGCAGAGGGCGGGGGCAAGCATAAAGATATCTTTATATGATTTTCCGACTACCGAACGTCATTGACCGCCGCCGCGCTGCCCGCGATGTTCTGTAAA
>JBBQVB010000102.1:0-9269 GCA_038211965.1 Sphingomonadales bacterium
CGTCCTGTGGCCGATGGCGGATGACACGCAACAACCGCACGACGCGGCGGCGATCCTCGCGATGAACGACGCCGTTTTGATGGGCATTTCGCTGGTCGCGGGTGCTTACGAAACGAAGCGCGCCGCGCTGGTCGCCGCGACGACACTGGCGAGCCTGTGGGCCGTCGTGCCGAGGGGGACATAGCGATGCTCGGTCCGATTACTCACCTAACGATCCACTGCGCAGCGACGCCAGCAGGGCGGGATGTCAAAGCGGCGACGATCTCGGCGTGGGATCAGGCGCGGTTCGGTCAGACGAGCTACCACCACGTTGTCGAGCTGGACGGCAGCGACGTCCGGACCCTGCCCGACGACACGCTCGGCGCGCACGTCGGCGGCCACAATCACGGCAATATCGGCGTCTGCTACGTTGGCGGCGTTGATGCGATGGGGCAGCCCGCCGATACCCGCACGCCCGCACAACGCGCGACGCTGTCCGCGATCATCGCCCGCTACCGCGCGGCGCATCCGGACATCGTCGTGCTGGGCCATCGCGACTGGCCGGGGGTCGCCAAGGCGTGCCCGAGCTTCGACGTCGCGACCGCGCTGTAGCGCACCACTTAACCACGAGGAGGACGATATGAGGTTCAATGACCTGCTGAAGGCGCTCGGGCGCTGGGCGCTGGCGCGCGCCAAGGAGAAGTCGACGTGGGTCGGCGCGGCGGCGATCGCCGGGTCGGTCCTGCCAGGAGCGGCACCGGTGCTGACGGGTATTGGCCAGGTCGTCGGGCTGGTATTTGGTGGTGCATTGATGGCGGCGACGACGTCGCCCACCGCACCGGCGGATGCCAGCGCGGTCGGGGCGGCTGCCACCGGCTAAAGCCTCTGCGACATCGTTGTGCGGCCTGACGGGCGGCGGTGGCTTTGGCCACCGCCGCCCGTTTTCGTGTGCGCGGCGCAGATCGGTTCGCTCGGTCGTCAGCGCGCTCGGTGGCAGGGCATCCCGTAGCGGCGACGATCGTGCGGTGGTGCTGCGAACCCGCGCTGCCACATGGTGCAGCTCACGTCCTGTCCGTTGACCGTGAGGCGGACAGCGGTGCGACCATAACCGCCGTCGCCGACACGCTCAATCGTAACTGGCCCCGCGCTGAGGATGGCGATCAGCGCGACGCGGCTGCGCTCGCCAGCGGCATAGTCGCAGTCGTGGTGGCCCGGCGCGTGCGGGCGGCAGGCCGGCGAGCCCCGGACTTCGGGCGCGTCCATGCCCTCGAGGCGCATTCGTTCGTCGCCGAGGCGGACAGTGTCGCCGTCGTGGACGAGCAGAAGAGCAGCGGCGATGGCGATGGCGAGCGGCATGACCCGCCTCCTACACCGTCGCTCGGAGCCCTGCAGCTGTCAAAGCAACCAAAATGGGTGGGGGGGAGTCTAAAACTTTGGGACTTGGTCCCCGGAGACCGCCCGCCAAGCTGCTTTTTCTGTGCGAGTTAAATTGCGAGGGGGGGGTTAGCCGGCGGAGTATGCTTAGTCAGGCTCGTCTCGTCATCTCGTTCCACGCTGCGGCGTGTTTCGCGCACAAATCCTTTTCGGGCCTCGGGCTCGTCGTGCACCAGATGCAGAGCGGTGCGTCGCAAGTGCCGCTCTTCTTTCCCGGCACCTTCCAGTCGCATTCGAGCGTCGCCCGCCGCCGGCATGGGCAGCGCCTCGTGCTCGAGCAGACGATCGCCCGCCCGCCGCCGGGCATCGTGACCGTGTCGCAGGTCATATCGACGCCGCGTCGGCTCGCCACCGCGCGGTCACCGCGTCGTAATCGTCGCGAATCTTAGACCAGTCGGACGACGAGTGCAGGTGGATCACGCCATCACCGGCGTCCTCAATCATCTCGATCCGATCGAGGTCGATCGCGATCCTCCTCCCGTTGACGCCAACGAAAAGTGCTTTGCGACTGATCATTCGCTCATATTGCCGACCACACCAACCCCGACCGCCACCGGCGGATGCACGACCCCGCAGACCGACAGCCGCACCGGCGCGCCCGCCGCGATCGCCGCGCGCTCGGCCGCGTCGGGGATCCAGTCGGACACCATCTGCGGGCCGATATCGGGATCGACGACGTCGCGGATCGGCAGCGACCCGCAATGCCGCTCCTCCCAGCCCGTCGGTCGCCCAAGGTCGCGCGTGTAGTTCTCGATCGAGCCTGGTCTCATGCTGCCACTCCCAGTTGTCGAGCTGCACCGAGCAGCCGCGCCTTCGTTTCGCCGCGCACATGGTCGAGCTTCGCGCGCATCGCGCCCTCGGTGACCATCGTGCCCGCGTGTTCGATCCAGACGTCGCCGGTGATCGCCGGCGGGATCAGCACCATGCCATCGTCGCTCGACCAGCGGACGATCGCGATCAGCCGATGCCGCTGCGCCATCAGCTCAAGCCAATCGCGCAGCTCGGGCGCGCGGTGGGCGTCGCGGCGATGCGGATCAACCCAGACCTGAATAATTTCGACCGGCTCGTCGTTCATGAGGACGGTGTCGAGCATCGGGTCGATGATGTACCCGCCGATGTCGGGCCGCTTGAGCGCGCTGGCGTCGGGGTCGAACAGCCATTTGCACGACCAGGCGCGGCACGGCGTCGGCCGGTTTGCGTAGATGCGGCAGCCGCGTGACCCCTGAAAGCCACAGCGGACGTTCGCCGGCTTCGTCGCCTCGTCGAGAACGACCGGAACCTGCGTGCAACACGCGTGACACGATCCGCATGATCGCCCGCGCACCGGATCGCCGAAGATCGGCCAACCGTCGCCGTCGCCGATCGCCGCGATGACGAGCGCGGTCACGACTTTACGCCTGGTCGTCGCCAGTCGGGCGTTCCTGCTCGCCACCCGATACAGTCGCCTAGGTCGGCTTTGCAGCTCGCACAGCGGAGGGTCTCGCGGGTGCTCATGCTGACAACTGATCGACGCGATCATAGATCACACCGACGCCGGAACGCAGCACGGTTGTCGCCTTGGCGAAGCCAAAGCCCTTCAACATGGTCGCGATCGTCGGGCCAGAAAACGCCAGCCCCGTCTGCGTCTGGACGTACCGGGCGAGCGCCCCGATCAGCACCTGGTCCCGGTCTTCTACGAAAGCTGCAATGCACATCCGAACGCGCAGCTTATCGATATCGGCCTGCAGCCGTGCGCTCGGCTTGGGACCGAATTGGGACCGAGGATTGCCTCGATCTACGCTTGGCAGGCCTTTGTCGCAAACGGGTTTGGGTCCGACGTGGGTCCGCAGATTCGCTCGATGTTCCGTCTCGTTCACCGGTCGTTCCTCGACCGATCTGTGTCATGCCCGTGGGAAAGGCCCCAAAAAACCGGATCGCGAAACAATGGCATCTTAGCGCTCCCCGGTCGCAGTGCCCCTACGAAGGGTGCGTGGTTCCGAAGTGGTTCCGCAGAATGCCTCGATCCCCCGCTTTGTTCTGGCCTTGCGCCTCGACGCACGGGGGTGTCGACGCTACTGAAACCCCCGAAAATACGAGAGCGGCAAGCAATCGCACTGCTGAGGTCAGGGGTTCGATCCCCCTCTGCTCCACCACGGTAAGACTCTGATTTATCGACCGTCATTAAAGCGCTGCCGGGCGCGCGGACGGCAAATAGACAATCTTGGTTCCGCCATGGTTCCGACGATGGACTTGAGTGATCGCGTCCATCTCACCCCAATATGCCTCGATCGCGGCGACGAACTCGCGCAGATACTCGGGGCGCAGGTGGCTGTAGTTCCGGCCCGAACCGCGTCGCGGCGCGTGCCCGGCGGCGAGATCGATCTGCGCTGGCGGCACCCCGATCGTCTCGCAATAGGTGTGGCAGGTGTGGCGGAAGGTGTTCGGCGTTCCCAGCGGTCGCCACAGCAGCTGCGGCGCGCGGATCTTGCCTGTCGCCGCGTCGCGTTTTGTAAAGGTCCTCATCGCTTGCTCGCCGTCCGCGCCGATCAGCGGCTTGACGAGGCCGAGCGATGGATGCGCCAGTCCCGCCGCGACGACCGCCGCCGACAATGCCTTGCCGATATCGCTCGTCGGACGCTCGAACCACTCGGGCACCACCGGGTCGGTCCAGCGCCGCTCGGCGACGGGCACCCGGTACTGGATCAGCTTGCCCGTCCGGCCCTCCAGCCACGTCCCGAGGCTTGGCGCGATCGGCACGATCGACCGCCGCTTGCGGGTCAATTTCTCGCCGGGGCGCAGCCAATCGATCAGCTTGCCCCGCCGCTGTGCGTCGAGGTCGCAGTCGAGGATGGCGTCGGTCCGCGCGTGCGTCGACAGGCTGACGAGCGCGAACAGGTGAACATGGCGACGGTCGGGCGTCGCCCACGTCGCCTCGAGAATCGCCGCGACCTGCTCGATCGACCATTCGAGCTCGCGCGGCCCCGAGCACTCCTCCTCGGGCACCTGCTGAATATACGGCTTCTCGGTGATCCGCCGCTTTTTCCACTCGCGGTTGACGGCACCACGGATCGTCGCGAGCTTGCGATTGATCGTCTCGCCGACGTCGCCAGCGTCTCGCCGCCATTCGATAAAGCCGTCGATCAGCTCCTCGTTCAGGTCGGCGACGGTCATCAGCGGTGGCAGCAACCCGCGCCTACGGCGGTCGCCGGTAAATACCTCGAACTGCTCGACCGCGACGGCGTCCTTCGCGGGATCGCGCAGCCCGGCGCAATGCTCCGAGAGGTAGCGCGTCAAGATGGCAGAGAGACCAGCTGCAGTGGCGGCTTGCGGGGCCGATGGACGGGCGGCGGCGGTGAAGTGTGCCGCAAGCGCTTGTCGCGCTGAGCCCGGGACTTGAGCATTCGGGCCTGGTCCAATGCCTGTAAGGATGCCGCGTCTTGTACGTGCTGGTCCGTCATTCCAGCAGACTTGGTACTGCTGCCGCTGGGCCCGGAAATCGAGCCAGAAGGGATCGAGGCGGACCTTTCGGGCCTCTCTGCCACGATCGGCATCGGTGACCGGTCGGGTTCCGAGTTGAACAAGGGCAAGGGCGGGCTGTCGTCCATCGGGGGCTTTCGGGCGAGACATAGTCGGGCGGTTTCCTCAGCGGCGACTCGGGCGAGCAGGGCTTGCAATTCGGGATGCTGCGCGATCCACTCGGCGTGCGCTATATCGAGGTGGAGCTTCTTCCCGTTGATCGCGGCCCACCGCGACCGGGCGATCAGGTCGGACGCGGGGGTGATCGTCACCGGTGAACCTGCCCGACATGGTCGGCGAGGATCTGATCAGCCAGCTCGACCAACGACGGATCGGCGGCATACGCCTCGCGCCCAACCGCCGGCTTGAAACCGATCAGCAGGCCGAAATCGCCGGGGCACAGGTTTGGGGCGGCGAGTAGGACGATGGTCTCGACACCGTCGATCATGCCGTCTCCGCGAACTTGTCGGTTTCGTTGCCCCAAGTGTCCCAGCCCGGGCGCGGTTCGCGGGCGAACAGCTCGGCGTATGGGCCCGGGTAGAGCGCCTCGACGTCGGCGTGGAGCTGGTCGGGCTTGCGGCTGTGCTCGCGCACCGGCGCTGCGATGAGGTTGCGGACCGACCGCGACACGCGCCCCGGCGAACCGATCGTGCCGACCAGGTAGAATTCTGCTGCCGAACGCAGAATATACCCACCGCCGAAGCTCCACCCGCCGTCAGCCTTACTCCGCTTCGCCCACGCGCCGGCGGTTTTGAACGCGAACCCCCACGCGGCCATCGTCGCAAGTGCCTGCGGCAGCATCGGCGCGGTCGCCCACAGGAACAGGGCGCAGTCGCGCGCCGCCAGCTGCCCGACCGGCAGCGCCATAATTTCGGGAAGCGGCAGGCACGCATAATGCGCCTGCGGGCTTTTCGTCTCGCCCTTCGCCGACCGCAGCGCGAAACGCCACGGCGGGTCGGCGATGATCGCGCCGTAGCGCGACGGCAACAGCTCGCCGAGCGGCCACGTCATGCCCGGCGCTCGTGTGCAGGCGCGCATCCCGACCTCGCCTCGGCGAGGCAAGGAGGCCAAGGAGCGGCCGCCAGAAGGGCGAACGAGCCACGCGGGTGCTTCCACAGACGCGGCTCGGGCATACCCTCGGCTGGCGCGGCGCTGGCGGCAAAGCGTGCCATGATCGCAGGCAGATCCGTCGCGAGACGCATCCGTGGGCCGAGCACAAGCGCTCGCTTGATCATCTCACAGCCTTCGCGGATCATCGCCGGCGAAGCGTCGGCAAAGACTGCCGCAAGCGCCAGTGCGGTTGCATCCTCGACTGTGAAAGGCGCGAGGTACAACCGTACGATCGCGAACCGCTCCTCCTCACCGGGAAAACCAATTTCGATCTGTAACTGAAAACGACGCCAGATCGCCGGATCGATCCCCTTGGCAACATTGGTCGCGGCAAACAGCAGCCCGTCGTGTCGGTCGAACTCTTGCAGCAGCGCGATCGTGATGTTCGCGACTTCATTATCGCACGCCTGGTCGCCGAGCTTCTCGCGCGAGCGGGCCATGGCATCGAACTCGTCAAAGAAGAGCGCGACGTCGTGCCGGTTGCGGCGCGCCGAGCGAAACAGTTTGCCGATTGTTTGGCCGGTGCCGCCGAGATTCGAACTGATCATGTTGGCCGATTGGATTACGATCATCGGCACCCCGAGCCGGGCGGTAATGTGATGCGCGAGCGTGGTCTTCCCACACCCCGGCGGGCCCGAAAGTAGCGCTCGACTGCGGGGCTTGAGGCCGACCGCCATCAATTCGGCTTCTGCGTTCATCTCGAACAACCACTGGTGAAGCGCAGCGCGGACCGCTGGCGTCAGGATCGGCGCTTCGGCGTCGCCTGGCATGACGATCGTGCCATAGGCCCCGAACTCGGTTTCGAGGTCTGATCGAGCCGAACCACCGTCCGGTGGACTGCTATCGACAGCGAAGACAGGCGCGCGGCTCATTCCGCGTCATCCGTGGGTCTGGCGCTAGTGGCCCCGCCGGTCTTCTTCGGCTTGAGTGCGTCGGAGATGTCCATCCCGTCGGATCCCAACTCGCCGCACCACGCCTCGTCCCACGCGGCACGCCGCAGGTCGCGTGCCGGAAATGGGTTGGCGGTAACCGGCTTGCCCGCGCGCGCGGCTTCGCGACCTAGCGTCTTCGCCGCCTCGACATCGAGGGCGGGCTTCGGCGTCGCGGGCGATGGCGGGCCAGACCCATCATCGCCTTCGCCACCGGCAGGCGAATCGTCACTTTGCTTTGACGGGTCTTTGTCGAGCCGCTCGACCGCCCAACGCCCGAGCGGGGTGCCGTCGAGCATGCCCAGCGCCGCCTTGTATGTATCGAGCAGCGCCTCCTGCTCGCGCCGCTGATCAAGATTCAGGCGACGAAGTTTGACAATGGCGCGTATCGTCTTCGTATCAAATCCGGTCCCCTTCGCTTCGGCGAAGACTTCTTTGATATCGTCGGCGATCGCCCTCTTGTCGTCCTCGAGGCGCTCGATCCGCTCGATGAGCAGCCGCAGCTGCTCCGCGCTGATGTTTTCGCTGCTCACCAGACCGCCACCGCGCCGATCGCGACGAAGATCGCCACGAGGATCCCGAACAGGATCAACAACCCACGCCGCAGCTCGGCGAGCTTCGAATCTGCCGCCATTATCTCCGCGCGCATCGTCGACCCCGACAGGTGACGCCATCCTACGCCGTCGTGAAACATCAGCGCGTCACCGGCGTCTGCCGCAGCGAAGCTGGCGACCTCTCGCTCGGTCCGGCACAGCTGACAGCAGCTTCCGTCGAGCTCGTGGACCGGCACGTTGTCGTGACAGACCGGGCATTCGCTGTAGAAAAAAGCGCTGGCGGCGGCGGACATGGAGGCTCCTGTTCGTAAAGGGACCGGGGCGCGGCGAATCACGCCCCGGCAGTGGGTCACGCCGAGGGCGCGAGGCCGGACGTTTCGGCGGCCAGGCTGCCGTCCGCCGGTGCGACGGGTTCGGTCACGGCGCCGGTGTCAGCCGCGGTTGCGGCTGGTGCGGCGTCGGTCGTCGCCGCCGGTGTCGGCGTCGCGGTCGGAGCGGACGCCGTGGGAGCGCTCGCCACCGGACTATTGGCGAAGTCCTTAAGCGCCGCGCCGATACCGTTGATCTGCCCGGCGACGGCGGCGATCTTGGCATCCGCGTCGACGTCGTCGGCGTCGAGTGTCGTCAGGTGCGCGGTGACCGCCGCCAGCCCTTCATCGAGAGCGGCGAGATGGGCTTTCAGGCCGTCGTCGACGGTGTGCTGCGGTAGGCCAAACAACTTGGCGAGCAGGTTGCTGAACAGGGTGCCCAGCGGCGGGTCGGGGAGTGTCAGGTCGGTCATCATGGTTCCAGTCGGGCGAGAGGGTGCGCGCCGCCCGGATTCGGCGCGCGGGGCTGCAGGGGCTCGGCCGCGCGGCGGGGGCATGCCACGATCCGGGGTGGCCGAGACGTCCCGGGCGGGGCGAGTTCTTTGGCCCGGGGCATGGGGAAGGCGGCGCGCATCAGTCGCCGCACTGCAAATGGTGCCACGGCCACATCGACACGCCGTGGACGGTCGCCTCGCGCGTCGCGATCGCCGCGAGCATGACGAGGACGGCGAGGGTGGCGAGCGCGCGGCCAATCGTGTGGCGCAAACTGTCGTGGCTGGTGTCGCGGCTCATGCCTCGGCTCCGGCCAGCGCGAGCGTGTCGAGCAGCCCGCCCTGGGCAAGCCAGCGAGCGACCTGGCCGCCACTGCCGAAACACCCCGGCGGCGCGGCGTTGGAGAGCAGGACGACCCACGACGACAACGCGAAGCGGTTGCCGTCGTCGGCGCGTCGCACCGCCTCGATCAGGTCGTTACCGAGCAGCGCGCGAAGGAAGTCACCCGTCGGGATGCCGCACAGAATGTAGCGGATCAGGCCGCCGTGCATCCGCGCCGGTACCGTGGGCAGAAACGGGATCAATTCGCCGAGCCAGTGTCGCTGCGACGGCGTCAGCGGGGTCGGGACACAATGATCTTCGGCCAGCGCGGCAATCGCCGCCGCCCGGTCGTGCTCGGCCACAATCTGCGGCATGACGCGTTCCCCACCGCCGGCGCGAGCGTCACCCGGTTAGTCGGGCGAGTCGGCGGCGATGGAAAACTTGTCACACAGGAAATTTACCGATGCAACGCGTATCTGTCCTGTGGAGCAAGTTTCGCTAGTTGGCGTCGATCGTCAGGCCAAACCCCGATGGCTGATAGTGAGCCAGTCGGCGACCGCTGAACGCGCTAACCGCATATTCTGCGCCTGCATCGACGCGACCGTCGTGCTCGACACAAAGGGCCGCGCCCAGGATGCCGCGCTTGG
>JBBQVB010000103.1:0-9172 GCA_038211965.1 Sphingomonadales bacterium
CGGCGGCGATATCGGGCGCGCGCATCAGGCTCTCGCCGACGAGGAAGGCGCGGACGCCGTGCGCGGCCATCGCGGCGAGGTCGCTGTGCCCCTGCAGCCCGCTTTCGGCAACGAAGGTGCAGCCCGCCGGGGCGTGGCGCACAAGCTCGTAGGTGCGCGCGAAGTCGACGCTGAAGTCGCGCAGATCGCGGTTGTTGACGCCGATCAGCCGCGACCGGAGCCGCAGGGCGCGGTCGAGTTCGCCGGCGTCGTGGACCTCGACGAGCACGTCCATCCCGCGCTCGACCGCTGCCGCCTCGATCTCGGCCATCGCGCGGTCGTCGAGCGCGGCGACGATGATCAGCACCGCGTCCGCCCCGATGGCGCGCGCCTCGGCGACCTGCCACGGGTCGAGCATGAAGTCCTTGCGCAATACCGGCAGGCCGCACGCCGCGCGCGCCGCGATCAGATAGTCCTCATGGCCCTGAAAATGGGGCGCGTCGGTCAGCACCGACAGGCACGCCGCGCCGCCTGCCGCATAGGCGTGCGCATGCGCTGCGGGGTCGAAGTCGGCGCGGATCACCCCCTTCGACGGCGATGCCTTCTTGACCTCGGCGATCAGCGCGAAACCCTGCGCCGCGGCACGGTCGAGCGCGGCGCGGAAGCCGCGTGGCGGCGTCTGCGCGGCAGCGGCACGGTCGAGGTCGGCGACCGACCGTCCGACCTTGCGCCGGTCGACTTCGGCGCGTGTATCGGCGCAGATGCGGGCGAGGAGATTGGTCATGGCGGGGGTGTAGAGCGCGGGCCGACGCGGGGAAAGGGCGCGCCCTACCCGATCGTCACCGCCACCGCCGCCGACGCGATCCCGTTCGCCACGACGACCAGCGTCGCGGCACCGGTCTCGGCGGCCAGCGGCACGTCGAAACTGGTGGTCACCGGCTTCGACCCCGTCGCGACGCCCATCGAGCTGTGATCGTGGGTGCGCGCATAGAAGACGTGGCCGCTGGCGGTGATGGTCAGGCGCACGAGCGGGTAGTTCGTCGCGGACGACAGCTCGTCGCCGACGTTCGCCGCTTCGCTGAGGCCGTTGAGCTGCGTGCCCGTCAGCGCGTAGGTCCGGCCGCGGACGAGCGCATTGGGGACGGTGGTGATCGTCGGGGCCCATGCCGCCAGCGGGCTGCCGACGGGGGTGTAGACGCGCGCCCGGGCGCTCAGCGTCGGCGACAGCACCAGCGTCTGGCCGTTGGGCAGCGGCAGCACGAACATCGGCACGCCGCCGCTCGCGCCCGCCGGCTTGGCGAAGGTAATGGTCAGCGCGGTACCGTCGAATTCGTACAGCGCGCCGGTCGTCCCGGCGACAAGGACGTTGCCGCTCGGCAGCAGCGCTGCCGCTGAATCATCGGCGTCCTCGCCCGCCGGGAAATCGGGGCCGCGCGTCCACGTCCCCGCCTGCGCGGGCGTCGCGCCGGGGCGGTAGATCGCGGTATGCGCGATGGCGGGGGCGACCGCCGCGCCGGTGGCGAAGACCGAGCCGTCGGGGCGCAGGATCGCCGGGCCGACTTCGCCGGGCGGGAAATAGGTGCCCGTCGGGCCGGGGCCGTAGGTGATCCCGCCGACCGTCTGGACAGGGGCGGGGCCATAGGTCAGCCCGAGGGGATAGCCCGTCGGCGAGGTCAGCCCGACCGGCGTCGCGCCGTCGGCGACCCAGGTCCCCGTCGCTGGCACATAATGCTCGGACTGCGGCGGCGTCGCGACGTCGATGACGAGGATATTGCCGTTGGGAAGCAGCGTGAAGCCCTCCTCGGCGAAATTGTCGATCTTGCCCGTCGCGGGAATCGCCGTCCACGCCAGCGTCGCGGGGTCGAGCGACCACATCGCCTTGTCGAGCTTGCCCCCAAAGACGAACTTGCCGTCGGGCAGCACCGTCGAGGGTACGTCGCCGATATAGGGATAGCCCGGCGGCGCGGCGATCATCCGCCAGCTGTTCGAGGGCGGATCGTACACCGCCGACATGTTGGTCAACGCCGACGGCGCGAAGGGCAGGGCGTAGCTGTCCTGGTTGTACTCGCCGCCGACGAACAGCACGCGACCGTCGGCAAGCACCGCCTCGGCGCTGGCATAGGGCGCATAACCGGCAGGCGGCGACGCCAGCTTGCTCCACGTGCCGTTCGCATAGCTTCCGCTATTGTCGGGGGTCAGGCGGTAGAAGTCGCCCGCGCTCTGTCCCACCTTGCCCGGATCGGGATCGGCCTGGACCATCACCGACCCGTCGGTGAGCAGCATTGCGAGATAAACCGGCACCGGCGGTTGATTGGTCAGCGCGGTCAGCGTCGGCGTGGGGACCGGCACGGGTACGGGCTGCGGCACCGGTGCGGGGGTGGCGTCGGGGGTCGATGAGCCGCCACCGCCGCACGCCGTCAGCGCCAGCGCCGCAGTCAACAGCACTGCCGCAGCGCCCGATCGTCGCCAACTCGCCACGCGCTCAACTCCCTGCAACACGGCGAATTGGTCACGGATCGGGCGTAATTGCAAGCCGCTCAGGCGGCGATCCACCCCGCCAGCAGCCGCGCTGCGCCACCGTCGTCGATCGCCGCCGCCGCCCGCGCGACCCCCGCCGACCAGTCCGGCGCGACGCCCGCGACGCGCAGCGCGGCACTGGCGTTGAACAGCACGGCGTCGCGGTACGCCCCGGGCTCACCCGCCAGCAGGCGCGTCAGCGCGGCGGCGTTGAAAGCGGCGCTGCCACCGCGCAGCGCGCTCAGCGGGTGGTGCGGCAGGCCGGCTGCCTCCGGAGTAACGCGTTCGGGCTTGCCGCAGACCCCCAGCGGCGTAGCTGCACCCGTGACCCAAAGCATCGTGCTCGGCCCGTCGACCGACAGTTCGTCGAGCGGCTCGTCGCCTGCCACCAGCAGCGTCGCCTCGGTGCCGAGCATAGCGATCGCGCCCGCGAACACCGACAGGAAGTTCGGCCGCGCGACGCCGATCAGCTGTCGCGTCACGCGCGCCGGGTTCGCGGCGGGGCCGGTCAGGTTGAGGATCGTCCGCCGCCCGATGGCGCGGCGGACCGCGGCGAGCTTGGCGAGCGCCGGATGGTGCTTTTGCGCGAACAGGAAGGCGATGCCGAGGCGGTGCAGCGTATCCTCGGCGGCGTCCGACGCGCGCGCGAGGTCGAGGCCGAGCGCCTCGAGTGTGTCGGCGGCGCCCGCTTGGCTGGACGCGGCGCGGTTGCCGTGCTTGGCGACGGGAACGCCGCACGCTGCGACGACGATGGCGACGGCGGTCGAGACGTTGAGGCTGTGGCTGCCGTCGCCGCCCGTACCGCAGACGTCGATCGCCCCGGCGGGCGCAGTCACCGCGATCATGCGGTCGCGCATCGCCTGCGCGCAGGCCGCGATCTCGATGCTCGTCTCGTCGCGCTCGGCGAGGCCGGTGAGGAACCCGCGCGCCGCGTCGTCGCTGGCGCGGCCGTCGAGCAGCGCGTCGAACGCCGCACGCGCATCGTCGGCGCCGAGCGGCGCGCGCGGGTCGGGGAGCATGCTCACGCCGCGAGGGCCGCTGCGTGTACCGGCAGCGCCGCGGGGGTCAGCCCCGCCAGCATCATGAAATTGGCGAGCAGCGCGTGGCCATGCTCGCTGGCGATGCTCTCGGGATGGAACTGCACACCCCACAGCGGCAGGTCGCGGTGGCGCAGCCCCATGATCGTGCCGTCGTCGGTGCGCGCATCGGCGATCAGTGCGGGTGGCAATGTCGCCGCCTCGACGATCAGCGAGTGGTAGCGCGTCGCCACGAACGGCGACGGCAGCTCGGCGAACACGCCTTCGCCGTCGTGATGGATCGCCGAGGTCTTGCCGTGCATGACCTTGTCGGCGCGCACGACGCACCCGCCGAACGCCTGCGCCAGCGCCTGATGGCCGAGACAGACCCCCAGCAAAGGTCGTCGCACGGCGGCGGCCGCCGCGATCAGGTCGAGACAGATGCCTGCCTCGTTGGGGGTGCACGGACCGGGCGACAGGAGGATCGCATCCGCCCCGCTCGCCAGCGCCTGCGCCGCGGTCAGCGCGTCGTTGCGCGCGACCTCGACCTCCGCCCCCAGCTCCTGGAGGTAGTGGACGAGGTTGTAGGTGAAGCTGTCGTAGTTATCGATGACGAGGATCATGCGGGCGGTGTAGCGGCGCACCGCGGACAAGTCATGCGGCCACGTTGCGCCGCGCTTCAGATTTCGACCTGGCTGCCGAGTTCGACGACGCGGTTGGTCGGCAGCTTGAAGAACTCCATCGCGGTTTCGGCGTTGCGCAGCATCCACGCGAACAGCTTCTCGCGCCAGATCGCCATGCCGGGGCGGTCGCTGGCGAGCAAAGTCTGGCGCGCCAGGAAAAAGCTGGTGTCCATCATCTTGAGCTTGGGCCCGCAGTTCTCGACTGTCTTGAGCACGGCGGGGATGTCGACTTCCTGCATGAAACCGTACTGGATGATCAGCCGATAGAAGTCCGAGCCGAGGTCGCGCACCTCGATGCGGTCCTCGTCGTCGACGTACGGCACCTCGTCGATGACGACGGTGAGGATCATGATGCGCTCGTGGAGCACCTTGTTGTGCTTGAGATTGTGGAGCAGCGCGTGCGGCACGCCTTCGGGGCTGCTGGTCATGAACACCGCCGTGCCGGGGACGCGCGTCGCGGCGGTCGCGGCGGACTTGATGAACACCTCGATCGGCATCGCGCTCTCGCGCAACCGCAGCATCATCAGGTGGCGGCCCTTCGCCCACGTCGTCAGGAAGGTGAAGACGATCGCCCCGACGAGCAGTGGGAACCAGCCGCCGTCGGGAATCTTGGTCAGGTTCGACGCGAAATAGGCGAGGTCGATAACGAGGATGGTGCCGATGAAGGCCCCCGTCAGCCACTTGCTCCACTTCCAGACGCGGTAGACGAGGACACTCATCATGCAGGTCGTGATGAACATCGTGCCGGTCACCGCGATGCCGTAAGCGCTGGCAAGGTTGCCCGAGTTCTTGAACGTCGCGACGATCAGGATGACCATGCCGAGCAGGATCCAGTTGACGATCGGGATGTAGATTTGCCCGGCCGCGCTGGCACTGGTGTGGGTGATCTTGAGACGCGGCAGGAAACCGAGCTGGACCGCCTGCTGCGTCACCGAATAAGCCCCCGAAATGACCGCCTGGCTGGCGATGACGGTCGCCATGGTCGCGAGGACGACGAGCGGCAGCCGGGCCCAGTCGGGGGCCATCAGGAAGAACGGGTTCTGGATCGCGGCAGGACTTTCGAGCAACAGCGCGCTCTGTCCGAGATAGTTGAGCAACAGCGCCGGCAGCACGAAGAACAGCCAGCTGCGCTGGATCGGCTTGCGCCCGAAATGCCCCATGTCGGCGTACAGCGCCTCGGCCCCGGTGACCGACAGCACGACCGACCCGAGCGCCAGGAAGCCGAGCTTGGGGTCGCTCTCGAAGAATGCAAAGGCCCAATAGGGGTTGAGCGCGGCGAGGATGCCGGGATGCGATACCAAAGTCGTCGCGCCCATCACCGCGATGACGATGAAATATACCACCATGATCGGTGCGAAGAGTGCGCCGACCTTGGCCGAACCGCGCGCCTGGATGAAGAACAGGCCGATCAGGATCGCGATCGACAGCGGCAGCACGGCGGGCGCGAGGCTCGCCTGGACGACGGTCAGGCCCTCGACTGCCGACAGCACCGAAATTGCCGGCGTGATGATGCAGTCGCCGTAGAACAGCGCGGTGGCCAGCACGCCGAGCAGCACCAGACCCTTCGACCAGCTCGACCCCGGCGTCATGCGATTGATCAGCGCGAGCAGCGCCAGGCTGCCGCCCTCGCCGCGGTTGTCGGCGCGCAGGATCAGCAGGATGTACTTGATCGTGACGATGATCGTCATCGTCCAGAAGATCAGCGACATGACGCCGAAGACGTGGAGGCGGTCGACGATCAGCGGGTGGTGGCCGATGAACGATTCCTTCAGGGCATACAGCGGGCTGGTGCCGATATCGCCGAACACCACGCCGATCGCCCCGAGCGCGAGCTTCGACATGCTCTGCGGGGCGTGGTGGCCCGCGCGTTCGCTGGGCAGCACGGCAGTGGAAGCGGTGGTCATATGCAGGGCGTAACGAGCGACACGCGCGCACGGGTGCGCGGCACGGCGACGCGCGATTTCATAGGTTCATTGCCGAAGGCCCCAGCGGTCACGGCGCGCGCGTTAGCAGGTCGGTCCCCTGCCCGCAACGCGCGACAAACGCCCGCACCGGGGCTATAGCGCGCGCCATCGAAATTACGGAGCAAGCCCATGCACGTCGGTGTCCCCAAGGAAATCAAGATTCACGAATATCGCGTCGGACTGACGCCGTCGTCGGTCGCCGAACTGACCGCAGCGGGCAACCGCGTCACCGTCGAGACCGGGGCGGGCGACGGCATCGACTTCACCGATGCCGATTATCTCGCAGCCGGTGCGGAGATCGCCCCCGATGCGGCGACGGTGTTCGCGACCGCCGAGTTGATCGTCAAGGTCAAGGAGCCCCAGCTCCACGAATGCGCGATGCTGCGCCCCGGCCAGACGCTGTTCACCTACCTCCACCACGCCGCCGACAAGCCGCAGGCCGAGGCGCTGATGCACAGCCACGCGATCTGCATCGCCTATGAGACCGTCACCGAGCGCGCCGGTGGCCTGCCGCTGCTGCGCCCGATGTCAGAGGTCGCGGGGCGGATGAGCGTCCAGGTCGGCGCGCACTACCTCGAGAAGGAGCAGGGCGGGCGCGGCATCCTGCTCGGCGGTGTCCCGGGCGTCGCCCCGGCGCGGGTGGCGATCCTCGGCGGCGGCGTCAGCGGCATCAACGCCGCGCAGATGGCGGTCGGCCTGCGCGCCGACGTGACGATCTACGACATCTCGACGAGCCGCCTCGCCGAGATCGACGAGATGTTCGAGGGGCGCGTCAAGACCGTCTATTCGTCGAAGGCCGCGATCGCCGCGATGCTCGAAGGCGCGCATGTCGTCATCGGCGCGGTGCTGATCCCGGGAGCGGCTGCGCCAAAGCTGATCACCCGCGACATGCTCGGGCTGATGAAGCGCGGCAGCGTGCTCGTCGACATCGCGATCGACCAGGGTGGGTGCTTCGAGACCTCGCGCCCGACGACGCACCAGGATCCGGTGTACGTCGTCGACGGCATCATCCACTACTGCGTTGCCAACATGCCCGGCGCCGTGGCGCGGACCAGTGCCTTTGCTCTGAACAACGCGACGCTGCCGTTCGTGCTGCGGCTGGCGAAGCTCGGGCCGCAGGCGGCGATGGCGGCCGACCCGCACCTCGCAGCGGGGTTGAATGTGTCGGAGGGCAAGATCCGCCATGCGGCGGTGGCGGAGGCGTTGGGGCTGGAGTTCGTGCCCTAACGCCGCCGCGACAGCAGGAAGCGGGCGTAGAACAGCAGGTTGAGGCCGACGAGGATCGCGCCGTAGATCAGCTGCGTGTCGTGCGTCAGGCCCTCGGGGTAGATGATCGGCGTGATGTAATGGTCGATGAAGCTGCCGCCATAGCCTTGCAGTCCGGCACGGTCGCGCAAGTCGTTTTCGAGCGGGGTCAGCGGGCAGTAACTGCCCGAGAACTCGATCCAAGCGCCCCACGCCAGCGCGGGCAAGTGAAGCCACACGAGCCGGGGCCAGCGCACCAGCAGGCTCGCTCCGAGCAGCGCGAACAGTATGAAAGCGGCGTGGAACCCGACGACGCCGTCGGCCAGCGCCGCCCAGAGCATCAGGCCGCCGTGCCGCCCACCGTCAGCCCCTCGATCAGCAGCGTCGGCTGCCCGACCCCGGCGGGCACCGACTGGCCCGCCTTGCCGCACGTCCCGACGCCCTCGTCGAGCGTGAGGTCGTTGCCCACCGCCCGCACGCGGGTCAGCACGTCGGGGCCGTTGCCGATCAGCGTGGCACCCTTGATCGGCGCGCCGAGGCGCCCGTTCTCGATGCGATACGCCTCGGTGCAGCTGAACACGAACTTCCCGCTGGTGATGTCGACCTGCCCACCGCCGAACGACTTGGCGTAGATGCCCGACCTCGCGCGGCTGAGGATTTCGCCGGGATCGTCGGTACCACCGAGCATGAAGGTGTTGGTCATGCGCGGCATCGGCGCGTGGGTGAAGCTCTCGCGCCGCCCGTTGCCCGTCGGCGCGACGCCCATCAGCCGGGCATTGAGGCGGTCCTGCATGTAGCCCTTGAGGATGCCGTCCTCGATCAGCACGGTGCGCTCGGTCGGCGTGCCCTCGTCGTCGATGCTCAAGCTACCGCGCCGGTCGTCGAGCGCGCCGTCGTCGACGACCGTGACACCGGGGGCGGCAACGCGCTGCCCGAGCATGCCCGCGAACGCCGACGTGCCCTTGCGGTTGAAGTCGCCCTCGAGGCCATGGCCGATCGCCTCGTGGAGCAGGATGCCCGGCCAGCCCGGCCCCAGCACGACGGTCATCTCGCCCGCCGGCGCGGCGACGGCGTCGAGGTTCACCAGCGCCTGTTGCAGCGCGATGTCGATGGCTTCGGACCACACCGCCTCGTCGAGCAGCGAGTCATAGAGGTAGCGCCCACCGAGCCCGTGAAAGCCGGTCTCGCGCCGGTCGCCGTTCTGCGCGACGATCTGCACGTTGAGGCGCACCAGCGGCCGCACGTCGTGCGCACGGTGACCGTCGGCGCGGACGATCTCGACCACCGACCAGCTGCCGAGCAGGCTCACCGAGACCTGCGCGACGCGCGGATCGCGGGCGCGTGCGGCGTCGTCGATCTTCTGAAGCAGCGCGATCTTGGTCGCGAACGGCACGGCGCTGAGCGGGTCGGCGTCGGTATAGAGCTTGCGATTGGTCCCCGGCGGGGCTCCAAGCGCGGCGTTGCCGCCGTGGCCGCTGCGGACCACCGCGATGGTCTCCCCGGCGCGGCGGATGGCCGCATCGCTGAGTTCGTTGGCATGGGCATAGGCGGTCGTCTCGCCCGCCACGCCGCGCAGGCCGAAACCCTGCTGCGTGTCGAAGGTCGCCGCCTTGAGGCGGCCGTCGTCGAAGCTGAAGCTCTCGGACGCGACATATTGCAGGAACAGCTCGCCGTCGTCGCAGCCGTTGAGCGCGTCGGCGACGAGGCGGCTCGTGCGCGCGGGGTCGAGTTCGCTGTTGCGGTAGAAGAGGCCGGCGGGGTCGATCAT
>JBBQVB010000104.1:0-9157 GCA_038211965.1 Sphingomonadales bacterium
TGATCCTGTGGTTGCTGCCCGACGTCGACGGCGTCGCCGAGCCGGCGATGGCGACGCTGTTCGTCAGCTTCATCGTCGCCAACTGCCTGTGGCCCAACTACATCGCGCTCGACCTGCCGGGGCTGCCGTGGATCAATCCGCCCCGCATCATCACCTTCGCGCTGCTGGCGCTGGGCGTTTACGGCTATGCCTCGTCGTCGCGGATGCGCGGCGAGATCGCCGAGACCTTGAGAGCGATCCCGCTGCTCAATCTCGCCTTCTGGGTGTTCACCGCAACGACGCTGCTCACCCTGCCTTTGTCGGACCAGATTTTCTTCTCGATCAATAAATGGATCAACAACCAGATCTTCTGGACCTTTTTCTTCATTCTGTCGGCGTGGCTGTGCGTGTACCCCGGCGTCATGGCGCGCGTCAGCCGGGTGACGGTGTGGTCGGCGATCCTCGTCGCGGTCGAATCGATCTACGAGTTCAAGATCGAGCGCGTGCCGTGGGTTAACAGCATCCCGAGCTTCCTCAAGATCGACGAAGGCTTCCTGCGCCACGTCCTCGACAGCCAGGCCCGCGCCGGTACCGACATCTACCGGGCCCACGGCACCTTCAACGTTGCGCTGATCCTTGCCGAATATCTGGCGATCGTGCTGCCGTTCGTCATCCACGAATTTCTCGAGGCACGCGGTTTCGTCCGCAAGGCGCTGATCGGCTTCGGTTTCCTCGCGATTGCGGTGGCGATGTACCTGACCAACGCGCGCTCGGGCGTCGTCGGCTTCTTCATGGCGATCTTCATGTACGGCGGCTTCTACATCTACCGCCACTGGCGGCGCGAAAAGCAGAGCCTGATCAGCGTCTCGATCCTCGCCTCACTGCCCGTCGCAGCGCTGGCGTTCGGCGTGCTGTCGCTGACGTGGCAGCGGTTGCATAACTTGACCTTCGGCGGCGGCCAGCACGAGAGCAGTTCGATGGCGCGCGCCGACCAGTGGGCGCTCGGCTGGCCCAAGGTGTTCTCCAACCCGATTGGCCACGGCGCCGGTCGCTCGGGCGATATCCTCGGCTATTTCACCCCCGGCGGCGAAGGCACCATCGACACGTATTTCCTCTCGCTGCTGCTCGAATACGGCTTCGTCGGGTTCATTGCCTTTGTCGCGCTGTTCGCCGGACAGGTTATCGTCGCGCTGCGCCTCTACCTCGACGCCGAAGGCGAGGAAACGCTGGTCGGTCCGGCGACGATCGCGATGCTTAACTTCGTCGTCATCAAATCGGTGCTCAGTTCGGAATTCAACATGCCGCTGGCGTTCGTGTTTCTGGGCTTCGTCTTCGCGGTCGCGGTACGGCAGCGGCGGCGACTGGGCACGATGGCTACGGCGCCGCACTTCACGGGCGCGCTCGCCGCACGCTGATCGACAAGGGGGGACGATGCGACTGACACTGCTCGGAACGGCGGCGGTAGCGCTGCTGGCAGCGACTCCTGCAGCGGCGCTCGACTGTGCGGGGCTTAGCGGCGTCGCGCTGCCCGGCGCACAGGTCACCGCCGCCGCGGTCGTCCCCGCCGGAACGCCGCCGCTCAAGGCCACCGCCGACCTGTGCCGCGTCACCGTCACCGCGCACCCGAGCGCCGACTCCGACGTGCGGATCGAGTTGTGGATCCCGCAGGGGGCAGCGTGGAACGGGCGCTTCCTCCAGGTCGGCAATGGCGGCTTCGCAGGGTCGATGCCGTATCGCCTGCTCGGCCTCGGCGTCGCGGGCGGCTTCGCCAGCGCGGGCACCGACGACGGCCACCAGGCCGACGGGCGCGACGGCAAATGGGCGCTCGGCCACCCCGAGAAGATCGTCGATTTCGGCACGCGCGCGGTCAAGACGACGACCGACATCGCCAAGGCACTCCTCACCGCCTACGCCGGCAAGGCCCCGCCCAAGTCGTACTTCTTCGGCTGCTCCGACGGCGGGCGCGAGGCCCTGATGACGGCGCAGCGCAACCCGGGCGACTTCGACGGCATCGTCGCAGGCGCTCCGGCGTATGCGTGGACCTCGCTGATGGCGAGCGGCGGGCTGCTCGGCAAGGCGCTGGCCAGCCCTGATCGCCGCATCCCCACCGCCAAGCTGCCCGCGCTGCAGGCCGCCGCGCTCAAGGCGTGCGGCAGCGGCCAGGGCTGGATCGCCGATCAGGCGGCGTGTCGCTTCGATCCCGGCGTCCTGGCGTGCAAGGGCGCGGTGAACGACCAGTGCCTGACTCCGGGCGAACTCAAGACGGTGCGTATGGTCTATGCGGGGATGCGCAACCCGGCGACGGGCAAGCCGCTGCCGGGCCTCAAGCCCGGAGCCGAGGCGGCGGGGGCGAACGGCTGGGAGGGCTGGGGGGTCGGTGGCGGTGCGGCGGGCGACACCAGCGGCTTCGCGCACGATCACTTCGCCTATTTCGTTCGCCAGACGCCCGACTTCGCGCTGCACGACCTGACCACCGCCGATCTGTCGAAGAGCGAGCGCGACATGGCACCGCTGCTCAACGCGACCTCGCCCGACCTCTCCGCGTTCAAGGCGCGCGGCGGCAAGCTGATCCAGTACCACGGCTGGAACGACCCGGCGATTTCCCCCGAATACAGCCTGCGTTACGCGGCGGCAGTGGGCGCTAAGATGGGTGACGCCGCGAGCTTTTACCGGCTCTACATGGTGCCCGGCATGCTCCACTGCACCGGCGGCGCGTCGCCGACGCAGATCGACTGGCTGGGGCCGCTCGTCGCGTGGGTCGAGGGTGGCACGGCCCCGCAGGCGATCGTCGCCCGTGGCACCGGCGGCGCAGCGCAGACCCTCATCCCTCAGGCTTCAGCCCGCCGGTAATTCGGCCTGCCGATACAGCAAGGTCACGCTGATCCGCCGGTTGCGCGGGTCGTTGCGGTCCTTGGGGTTGAACGGGTCGGTATCTGCAACGCCCTCGATGCGGCGGAAGCGCGACGGCTCGACCCCCGACGACTGCAGCGCGCGCCGCGTCGCATCGGCGCGCGCGGTCGACAGCGTCCAGTTGCTCGCGTCCCCGGCCGAATAGGCGACGCTGTCGGTGTGACCGCGCACCGTCAGCGCGTTGGGCACCCCCTCGACGGCATGCGCGACGGTGTGGACCAGCGCCGCCGCGTCGCCGGTGAAGGCGCTGGTGCCGAGCCCGAACATCGAGAAGTCGGCGCGCTCGACGATGTCGATGCGGAGGCCATCGCGGGTGCGCACGAAGCGGATCTGGCCTTTCAGCCCCTTGAGCGTCGGGTCGCCCGCGAGGCGCGCGTTGACGATCCGCTCGACCTTGGCGAAGCGCTCCTCGTCGGCGCGACGCTTGTTGCCCTTGTCGCTGGCCTTGTCCTGCGACACCGTGCGCGCGTCGAGCGGCCCGCCGCCGCCGCCCCCCGCGAGCGGCGTCGGATGCGCCCCGCTGGCCGCGGCATGCGGCGCAAAGCCGTCGACCGACTGGATCGAGCGCCCACCCATCAGGCCGTTCGACCCGCCCGAATTCTTCATCTGGATGACCGTCGGGGTGAAATAATCGGCAATGCCGCGGCGCTGGTCCTCGTTGGTCGCGCCGATGATCCACAGCAGCAGGAAGAACGCCATCATCGCGGTGACGAAGTCGGCATAGGCGATCTTCCACGCGCCGCCGTGATGCGCGGCGTGGCTGCCGCGCTTGGCCTTGCGGTAGACGATCTCGGGTTCGAAGTGAGTGGGGAGTTCGTGTTTCACTTCGCGCGCAGCCCGTCGAAGACTTCGGAAAAGCTCGGCTGATTGCCCGGCGCGATGGCGGTGCGCGCCGCTTCGATGACCAGCGGCTGCGGCTGGCCGCGCAGGCTGGCGACGATGACGCGGCGGACGACCTGATAGATCTCGCCGTCGGCGTCGAGCACCGCCTTCAATCGCGCCGCGCACGGCCCGACGATGCCGTCGCTGAGCAGGACGCCGAGAAAGGTGCCGACCAGCGCCGAACCGATCATGCCGCCGAGGATCGCCGGCGGCTTGTCGATCGACCCCATCGTCTTGACCACCCCGAGCACCGCCGCGACGATGCCGAGCGCGGGCAGCGCGTCGGACAGTGTCGTCAGCCGCTCGACAGGCAGATGCGCCGCGACATGGTGCGTCTCGATCGCGGTGTCGATGACGTCCTCGACCGCCTGCGCCGACACGCCGCCGGTCGAGACGACGAGCAGCCGCAGGCTGTCGGTGAGCAGGTGGAGGAACACCGGGTCCTTGAGGAATTGCGGGTAGTCGGCGAACACCGCGCTCGACTTGGGGTCCTCGATATGCGGCTCGACCGCCACGGCACCGTCGACCTTGAGCATCCGCATCAGCTTCGCGGTCAGATAGATCGCCGCGCTATAGTCGGCGCGCTTGTAGCGCGGGCCGCGGACGATGGCCCCGAAGCCGCCGCCGATCGCCTTGATGCCCGCGATGTCGGTCGAAATCAGCGTTGCGCCGGCGGCAGCACCGGCGATGATCAAAAGCTCGTGGGGGAGCGCCTCGACCACCACCATGATGTTGCCGCCGGTCAACGCAAAGCCACCGAACACCATGACGAACAGCACGATGAGACCGATCACCGAGACCATCGGGTCCCCCTGCCTGTGCCCGAACCCAGTGCCGCGCCGTCGGGCAGGGTTACGGCGGCGGCGCGCGGGGGTTGAGGGGGCGGGCGGTCAGAGGCGGTCCCACAGGCTGAGGCTGGCGACCTTGACGAAGCTCGCCTGCGCCGCCTGCAGCACCGTCGTCAGGCGCTGGAGCTGCGCGATCGCGGTGGCGAGGTCGGTGCCCTCGAGCTTGCCCGCGTCGGTCTCGAGGCGCAGGTCGTCGGCGTTCATTCGCGCGGCTTCGGCGTCGAGGCGCTCGCCCAGTCGCCCCGTCTGCGCGCGCGCGTCGGCGGTGCGCGAGACCGCGGCGTCGAGGCCGGTGAGGACCGTGGCGAGGTCGGCGGCACGCGTCGCGTCGGGGGCGGCGAGCGCGGCTTGCAGGTCGTCGATGAGCGCAAAGGCATCGGCATCGGGTCCCGTGAAGGCATCGGGGCCGGCGATCCCGCTCGCGACGACGCTGCCGCCGAGCGTGACCGTCGGTGCGCCACCGCTGCCAGCCCACACGACCTTGCCGCCCGCATCGCGCGCAAAGGCATCGCCGGTGCCGCGCACGCCGCCGAACAGCGGCGTGCCGTCGGGCGCGCGCGTGTTGGCGAACGCCATCAGTTGGTCGCCGATCCCCGCCGCTTCAGAGGCCAGTGTCGCCCGGTCGCCCGCGTTGAGCGTCGCGCTCGCCCCCGCCAGCGCAAGCTCGCGCGCGCGGATCAGCAGCGTCGCGACGCTGCCGAGCGCGGCATCGGCGGCATTGAGGCGGCTTGCGGCGGCATCGGCGACACGCAGGCCCGCCGCGCCGCTCGCCTGCGTCCGCCGCAGCCGCGTCGCGATGCCACTCGCGACGGGATCGTCCGACGGGGCCGCGAGGCGCTTGCCCGTCGCGATCTGCGATTGCAGCGTGTCGATGCGGCGCTGGAGCGCGGCCATGCCACCGACCTGCGCGTCGTGCGCGGCACGGGTGTTTATCTGCATCTCACCGCGCCACCTGCAGCAGCGCGTCGAACAGCTCGCGCGCCGCGGCGATGACCTGGGCGTTGGCCTTGTACGCCGCCTGCAGCCGCGACAGCTCGGCGGCCTCGCGGTCGAGGTCGACGCCGCCGACCGCATCGTTGGCGCGCGCCGCGTCGGCCTGCACCGCGCTCGCTGCGTCGGCGAGGCGGGTGGTCTCCGACAGGCGGCTGGCGATGCCTGCGACGGTCGCGTCGAGCCCGTCCTCGACCCCGCCGCTGGCGCGCAGCGCGAGCAACGCGCCGAGGTTGCCGGTATCGGCGCTCGAGACTCCGGCGCGGGCGATGCGGAAATTGTCGCCGGCCGCAGGCGTGCCGTCGATGGTGAACGCGAACCCCGCCCCAGTTATGCTCGTCCCGTCGAGCGTGGCGCTGGCCAGCACGGTGCCCGTAGCGGGATCGGCGATGTCGGCGGTCGCGGGGCCGGTGATCCTGACGCTGTAGGCGGGCAACGCGGGCAGCGCGCTCGCGGCAGGGTCGGTTGCCAGCGCCAAGCGCCCGGTGCCCGCGTTGCTCGCCGCCGCATTGCCGAGCCAGCGCGCCGACACCGCCAGCGCAGTCGCGCCGACCGGGCGCAGCGCGAGGCCCGCCGCGCCGCCCGTCGTTACAGCCACGAACACGTCGCCGTCGCGTGCGCCCGACGACGCCGACATGGTGACACCGTCGAGGCTCAGCGGCCCCGCGCCCGATACCGCGCCGGACGCGTCGGCGCGCGCCAAGGTCCACGCGCCCGCGGCGCGTCGCAGCGTGTAGCCCGCTGGATCGAGCGGCGCGGCGTCGGCGATGGCAACCTCGACCGTTGCAGTGCCGGCATTCGCTGCACCGGGCGTGACGGCAAGGGTGCGCGTGACGAACAGCGCCTGCCCGTCGGCGCCACTGGCATCGACGCCGAGTGCCTGGACGCGGTTGACGTCGTCGCCGAAACGCGTCGCGAGGGCGTCGAGATCGGTGGATGCGCGCGCCACAGCCCGCGCCGCCTCGAGCAGCCCCGCGAGGCTGCCGCTGGCGGGGAGGCGAACGCTGCGCGCCTCGTGCTCGGGGGCGAGCACCAGCTCCGCACCATTCGCGCCGTCGCGGACGCCGATGCGCACCGCAGTGTCGCCCTGCACCAGCGCGGGCGCGTTCGGCCCGTCGCCGAGCGTCACTGTCACCGTCCCGCCGCGGCCCTCGACGACGCCGACGCGCAGGTAGGTGCCCAGCGAGCCGAGCAGCCGGTCGCGCTCGTCGAGCAGGGCGTTCGCGGCACCCCCCTGCGCGCGCGTCAGCTCGACATTGACGCGCGCCAGTGCCCCCGTCAGCGCGTTGACCTCGCGCGTCGCCGTCGCGGTGGTGTCGGCAAGGTCGCCCGCGAGGGTCGTCAGGCCGGTTGCCGCATCGCGGAAGGCGGTCGCCGCCTGATCGGCGCGGTCGAGCGCGATGGCGCGCGCGGCGGTCGACAGCGGCGTCGCCGACAGCTCGTGCAGCCCGTCCCAGAAGTTGCCGAGCGCACCATTCAGCTGCGCGCCGTCGCCGCCGAGCACGCCCTGCAGCCGCGTCAGCCAGTCGCCGCGCGCGGTCAACCGCGCCACATCGCTGCCCGCATTGCGCGCCGCCTTGGCGGTCAGCGCGTCGTATGCCCGCGTCGCTGTCCCGGCGTCGACGCCGCTGCCGTTGGTGACGTCGCGCGTCAGCGGGCTGCCCGCCCCGGCGTTGGGCGCGGCGCGCAGGGTCACGGTGCGGCGGACATAGCCCGCCGAATCGGCGTTCGCGACATTGTCGCCAACGACGCCGAGCGCCGTGCGATAGGCTCGCACCCCCGCCGCACCGATGCCGAGCAGATCGGTCACCGCTTGGCCCCCAGCAGTTTGGCGACGCCGAGCGGCGACTGGCGCACCAGCGCCTCGGCGAGCGTGCGATCCTGCAGATCGCGAAAGCTGGTGTCGTCGCCCGCCAGCGGATCGTCGGCGAGCTTCGCGGCATGCGCAGCGTGGAGGAGCTGGGTGACGAACAAGGCCTCGAAGTCGGCGGCGACTTTCTCTGCTCCCCTCCCTCCTTCAAGGAGGGGCCGGGGGTGGGTGCGCGCGACTTCGCGAGCTTCTTCCTTATTGCGGAGAAGCAAGGAGGAGGGCTCGCGAAGGCTCGCACCCACCCCCGGCCCCTCCCTGACTAGGGAGGGGGGCAAACTGCTCATATCACCACCAGCTCGGCCCTCAGCGCGCCCGCCGCCTTGAGCGCCTCGAGGATCGCCACGAGATCCCCCGGTGCCGCACCCAGCGCGTTGACCGCGCGGACGATGTCGGCCAGCGCGACACCCGGCGCGAACAGCGCCATGCGCGCCGAGGCCTCGCTGGCATCGACCTGCGACTTGGGGACGACGACGGTCTTGCCATAGGATTCGGGCGCGGGCTGGCTGGCGGTCAATGTCTCAGTGACGCGCACCGTCAGATTGCCGTGGGCAATCGCCGTCGGCAGGACGCGGACGCCCGCGCCGATCACCACCGTGCCCGTGCGCGCGTTGACGATGACCCGCGCGGGCGGCGGATCGACCGTGACGTCGAGACGCTCGATCCGGCTGGCGAGGGCAATGCGCGAGGGCGTGTCGGCGGGGGCGGGGATGCTGACCGTCATTGCGTCGAGCGCGCTTGCGGGCGTGCCCGTCGTGGCAATCGCGGCGGCGACGGCCTTCGCCGTGGTGAAATCGGCGTCGTTGAGATCGAGCGTCAGCGCGTCGCCGCTGCCGAAGGGGTTGGCGACGGCGCGCTCGACGCTCGCGCCGTTCGGGATGCGTCCCGACGACGGCGTGTTGACCACCAGCTTCGACCCGTCGCGTCCCTCCGCTCCGAAGCCCCCGACCGCGAGATTGCCCTGTGCCAGCGCGTACACCTCGCCGTCGGCGCCCTGGAGCGGGCTGAGTAGCAGCGTGCCGCCGCGCAGCGACTTGGCCTTGCCGAGCGCCGCCACCGTGACGTCGATCCGCTGGCCGGGCTTGGCGAAAGCGGGGAGTTCAGCGGTGACGATGACCGCGGCGGCGTTCTTGAGCCCCGGCGCGACCCCCGGCGGCAGCGTCACGCCGAGCCGTGCGGCGGCGCTGCGCATGCTCTGCACGGTGTATTCGAGGTTGTCGTCGCCGGTCCCCGACAGGCCGACGACGATGCCGTAGCCCGTCAAGCTGTTGGCGCGGACGCCGCCGAAGTGCGCGATGTCCTTGATGCGGTCGGCGTGCGCGGGGACGGCGAGGACGAGGGCGAGGACGAGGCCAGCCTTCACAGCGGCGACACCTTGGCAAAGAACCGCGCCAGCCAGCCCTCGCGCGTTTGGTCCGCAATCTGGCCCGACCCCGAATAGCGGATGCGCGCGTCCGCCACCCGCGACGACGGCACGCTATTGTCGGGCCCGATATCGGTGACGCGGACGAGGCCGGTCAGCTGGACCTGCTCCTCGCCGCGGTTCAGCGTCACCGTCGTCCGCATCCTGCCGAACGGCGTGCTCGCGGTCGCCGGCGACAAGCGCGTCACGCTCAACCGCGGCGAGGAGCAGGTCCAGCTGACCGGCCTCGTCCGCGCCGACGATATCGGGCCGGACATC
>JBBQVB010000105.1:0-8907 GCA_038211965.1 Sphingomonadales bacterium
GGTCGGCATCGAGCGCGCCGCCAAGCGCGGGCTGACCGGCCTCGTCTGGCAGGAGCAGAACGCGGAAGTGCTGACCGCGCCGTCGGCATCCTACGACGCCTATACGATCGCGTTCGGCATCCGGAACGTCACCGATATTCCCGCCGCGCTGAGGGAAGCGCACCGGGTGCTGCGGTTCGGCGGGCGGTTCTTCTGCCTCGAGTTCTCGACCACCGAATGGCCGGGGTTCGGCAAGGTCTATGACCAGTATTCGGAGAGACTGGTGCCGCAGATCGGCAAGCATGTCGCCAAGGACGAGGCGTCGTACCGCTACCTGATCGAAAGTATCCGGCGTTTTCCGCCGATGCCGGAGTTCGCCGCGATGATCGCGAGCGCCGGGTTCGCGCAGGTCAAGGTGCGGCCGATCCTCGGCGGGCTGGTGGCGATCCACAGCGGCTGGAAGGTTTGACCGGCTCCCTCGCCCCGGAGGGGAGAGGGCGAGAGACGCGCCGTTTGGCGCGGCCCGGGGAGAGGGGTGTCTACGGTCCGTCGGCCCGTTCGATGCGTCCCCTCCCGCCCCTCTCCCTGGTCGCTACGCGACCTGTCCCTCCCCCCAATGGGGGGAGGGCGGCGTGACCTCCTCGCTCACCCACGTCCTGCGGCTGGCCCGCTGGGGCCGGACCCTTGGGCGGCACGGGGCGCTGCGCGGTATCGAGGGCGATGCCAACGCCCCGGCGACGCTGCGGCGGCTGGCGCGGCTCGCGCGGTTCGGCACCGCTGCGCCGGTCGTGCCGCGCTACGCGGAGGCGTTCGAGGCGATCGGACCCGCCGCGATCAAGCTGGGGCAGGCGCTGGCAACGCGGCCCGACCTGATCGGAGCCGAAGCGGCGCGCGACCTCACCCGTCTTCAGGACGCACTGCCGCCGGTGGCGTTCGCTGGCATCGAGGCGGTGCTGGTCGAGGCGTTCGGCGGCCCGTGGCAGCGGGTGTTCGCGAGTATCGACCCGGTGCCCGTCGGCGCGGCATCGATCGCGCAGGTCCACCGCGGGATCACCACCGACGGCCGCGCGGTCGCGATCAAGGTGCTGCGGCCCGGCATCGAGCGCGCCATCGCCGACGCTATCGACACCTACGAATGGGCAGCGGCCCGCGTCGAGCGTGCGGGCGGCGAGGCCGAGCGGCTGCGCCCGCGTGCGGTCATTGCCAGCTTCAAGTCGTGGAGCTTCGCCGAGCTAGACTTCCGGCGCGAGGCGGCGTCGGCGTCCGAGCTCGCCGCGTCGATGCAGTCCGAGCCGGGGTTCGTCGTCCCCGCGGTCGACTGGGCGCGAACGACGCGCCGAGTGCTGACCATCGACTGGATCGACGGGGTCAAGATGTCGGACACGGTGGCGGTGGCGGCGCTCGGGCTCGACCGCAGCGCGCTTGCCTCGACCCTTGTGCACAGCTTCCTGCGGCAGGCGATCGGCGAGGGGTTCTTCCACGCCGATATGCACCAGGGCAATTTGTTCGTGTTGCGCGACGGCCGCATCGGAGTCGTCGACTTTGGCATCATGGGGCGGCTCGACCGGCGCGCGCGGGTCTATCTGGCGGAGATCCTCTACGGGCTGATCACCGGCGACTATCACAGGGTCGCCGAGATCCACTTCGAGGCGGGCTATGTTCCCGCGCACCATGACGTCGGCGAGTTCGCGACGGCGTTGCGCGCGGTCGGGGAGCCGGTGCGGGGCCTCGCGGCGCGCGACATCTCGATTTCGGGGCTGCTCGACGGATTGTTCGGGATCACGCGCAGCTTCGACATGGCGGTGCAGCCGCATTTGCTGCTGCTGCAGAAGACGATGGTGATGGTCGAGGGCGTCGCGATCGGCCTCGATCCGCAGGTCAATATGTGGGAAGTCGCCGCTCCGTTCGTGAAGGGCTGGATGCGCGACGAGCTGGGGCCGGAGGCGCGGCTGGCGGACAGCCTGGTACGGAATTTCCGGGCGCTCGCCGAACTGCCGCGGGTGCTGCGCCAGCTGATCGACCGGGTGCCGGTCGAGGGGGCGGCGCCGCCGGGGCCGGTGATGCCGGTCGAGGCGGTGCCGGAGGTGCGAGTGCGGGCGCGGATTGTCGGCGCGGCGTGGTTGTGGGTCGGCGGCGCGGCGTTGCTGGCGGCGGGGGTATTGGCTGGCCTCGCGCTGGGATGATCACCCGCTTCGCCCCCTCGCCGACCGGGCGCATCCATGCCGGCAACGTCCGCACCGCGCTGATCAACTGGCTGGCGGCGAAGGCAGCGGGCGGGCGCTTCGTGCTGCGCATCGACGACACCGACGCGGCGCGGAGCGAGGAGCGGTTCGTCGCGGCGATCCATGACGATCTGGCGTGGCTCGGGCTGATCCCGGACCTGACGGTGCGCCAGTCGGAGCGGGGCGTGCTGTACGAGGCGGCGCTGGCGCAGCTGGCGGCGCAGGGAAAGGCGTACCGGGCCTATGAGACGCAGGTCGAGCTCGACCTCAAGCGCAAGGTGCAGGCGGCGGCAGGCAAGCCGCCGGTGTACGACCGGGCCGCGCTGGCGCTGACCGAGGCGGACCATGCGCGCTATGCGGCGGAAGGCATCGCGCCGCACTGGCGGTTCAGGCTGGAGACGGACGCGGCGATCACCTGGGACGACGCGGTGCGCGGCGCGTGCCGGGTCGATCCTGCGTCGCTCAGCGATCCCGTCATCAGGCGCGCCGACGGGACGTGGCTGTACATGCTGCTGTCGGTCGTCGACGACATCGACCTCGGCGTTACGCTGATCGTGCGCGGCGAGGATCATGTCACCAATTCCGGCATGCAGTTGCAGATGTTCGAGGCGCTGGGGGCAAAGGCTCCGAGGCTGGCGCACCTGGCGCTGCTGACCGGCGCGGACGCGGCGCTGTCGAAGCGGCTGGGGTCGGACGGCGTCGACCAGTGGCGCGCGGATGGTATCGAGCCGCAGGCGGTGCTGGCGCTGCTGGCGCGGCTCGGGTCGAGCCAGCCGGTCGAGGCGGTGGCGACGGTCGAAGACCTAGTGCCGGGCTTCGACCTCGCGCATTTCGGGCGGGCGACGGCGCGGTTCGACGGGCATGAGCTCGAGCTGGTCAATGCGCGCACGGTGCACCTGCTGGATTTCGAAGTGGTGCGGGACCGGCTGCCGAACGGCATGACCGAGGCGGCATGGCTGGCGGTGCGCGGCAATCTGTCGACCGTGGCGGATGCCGCGGACCTGTGGGCGGTGATCGCGGGCGACCCCGAGGTTGCGGTGGGCGAGGATGACCGGGCGTTCGTTGCGGAGGCGCACACCGCGCTGGCGGCGCTGGCTTGGACCGACACGGTCTGGGCGGAGTGGACCGGCGCACTGAAGGCCGCGACCGGGCGCAAGGGGCGGGCGCTGTTCCAGCCGCTGCGGCAGGCGCTGACCGGGCTGGATCACGGGCCGGAGATGGCGGCGCTGTTGCCGCTGATCGGCCGCGACGCGGCGCTGGGACGCTTGGCGCGCGCCGCGGCGGGCCCTATCTAGGCGCTCATGTCGTACCTCAACCCGAATGCCGCCGAGGCACGCAAGTTCAAGATCATCGTCGGCAGCGCGGCAGTCGCGGCGACGGTTGGCATCGGCAGCCTGTTCTGGATCCAGGCGACGACGCTCGTCGAGAAGCCCGAGCCGAAGATCATCTATGTCGACAGCTGGGCGGCGAACCGCAGCCGCAAGGACGCGCTCGATGCGCGGGCCAAGTCCGATGCGGCGCTGGCGGCCAAGCTGGCGGCGGCGCGCACCTACATCGCCTCGCTGCCGCCCGACAAGCGCAAGCTGGCGCAGGCCGAATACGACCGCTATCTCGCCGCGCCGGCGCACGAGCGGGTCAACTAGGCTGACGTATTAATCCCTGTCATTTGTGATAGGATGGCCGCCGCGTCGTCGACACGGCGGAAGTCCGGCGAGGGCGCGTGATTCGAACCTGGGAGGGTCGTCATGCAACTCGCAACATCGGGATATTCGACACAGCGCAGCCCCGCCGGTCTCGGCGTCACCATCGCTGTACACGCCGGCCTCGTCGCGCTCGCGGTCATCGGCCTGCGCACCGTCGCGCCACCAAAACCGGTGCCGCCGATCGTGACCAAGAACATCCCCAACTCGCCGAAGCTTGCGGTGAAGGAGGTCGACCCGGTGATCGTCGACCGGCAGTTCAAGGTCGACGTCGTCAAGCCGATCATCGAGTTCGACGACACGCCGACCACCGACAAGACGGTGCTGCAACCATCCGCCGGTGACGCCGGTCCCTCCGGCGGGACGGCGACCGGCGGCGATGCAGTGGTCGAGCCGGTCAAGCCGCCACCGGGCCTCACCCGCAGCGCCAGCATCGACCCGCGCTACCGCACCGATTTCGAGGCACCCTATCCGCCCGCGTCGCGGCGCATGGGGGAGGAAGGGACGGTGGTCGTCCGCGTCGTCGTTGGCATCGACGGGCGGGTCGTCCGCGCCGTGGTGGCGCGGTCGAGCGGGTTCGAGCGGCTCGACGCGGCGGCCTTGAAGCAGGCGCTGGCGAAATGGCGCTTCGTCCCGGCGCTCAGCGACGGCCGCGCGGTCGAGGCGGAACGCGAGATCCCGGTGACCTTCCGCCTGGCAGGCTGACGCCCTACACAGGTCGGATGAACGCAGACGACAGGTGGATGGGTGCGGCGCTGGCGCTGGCCGGGCGCGGCGTCGGCCTGACCGGGGTCAACCCGAGCGTCGGCTGCGTGATCGTCAGGGATGGCCGCGTCGCCGGGCGCGGCCATACCCAGGCGGGCGGGCGGCCGCACGCGGAAGCCGTGGCGCTGGCGCAGGCTGGCGCGGCGGCACGCGGGGCGACGGCCTATGTCACGCTCGAACCCTGCGCGCACGATTCACCACGCGGGCCGAACTGCTCGGGGTCGCTGGTCGCGGCGGGCGTGGCGCGCGTCGTCGTCGCGGTCGTGGACCCCGACCCGCGCACGGCGGGCGAGGGTATCGCGCGGCTGCGCGCAGCCGGCATCGAGGTCACGGCACCGGTCCGCGAAGCGGAGGCGCGTGCCGCCGCAGCCGGGTTCTTCAGCCGCCAGCAGCGCGGGCGACCGTTCGTGACGCTCAAGCTGGCGCTGTCGCTCGATGGCTGCGTCGCGCTGGCGGACGGCTCCAGCCAGTGGATTACCGGGCCGGAGGCGCGCGCGCACGGCCACCTCGAACGGGCGCGGGCGGACCTGATCGTCGTCGGGCGCGGTACGCTGGAAGCCGATGACCCTTCGCTGGATGTGCGCCTGCCGGGGCTGGAGGACCGCGCGCCGCAGGCCGCGGTGCTGAGCCGTTCGCTGGCGGCGATCCCGGCGGACCGGCGGCTGGCGGGTGCGCTGTTGCTGCGCGACTTCGCCGAGATCGATGCGATGCCGGGCGTGCTGAACGTGCTGGTCGAGGGCGGCGCAGGTGTCGCGACCGCTCTGCTCGCCGCCGACCGGGTCGACCGGCTGCTGCTCTACCGCGCACCGGTCGTGTTGGGCGGCAGGCGCGGCATCGGCGACGTCAGACTGACCGATCTTGCCGCCTCGCACGGCCGCTGGCAGCGCAGCGAGGCGCGGCCGCTCGGGGCCGACCTGCTTGAGGTGTACGAGCGCACCCGCTAACCCTGCGCCATGTTCACCGGCATCATCACCGACATCGGCATCGTCCTCGACACCGAGGCCAAGGGCGACCTGCGCGCTCGCATCCGCACCGCCTACGACCTGGCGGGCGTCGCACTGGGGGCGTCGATCGCCTGCTCCGGCGTCTGCCTGACCGTGGTCGACAAGGGCCCCGACTGGTTCGCGGTCGATGTCTCGGGCGAAACCCGGTCGAAGAGCGCCGACCGCTGGGCGGCGGGAACGCGGCTCAACCTCGAACGCGCGCTGAAGGTCGGCGACGAGCTCGGCGGACATATCGTTACCGGCCATGTCGACGCGGTGGCACGTCTGGTTTCCGTGGTGGGGGAGGGGGCCTCGACGCGCCTGACCTTCGTCGCGCCACGGGCCATCGCGGGCTATGTCGCGCCCAAGGGGTCGATCACCATCGACGGCGTGTCGCTGACCGTCAACGCATTGGCCGATGTCGGCGACGGCGTGGAGTTCGGAGTCAATATCATCCCGCACACCGCCGCGTGGACGACGCTGGGGGAATTGCGCGAGCCGGGGGCATCGGTAAACATCGAGATCGATGTGCTGGCGCGCTACCTCGGGCGCATGAAAGACGTAATGGCGCAGACGAGTTGACACGACGATGTGAGCGGCATAGCTCCGATCACACAACAATGTCGTGAGTCTCGCTATGAGCACCGTCCTGATCGACCGCGTCCGCAGCCTTGTCGCGGAAGGGGAGACGACCCGTTCCGGCCTGGCCCGCGCCGCCGGACTCCACGCCAACTCGCTGCGCAGCCTCGACGAGCCGGACTGGAACCCGACCGCCGACACGCTCCGTAAGCTTGAGAACTACCTCGCAGGCAAACGCCCGGGCCGCGCCATCGCCTGCCCTGAGGAGATCATCGACGAGGCCCGCAACGGCCGGATGTTCATCCTGGTCGACGACGAGGACCGCGAGAACGAGGGTGACCTGGTCATCCCGGCGCAGATGGCGACCCCGGACGCGATCAACTTCATGGCGCGCTACGGCCGCGGCCTGATCTGCCTGACCTTGGCCTCGGAGCGCGTCAAGGCGCTCGGCCTGCCGCTGATGGCGCAGCACAACGGCACCCGCCACGCCACCGCCTTCACCGTGTCGATCGAGGCGCGGGAAGGCGTCACCACCGGGATCAGCGCCGCCGACCGCGCCCGCACCATCGCGGTCGCCATCGACGCGGGCAAGGACGCCAGCCATATCGTCTCGCCCGGCCATGTCTTCCCGCTGGTGGCGCGCGACGGCGGCGTGCTGGTCCGCGCCGGGCATACCGAGGCCGCGGTCGACGTCGCGCGGCTGGCGGGCCTCAACCCTTCGGGCGTGATCTGCGAGATCATGAAGGACGACGGCGAGATGGCGCGGCTGCCCGACCTGCTCGAGTTCGCCGCCGTCCACGGCCTCAAGATCGGCACAATTCGCGACCTGATCGCTTATCGCCTGCGCCACGACCACCTCGTTCAGTGCATCGCCGAGGCGCCGCTCGACAGCATCCACGGCGGCCAGTGGACCGCCAAGACCTATGTCAACAAGGCCGAATATGCCGAGCACATGGTCCTGCAGAAGGGCCGGGTCACGCCGGGCGAGCCGACTTTGGTGCGGGTCCACGCGATGAGCATGTTCACCGACCTGTTCGGCGAGGTCGGCGGGCGCGCGGGACAGTTGCAGCGCGCGATGGAGATCATCGGCGAGGCCGGTGCGGGCATCGTCGTCATCATCCGCGACGCGCGCCCCGACGCGATCTCCAGCCAGATGAAGGCCAAGCGCGCCGGCGAGCCGTTCGAACTCCGCGACTATGGCATCGGCGCGCAGATCCTTGTCGACCTGGGGGTCAGCGACATGGTGCTGCTGACCAACGCGCACCGCAACCTCGTCGGGCTGCAGGGGTACGGCCTGAACGTCGTCGAGGAGCGCGCGATTCCTTGCTAGAGCCGTCATTCCGGCAAAGGCCGGAACCCAGTTGCTTGCACAGCTCGAATGCCCGCCTTTGACGAAACTGGGTTCCGGCCTTCGCCGGAATGACGAATGAGAGGTCACCCCCATGCCCCACATCCTGATCGTCGAGGCGCGGTTCTACGAGGGCCTGAACGACGCGCTGCTGCATGGCGTCACCCATGCGCTCGACGCGGCTGGTGCGACGCACGAGACGCTGACCGTGCCGGGTGCGCTGGAGATCCCGGCGGCGATCGCGCGGGCCAGCGAAGGCGGCGCATACGACGGCTTCGTCGCGGTCGGCGTCGTCATCCGCGGCGAGACCTATCACTTCGAGATCGTCGCGGGCGAAAGCGCGCGCGGCCTGATGGCGCTCAGCCTTGACGGTCTGGCGATCGGCAACGGTATCCTGACCGTCGAGGACGAGGCGCAGGCCTGGGCACGGGCGCGGCGCACCGAAAAGGACAAGGGCGGCGAGGCGGCCAAGGCGTGCCTGGCGATGATCGCGGTCGGCGAACGCTTCAGGGTCTGAACCAGCAGTTTCTCGACTTCGCAACGCCTGCGTAATTAAGTCGCTCGCAGGGCGGCATGGCACTGACGGCTCATTCGGGGCGGGCGTGGATCGCGACACCGCAATTCGGCCCCGATCATCGCGGCCCAGTCGGGCGCGCCTTCGACCCGATGCCGGGACCGGAAACGATAGGCCCGGCCGTCGCCCGCCTCGCCGCCGTCGCCGCAGCCCGCCCGGAGGCGGTCGCCATCGCCGAAGCGGCGGATTCGACCAGTTTCGCCGCGTTGATCGCCGCCGTCGCGCGGATCGCTGCGGCGCTGCCGCAGGGGGCCGGGCCGGTCGCGATCCTGCTGCCGACGACGGCCGCCTATATCGCCTCGGTCTTCGCCTGTCTCGCCGCGCGCCGCCTCGCGGTGATGCTCGATGCCAGCTACCCGGCGGCGCGCAATGCCCAGATCGCCGGTGCTGCCGGCATCGCGGTAGTTCTGACCGACGCGGCCGCCGCGGCGACGCTCGACTGGCCCGGCGTGGCGGTGGTCGTCGTCGATGCGCTGATGGCGCCCGACACCGCGCCGCCGCTCCCGGCAATCCCGCCCGATCTCGACGCGCCCGCGTTCATCCTGACCACGTCGGGCAGCACCGGCCTGCCCAAGCTGATCGTCCACAGCGAGCGCACCATGCTGCACTGGGTGCGCTCGACCCATAATGCCATCCACGTTACGCCAGCCGACCGCGTCCTGTCGCTGTCGTCGCTGTCGTCGCTGGGCGGCTTCACCGCGCTGCTCAGCTATCCGCTCGCGGGCGCGTCGATGCAGCTGCTCGATGTCGCCGCAAG
>JBBQVB010000106.1:0-8896 GCA_038211965.1 Sphingomonadales bacterium
GCCTATCTGGTGCGCGGGATCAGCCATAATATCGATTTTCTGGCGAGTCTGATGCGCCATCCGCGCTTTCAGGCTGGCGAAGCAGTGACGACGGCGTTCATCGCCGAGGAATATCCTGATGGGTTCCACGGCAATCCCGCCAGCGACGCGACGCTGACCGCCGTCATCGCCTGCGCCGCCGTCCTCCACGCCGCCGCCGCCGAGCGTGCGCAGCTCATCGACGGGCAGCTCAACGGCCACGGCGCAGCGTTCGGCGAGGACTGGGTCGTGCAGGTCGGCGGCACCGACCATGCGGTCTCGGTCGGCGACGCGGGCGGCGGTTTCGCGCTGAACATCGACGGCATCGAGCACATGCTGACCACCGACTGGCGTGCGGGGGAACCTCTTTTCCGGGCCCGCGTCGACCGCCGCGAGGTCGTCGTCGCGGTCGATGCGCTGGCGACAGGCTACCGACTAACAACGGCAGGCGCGAGCCACGGCGTGCGCGTGTTGACGCCGCGCGCTGCGGCACTGGCGAAGTTCATGCTGCCCAAAATAGTCCCCGACCTCTCGCGCTTCCTGCTCTGCCCGATGCCGGGGCTGGTGGTGAAGCTCGACGTGCGCGCGGGCGACAAGGTCGAGCCCGGCCAGCCCCTCGCCACGGTCGAGGCGATGAAGATGGAGAACATCCTGCGCGCCGAGAAGGCGGCGATGGTCAAGGAGGTCCGCGTCAAGGCGGGCGACAGCCTCGCGGTCGATGCGGTCATCCTCGAGTTCGAGGTACCGGACTGAATCCGCCGAACGCGCGGCGTCGTCAACTAAGTCTTGACCAAACCCATGTTATTGCAGGGTTGCGGCCTGTGTGTTGGTCGCAGCTAGCGTAGCGAGACGACATGATCTGTAAGGAAGCTGACGACGCGCGTCGCGATATTCGCACGCTCGAACGACTTCTCGCCCTCGATCCCGACGACATGGAGCGCCAGTACCGGATCGGCGACCAGCTCCGATATCTTGCCGCAGGAATGCGTCACGAACGCGACGTCGCGCACCTGATGAAGCTCCACTACGGCAGCAGCCGCGACTGGGCGGTGCTCCACGATCTGCGGATCGAGCACGACGGCGACGTCGCGCAGATGACCATCTGCTCATCAACCGCCTACTCGAATTCTGGATCTGCGAGAGCAAGAGCGTCTCGGAAGGCTTGAGCATCGACGCCTACGGCGACTTCACGACGTTCCACGGCGGTCGACCACGCGGCATGCCGTCGCCGATCGAACAGAACATGCGCCACCTGAAGATCATGCAGCGCCTTCTCGATGCCGGGGTCGTCCGTCTGCCGACGCGCCTCGGCTTCACCATCCGTCCGGTGCTGAGGAGCCTCGTGCTGATCTCGCCGAAGGCCCGGCTGACGCGTCCGAAGGCCGCGGTTACCGGTCTCGACAGCGTGATCAAGGCTGACCAGCTCGACGCGACGATCAAGCGCTCGCTCGACGCGGTCGGCGTGTTCCAGCTGGCGAAGCTTGTCGGACCCGCGACGCTCGACGATGTCGCCCGGAAGGTTGCGGCGTTGCACCGCCCGCATAGTTTCGACTGGGCGCGCCGCTTTCCCGTGCGTCGTACCTCAGCCCAGGTCGCGCCCCCTGTCGCGCCCCCTGTCGCAGCACCACCGTCGAACGTCATCGCCCTTTCGGCGGCGCGCCCGCCTGCCCCGCCGATCTGCGCCGCCTGCGCGGTGGTCGTGCCGCAACGCGTCATCGACTATTGTCGGGCGAATGCCGCGCGCTTCGACGACGCGCTATTGTGCCGTGATTGCCAGCCCGCCCCGGGAGGCGCGCGCGCAATCCCACGCGCTTCGTGACACTGACCGCACCGGAAGGTTCGATAGTCCTCGTGTAGCCACCACTCCGTCGACCGGCGTCAACGTAACCTTCATACGTATGAAACAGTAAGAATAACAGCAGTAAGTTTTACTTAAACAGTACTTACACACCGCTTACAACGATGACGAAGATTCTTCCCTTGCTGCGTTTTTCTACGGAACTGATACTTGGGTTCGATCATTTCTTGCAATGATAGAGAGGTTTTAACCTTCGGGGGTAGAGAACATGCCAGGCACACTGAATCGTTGCGCAACCTTCGGCATTTACTTGCTGATTGCCTTTCCCACCTCAGTTACCGGTGCAACGCGCCTCGGCGCGGCCGCGGACTTCGCATTGCTCGGTGCGGCGGCTGTGACCAATAGCGGCGCGAGCGCGGTCAGGGGCGACATGGGCGTGTCGCCCGGCGTGTCCATGACCGGACTCGACACGGTCGCCCACAATGGCGGCGTGCACGCCAACGATGTCGTCGCGGTGACGGCACAAGGTGCCGCTGGGTCCGCCTACGACAGCCTGTCGGCACTGGCCTTCGACGTCGATCTCTCGGGCACCGATCTGGGATCGCTCGGCAGCCTGCCGCCCGGGGTTTATCGCTTCGCCACTGCCGCCGAGCTTACCGGCGCGCTGATCCTCGACTTCGCGGGCCATCAGGCCCAGCCGTTCGTCTTCCAGATCGGCACTGCACTGACAACCATCGCCGCGTCGCAGTTGACCGTGATCAACGGCAGCGCCGACAGCGCGATCTACTGGCTGGTCGGCAGTTCGGCGACGCTCGGCGCGGGCTCGACCTTCGTCGGCAACGTCATCGCCGATCAAAGTATCACGCTGGCCGACGGCGCGCGCATCCTGTGCGGCCGCGGACTGGCGCTGCACGGCGCACTGACGATGATCGCGAACCTCGTCTCGAACGACTGCGCGGCAGGTGATCTCGGCAGCGGGCTCGGCGATTTCGGCAGTCATGGCTACGATGGTTTCGGCAATGGCGGTGTGTCGACCGCGCCAGAGCCTGGGACCTGGGCGATGCTGCTGACCGGCTTCGGCGCGGTTGGCGGGCTGGCGCGGCGCAGGCGTCAGGCGGCCCACTCGTCCCGTTTGTAGCCCTGCGCCCACAGCAGCGCGGTAAGGTCGCCGTGGCGGATGTGCGCGGCGGCCGCCGCTGCAGCCTTGGGCTTCGCGTGAAAGGCAATTCCTAACCCCGCCGCTTCGAGCATGGGGATGTCGTTCGCGCCGTCGCCCACCGCGAGGCAGGCCGCCAGCGGGACGCCCGCCGCGACGAGTTCGGCATGCTTGGTCGCGGCATCGACAACCGGCCGCGCCACTGTCCCGGTCAGCCGCCCGCCGACGATGTCGAGGCGATTGGCGACGACGCGGTCGAAACCGATTTCCGCCCCCACCGGCCCGGCGAACGCAGTGAAGCCGCCCGACACGAGGATCGTCCGCGCGCCCGCCACGCGCATTGTCGCGACCAGCGTCCGCGCGCCCGGGGTCAGGCGCACCCGCTCGATACGGCAGCGATCGAGCAACACCGCATCGAGGCCCGCCAGCAAAGCGACGCGCGCGTCGAGCGCCGCGACGAAATCGAGTTCGCCGCGCATCGCGCGCTCGGTGACGGCGGCGACCTCGGCCTTCCGCCCGGCATAGTCGGCGAGTTCGTCGATGCACTCGCACGCGATCATCGTCGAATCCATGTCGGCGATCAGCAGCCGCCGGCGGCGCGCGCGCGCGTCCTGAACGACGACGTCACGCTGCGGCAACGCGCCTTCGAGCGCGGCGCGCGCGGTGGCCTGCGCTAGCCCGGCAAAACCGATGTCCGCCGCCGCCCCCGCGTCGAGCCAGTGTGCGCGACCGACCTCCCCGCCGCACTCGCGCAACGCATCGCTTGCCGTCGCGGCGTCGCCCGCCGACAAGCCATCTCCGATCAGCGTGGCGATGAGCATGGCCGACCCTTCCCTTCCGGCGTCGAACGCCCCTCGCGTCGGCGTTATCGCGGGCGCGACGGCGACCGGCAAGTCGGCGCTGGCGCTCGCGGTCGCCGAGCGTCTCGGCGCGGTCATCGTCAACGCCGATGCCAGCCAACTCTATGCCGACCTGCCGATCCTCAGCGCGCAGCCGACCGCTGCCGACCGGGCGCGCGTGTCGCATCGGCTGTACGGCGTGCTCGACGGTGCCGAGGCTGGCTCGGCGGCATCGTGGGCGGCGCTGGCGCGGCGCGAGATCGACGCCGCGACCGCGAGCGGGCGCCTGCCGCTGCTCGTCGGTGGCAACGGGCTGTACCTGCGTGCGCTGCTCGACGGCATTGCCGACGTTCCCGAGATCCACGCGGGGGTGCGTGCGGCGGTGCGCGCGCTCGACCCCACCGCCGCGCGCGCGGCGCTGGAGATCGAGGACGCCGCCGCCGCAGCGCGCCTGCATCCCGCCGACCGGCAGCGCACGCTGCGCGCCCTCGAAGTCGTGCGCGCGACAGGCCGGACGCTGGCGGGGTGGCAGTCGGTCGGCGCGGTCGGGCTGTCGGCGACGCACTGCGTCCGTGCCGTCGTCGTGACCCGCGACCGCGACAAGGTGCACGCACGCTGCGCGGTGCGCGTCGAAGCGATGTTGGGCAGCGGCGTGCTCGACGAGGTGGCGACGCTACTCGCGCGCGGCCTGCCCGCCGACCGCCCGGTGCTGCGCACCATCGGGGTGCCGCCGCTGGCGACCTATCTGGCGGGCGACGCCAGCCTCGCCGAGGCCGGCGCGCGGTTGCTGTCGGACACGCGCCACTACGCCAAGCGCCAGGCGACGTGGTGGCGCAACCAGCAGCCGCACTGGCGACGGATCACCGGCGCGCCCGACGACCGCGCGAATGCCGATGAGGTGTCGGAATATATTACACACGGCGACGACCGGTAGCCGCCAAGTCGTTGGTCGGCTTGGCGACCCGGCCTTGGCACGGGCATTGCATGCCAATCCTGTGATCGTTGCGGCGCTGTGCGGTGACGGTCGTTTGTTGCGTCCAGTTGCGTAGAGGGTAAAATCATGTTTCGGACTTCGCTTGTTGCGGGGGCACTCGTCGCGTTCGCCGCCGTTCCGGCCAATGCGGTCACCAATCTCATCGTCAACGGCAGCTTCGAGGCCGCCGCGCCCGGCACCGGCGGCTTCGCCGGCTGGACGCTGACCAACACGCCGTCGGGCGTCGGGGCCGATCAGGCCGCCAGCGTCATCGGCTACAACAACACCAACAGCTACCCGACCGGAGCCTATGGCGAGTCGGTCAGCCCCGACAATGCGCCGTCGGCAAGCCCCGATGCAGTCGGCAGCCAGGGCGCCTATTTCGTCGGCGACTATTCGAGCAACGAGTCGATCTCGCAGCTCACCCTGCTCCAGGTCGGCAACTACCGCCTCGGCTTCAGCTATTACCTGACCGCCAACGGCCTCGCGAACGTCAACAATTCGAGCATCGACGCGACGATCATCGGTGTGCCCGTCGCCTCGACCGCGATTACCGGTGCCTCGACCGGGCAGACGTGGTTCTACACCTCGGGCGTCGCGCAGATCACGCTGGCGGGCTATTACAACACCGCGTTTGCTTTCAATTCGAACGGTTTCCCGTCGAAGGATGTCGTCATCGACCGCGTCTTCGCCTTTGCGACGACCGACACGGCGACCGTGCTGATCCCGCCGACGCCGACGCAGGCGGTTCCCGAGCCGGCTGCGTGGGCGCTGCTGCTGACCGGCTTCGCGATGGTCGGTGGCGTGATGCGTCGCCGCACCCCGGGCCGCATCGCCGCCTGATCGTCGGACGCTGAACCAGCCCCGCGCGGAGCGATCCGCGCGGGGCTTTTTTGCGCCCGCCGCAGATCGTCGACGATACCCCCGCCGCCTGTCGCGCCGCAAATAGTTAACAAAAACTGTCGGCAATCTTTACATTTCCGAAACCTTTTCGGTTTGCCATCGAACTGACTCGGTTTGGCACAAACATTGCAAGAGAGTTAACGAACGGGGAGGGACCGTTTGGTGTTGCTTTTCTTCGGCCGGAGAATCTTGGATGCGCGTGACGAAAATCCTTCTGGTTCTGGCGCTCGCCGGTACCGCTACAGCAGCACTGGCGCTCTCGCCGCCGCCGGTCGGGAACGCGCGCAACGGGCTGACGACGATCAAGGGCCTGAACGTCCTCGTCCTCAAGCACATGAACGTCGCCGGCGCCGAGACTGAAGGCAAGGTCTATGTCGGCGGCAATCTGACCGGCGGCAACTCGACCCAGATCGGGTTCGGCAACAGCCAGCAGGGCGAGGCGGTATCGTGGCGCGCGACGCTGACCGTCGGCGGCGCGCTCAGCGCCAACATCAACCTGTCGAACGGCTCCAACGGCGGGTCGGGCAACCTCGGCAGTTACGGGGCGACGGTCGTCGGCAACGCGCAGGGCTTCGACCTCCACAACACCAATGCGGTCGTCAATGTCGGCGGCACGCTGACCGCGCTCGGCCTGTCGAACGGCTCGACGGTCAATGTCGTCGGCAGCATCGTCAACAACATCGATTTCCGTGACAACAACTTCGTCAACGTCGGGGGCAACGTCGCGACCGCGCAGGGCGGCAACAACGTCCACCTCAACGTCACCGGCAACGTCGCGACCCTGCAGACCGGCGGTGGCGTCGCGCGGATCGGCGGCAGCCTGGGCAACGTCAATGTCTCGAACATGACGCTCGACGTCGTCGGCAGCATCGGCGGCGGCAACTTCGGCAGCAACGACCTCGTAAAGGTCGGCGGCAATGTCAGCAACGTCAACGCGACCAACGGCACGACGGTCTATGCCCACGGCACGATCACCGGCAACGCCAATGGCGGATCGTTCAACCAGAGCTACGCCTTCAGCGGCGGCAATCCCGCCCCGACTGCCCCAGCCGCGCCGGTGGTCAGCAGCGTCGACGTCGAAACCGCGCAGATTCAGGCCGATGTCCGCGCGCTGTCGTCGGCGCTCGGTGGGCTGACGATCGCATCGAACCCCAGCACGCTCGTGTGGAGCGGCGGTTTCCAGACCGCGACTTTCAACGCCGTCGACAACGGCGCAGGCTTTGCGGTGTTCAACGTCGACGAGTCGATCTTCAACGCCCAGCAGATCGCGTACAACCTCGGCTCGACGACGCTGCCGGTGATCATCAACATCCGCAATTCGAACGCCGCGATCCACGCTGCCCATAGCGGCGTCTACACGCTCGCGGCAAACTTCCTCGGCAATGCGCGCGCCAACAACCAGCAGGTAATCTGGAACTTCACCGACGCGGCGACCCTCGACCTGCAGCGCCAGTTTCAGGGCTCGGTCCTCGCACCTGAAGCTTCGCTGACCGCCAACGTTATCGAAGGCTCGGTTGTGGCGCGCATGTTCAACCAGACCAACGAGGTCCACCTCGGCACCTATGCGCGGTCGGTGACCTTCATCCCCGATTATGTCGGTCATGTTCCCGAACCGGCTGTCTGGCTCGAGATGCTTCTCGGGTTCGGCATTGCGGGACTAGCGTTCCGCAGCCAGAAGCTGGAAGAGCTGGCGTAAGTTAATTGCTCAAAACCGGCTTGACCTAGCAATTTTGATGCCGTAGCGCAGTTGCAGCAAAACTGGTCGCAACGAGTTACGCGCAATGCCTGCCACTCTCACCGGAGCCGAGATCGTCGTTCAGGCGCTGAGCGATCTCGGCGTCGACACCGTTTTCGGCTACCCCGGCGGCGCGGTGCTGCCGATCTACGACGCGCTGCACGGCCAGACGCGCATCCGCCACATCCTCGTCCGCCACGAGGCGGGCGCAGTGCACGCCGCCGAAGGTTATGCGCGCTCGACGGGCAAGCCCGGCGTCGTCCTCGTCACCAGCGGCCCCGGCGCGACCAACGCCGTCACCGGCATCGCCGACGCGCTGATGGACTCGATCCCCATCGTCGTGCTGACCGGCCAGGTCCCGACCCATTTGATCGGCACCGACGCCTTCCAGGAATGCGACACCGTCGGCATCACGCGCCATTGTTCGAAGCACAACTACCTCGTCAAGGACACCGCCAAGCTCGGGGACGTCATCCACGAGGCGTTTCACATCGCCACCGCCGGACGGCCCGGCCCCGTGGTCGTCGACATCCCCAAGGACGTCCAGGTCGCGCGCGCTGCCTACACCAAGCCCGGCGTCATCAAGCACAAGACTTACCAGCCGCAGGTCAAGGGCGACCTCGCCGCAATCGAGGCGGCGGTCGAGATGCTTGCGGCCGCCGAGCGCCCGATCCTCTATACCGGCGGCGGCATCGTCAACGCCGGGCCGGGTGCGTCGACGCTGCTGCGCGAACTCGCGCGGTTGAGCGGCGCGCCGGTCACCTCGACGCTGATGGGGCTGGGGACGATGCCCGACGCGCACCCGCAGTTCCTGGGCATGCTCGGGATGCACGGCAGCTATCAGGCCAATATGGCGATGCACGGCTGCGACCTGATGGTCTGCATCGGCGCGCGCTTCGACGACCGCGTGACGGGCCGCCTCGACGCCTTTTCGCCGGGGTCAAGGAAGATCCACGTCGATATCGACCGCTCGTCGATCAACAAGACCGTGCACGTCGACCTCGCGATCATCGGCGACGCGGGCCACGTCCTCGAGGACATGCTCAAGGTCTGGAAGGCGCGCGGCCACCGCGCCGCCGACCTGTCGGCATGGTGGGCGCGGATCGAAGGCTGGCGCGCGCGCGACAGCTTCGGTTTCACGCAGACGGGCGCCGACATCCTGCCCCAGCATGCGATCAAGCGGCTTTGGGCGGCGACGCATCACCTCAAGCCGATCGTCACCACCGAGGTCGGCCAGCACCAGATGTGGGCGGCCCAACATTTCGGCTTCGACGCGCCGAACAAGTGGCTGACCAGCGGCGGCCTCGGCACGATGGGCTACGGCCTCCCCGCCGCGATCGGCGCGCAGCTCGGCAACCCGGGCGCGCTCGTCATCGACATCGCCGGCGAGGCGTCGATCCAGATGAACATTCAGGAACTCGGCACCGCGACGCAATACCGGCTGCCGATCAAGGTGTTCGTGATCAACAACGAA
>JBBQVB010000107.1:0-8796 GCA_038211965.1 Sphingomonadales bacterium
ATCGCGCGCGAGACGGTGACGCTGCACGTCGGCGCAGGGACGTTTCTCCCGGTCAAGGCCGAAGATACCGACGACCACCGGATGCACGCCGAGTGGGGCAGTCTCGACGCTGCGACCGCCGCACGGCTGGCAACGGTCCGCGCGCGCGGCGGGCGGGTGATCGCCGTCGGCACGACCTCGCTGCGCCTGCTCGAGAGCGCGGCGGCGGCGGGAGCGGGCGCCTGGACCGGCGATACGTCGATCTTCATCGTCCCGGGCTATCGTTTCCGCGCCATCGACGGCCTCGTGACCAACTTTCACCTGCCGAAGTCGACGCTGTTCATGCTGGTCAGCGCGCTGATGGGTCTCGAGCGGATGCAGACAGCGTACGCTCACGCCGTTTCGACCGGCTACCGCTTCTACAGCTACGGCGATGCCAGCCTGCTGCTACCGGGTTGAGGCGCGCGCTTCGATCAAGCTGGTCGCGGGGTGGTGGCGGTCGAGGTGACGCTTGAGCAGCCGCAGGTTCTTGGAGTTCGACTTGAACACGAAGTCGAGCACGTCCCCCGCAACCGGCACGAGGCCCATGGCGGTATCGAAGGCGACGTTGCCGAGCATTCGCGCCTGCAGCCACCGCGATGCCCCCAGATTGCGTGCTTCCCAGACGAGATAGAGCCCCATCGCGCCGGTGACGACATCGCCGACGACAGGGATCAGCCCGACGATGCCGTCGAGACCGATCTTTGCGCCGAGGCCGGGAATCGTCACCGCACGTTCGAGCAGGAACTCCAGGCCCTCGATACGGCGACGCACGGCGGCGGGGTCACGCGTCAGCGGCGGCGCGGTCAGGTCGAAACGGGCGGCGGTTGCGGGCATCGCGGTCCTTCGGTCGGGCAGGAGATCGAATGTGGGGAACCTCGGCCGCGTTACAATCAGCCCCGCCCGATCAGCCGGCGCGCCATCCCATCGGCGACGGCATCGGTGGCGCGACCGCTGGCGTCGGCTTCGGCGAAGATGTCCGCCAGCCGGCCTTCGATGCGCGCGATCTGCGCAGCGACCGACGCCGCGTCGCCGTTCCCGAGATATTCGGCGACGACATTGATGATGCCGCCGGCGTTGATGACATAGTCAGGGGCGTAGAGGATGCCGCGCGCCGCGATACGGGCGCCGTCGTCGGGGGTCGCGAGCTGGTTGTTCGCCGCCCCCGCGACGACAGCGACATCGAGCGCGGCGATGCTGGATTCGGTCAGGATCGCGCCGAGCGCATTGGGGCTGAACACATCGGCACCGACGGTCATGATCTCGTCGTTGGCGATGGCCGTCGCCCCGGTCGCTGCCGCCACCCGCGCCGCACGCGCGGAATCGAGGTCGGCGACCGTCAATCGCGCGCCCGCCGCGGCGAGTTTGCCCGCCAGCGCCGCGCCGACGCTGCCCAGCCCCTGGACGGCGACGTGGACGCCCTGAAAGTCGTTCCTGCCGAGCTTGTGGCGCACGGCGGCGCGCATGCCGACGAATACACCTTCGGCCGTCGAAGGCCCGGGATTGCCGCCCGCCTGTCCGCCCGCCACCGGCAGCCCCGAGACATGGCGCGTCGCCCGCGCGATGACGGTCATATCCGCATCCGACATGCCGACATCCTCGGCGGTTACATAGCGGCCGTTGAGCCCTTCGATGGCGGCGCCGAAGGCTTCGAGAAATGCCTCGGTCTTTGGCGCGCCCTTGAGAATTACCCCCTTGCCGCCGCCCATCGGAAGGCCCGCCATGGCGTTCTTGTAGCTCATGCCGCGTGACAGGCGCAGCGCATCGGTGAGCGCGGCAGCGTCGTCGAGATAGGTCCACCAGCGACATCCCCCCGCCGCCGGCCCAAGGTGCGTCGAATGGATCGCGATGATCGCCTGCAGCCCGGTCGCAGTGTCGGTGGCGAAATGCACGCCCTCATGGGCGTCGAAATCGGGGGCATCGAAGAGCATCGGGGGTCTCGCAACGAAAGAACAGCCGCGCGCAATAATCTAACCCGAGCGAGTCTGGAAGGGGCTGTGGTGTATGCGCTGAAACGCGCTATCCTGCGGCAATGATCCAGCGTCTTGCCGTCCTCGCGTTGTTGCTTGTCGGGAGCGTGGCGACTGCGCAGACCGCGCCCGCCACGGCACCCGCCCCCGCGCTGCCGCGCGTCGCGCTGACCACGGGGTCAGGGCGGATCGTGATCGAGGTCGACACCGTCCATGCGCCGCTCACCGCAGCCAATTTCCTGCGCTACGTCGATCAGAAGCGCCTCGACGGCACCAATTTCTACCGCGCGCTCAACCTCAAAGGCGCGCCCGGCACGGGCCTCATCCAGGGGGGCACGAGCGGCGACCCCAAGCGTGCGCTCAAGCCCGTTGCGCACGAACCGACCAGCGCCACCGGTCTGTCGCACACCGACGGCACGATCTCGATGGCGCGCGCCGCGCCGGGCACCGCGGCGGGCGATTTCTTCATCATCGTCGGGAATCTCTCGGCGCTCGACGCGTCACCGACCGACCCCGGCTATGCGGTGTTCGGCCATGTCGTCGAGGGCATGGACAGCGTTCGCGCGATCCTCGCCGCGCCGGTCTCGGCAACTGCAGGGCAGGGTGCGATGAAGGGGCAGATGATCGCGCAGCCGGTCAAGCTGATCAGCGCGCGGCGCGTCCCCTGACGCGAGCGGCGAGACGCCGCTGGGGCGATCGACGGGGATTGAACCCGCAACCTCCGGTACCACAAACCGGCGCTCTAACCAATTGAGCTACGACCGCCACGCGCGAGCGCCGCAGATACGGACGGCGCGGGTTTGCGTCAAGTTTGGCGTGGAGAGTGGCTAGCGCGGGCCGATCGATCCGCAGGCGATGCGGTCGCCGCTGTTGCCCGACGGATCGGTCCGGTAGTCGTCCGCCCCGGCGTGGAGCACGACTGCCGCACCGTCGGCGTCGAGCAGCGGGGCCGCGCCGCCGGTCAGCGTCAGGCCCGCGATCTCGGTCTCGAGCGCACCCTTGCCATCCGCACCGACGCTGACATTGGGCAGGTCGCCGAGATGCGCACCCATCGGGTTGTCGCGACCGTGCTGCTTCATGCCCGGATTGAAATGCGGCCCTGCCGATTTGAAATCGGGAGCGTCGCAGCGACCGACGGCGTGCAGGTGGATGGCGTAGCTGCCCGGTGCGACCCCTTCGACTGCAGCGGCGATGTGTGTGCCCGCGGTGCGCTGTTCAAGCCGCACGCTACCGCGAAACTCGCGGTTGGGGCCGAGCAACTGGACCGTCGCGGTCACGGCGGGCGGCGCGTCGCGCAGCTTGCCGAGCGAGGTGGTCTTGCTGTGGCTACAAGCGGCGAGCGTGGCCAGCAGGGCGACAGCGACCGGCTTGCGCATCTTTACATCCTTATCCCAGCGACTTGTTGATCGTCTCGACCATCTTTTTGGCGTCGGCGAGCAGCATCATCGTGTTGTCCATGTAGAACACATCGTTGTCGACACCGGCATAGCCGACGCCTCCCATCGAGCGCTTGACGAACAGCACGGTCTTGGCGCGCTCGACGTCGAGCACCGGCATGCCGTAGATCGGCGAGGTCTTGTCGGTCTTCGCCGCCGGGTTAGTGACGTCGTTCGCGCCGATGACGAACGCCACGTCGGCCTGCGCGAACTCGCCGTTGATGTCCTCAAGCTCGAAGACCTCGTCATAGGGGACGTTGGCTTCCGCCAGAAGGACGTTCATGTGGCCGGGCATGCGCCCGGCAACGGGGTGGATCGCGTATTTGACGCTGACGCCGTCCTTCTTGAGCAGGTCGCCCATCTCGCGCAGAGCGTGCTGCGCCTGGCTGACCGCCATGCCATAGCCCGGCACAATGATGACGCTCTCGGCGTTCTTCATGATGAACGCGGCATCCTCGGCGCTGCCGCGCTTCCACGGCCGTTCGACCGCAGCACCTTTCGCCCCTGCCGCAGCGTCGCCGCCGCCGAAGCCGCCTGCGATGACGCTGATGAAGCTGCGGTTCATCGCCTGGCACATGATGTAGCTGAGGATCGCGCCTGACGAGCCGACCAGTGCGCCCGTCACGATCATCGCCGTGTTCTGCAGCGTGAAGCCCATCGCCGCTGCCGCCCAGCCCGAGTAGCTGTTGAGCATCGAGATGACGACGGGCATGTCCGCCCCGCCGATCGGGATGATCAGCAGGAAGCCGATGGCGAAGCTCAGCACGACGATCGTCGCGAACACCCATGTCGCGCTGTCGGTGACGAAATAGCCGATCAGGATCAGGATCGCCGCCAGGATGGCGAGATTGATGACGTGGCGGCCGGGCAGCTGGATCGGTGCCCCGGACATGCGCCCCGACAACTTGAGGAAGGCGATGACCGACCCTGAGAAGGTAATCGCACCGATGGCGACGCCCAAGCCCAGTTCGACGCGGCTTGCGGTGGCGATATCGCCCGTCGCGGCGTCGAGGATGCCGAAGGCGGCGGGATTGAGATAGGCCGCGACGCCGACGAGCACGGCGGCCATGCCGACGAGGCTGTGGAACCCCGCGACAAGCTCGGGCATCGCAGTCATCTTGATCGCGCGCGCGATGTACCAGCCGATGCCGCCCCCAATGGCGACTGCGCCGACGATCAGCGGCAGTCCGACGTTGTGGGTGTAAAGTGTCGTGGCAACGGCGATGCCCATGCCGATCATGCCGTAGCGGTTGCCCTGCTGCGACGTCTCGGGGCTACTCAAGCCGCGCAGCGCGAGGATGAACAGCACCCCCGCGACGAGGTAGGCGAGCGCGACCCACGCGGGGGTGGTGGCGATTGCGTCGTGCATCACTTGCCCTTCACCGCCGCGCGGTCCTTTTTCTTGTACATGCCGAGCATCCGCTGCGTCACGGCGAAGCCGCCGAAGATATTGACCGATGCCAGCACGACGGCGAGCAGCCCGAGCCACTTCGAGGTCTCGCTCCCCCCGGCGGCAGCGGACGCGGCAATCAGCGCGCCGACAACGATGACGCTCGAAATGGCGTTGGTGACCGCCATGAGCGGGGTGTGAAGCGCGGGCGTGACACTCCAGACGACGTAGTAGCCGACGAAGCACGCCAGCACGAAGATCGAGAGTTGGGGGATCAGGTGGTCCATGGTCGCTCCTCGGGCCGCGACGCGGCGGGGTGGCGGCGCCGTGCGGCAGTCTCGGCGGCAGCCTCGAGCCAGCCGGCAATGACAGACGTAAGGCTCATTTCGGTCGTCCGGGAAAGTCCAAAAGATTTTCCAGGCCCACCACTGCAGTCTCAAAGGCGAAGATAGCCTCCCACGCCGCCTTTGCATCGTCGCAAAGCGACTGCGGCGGCGGCATCTGATAAGGTCGGGCAACGGTGTTCAGCGCGCCGGGAAAACGCGCTTCGAACTTCGCCTCGGCACGATCCAGTCGCTCGTTGACCGGGCGGTAAGGCGACTTGGGATCGTCGTACGCCTTGTTGGGCAGCGCACAGGCGCGCGAGCCGGCCGCCGCCCCGACCAGTCGGGCGCGCCAGTACATATCGAAAGCAACAGGAAACGCCGCGTCGGTGACGTAGCCCGGTTGGCTGCTCCCCGCCGCCGCAGCAACTGGTGCCGCGCCCGATGCCACCACTGCTGCGAAAATGACTCTGCGGATCTTCACGCCGCAAGCAACCGCTCATGCACCACCGCGCCGCCGCGGGTCAGGGTCACGCCCTTGACGATCTCGTCGTCCGCCGTCCACACGACGCGCCCCGCGTCCTTGTCCCAGAACGCCGCAATCAGGTTGTAGACGTTGCGCGAATACAGCGCGCTCGCGTCCGCGGCGAGGCGCGAGGGCACGTTGCGGTGGCCGATGATCTTGACGCCGTGGACGGAGACGATCTCGCCTGCGACCGAGCCTTCGACGTTGCCGCCGCTTTCGACCGCGAGGTCGACGATCACCGAGCCGGGGCGCATCGTCGCGATCTGTGCATCGGAGACGAGGCGCGGTGCCGGGCGGCCGGGGATCAGCGCGGTGGTGACCACGATGTCCTGCTTCGCGATGTGCGATGACACCAGCGCCGCCTGCGCCGCCTTGTACTCGTCGGACATTTCGGTGGCATAGCCGCCGGTGCCCTCGCCCTCGATGCCCTTGACCGCCTCGACGAAGATCGCCTTCGCGCCGAGACTTTCGATCTGCTCCTTGGTCGCGGCGCGCACGTCGGTGGCGCTGACCAGCGCGCCCAACCGCCGCGCGGTGGCGATCGCCTGCAGCCCGGCGACGCCCACCCCCATGACGAAGGCGCGCGCCGCGCTGATCGTGCCCGCCGCCGTCATCATCATCGGGAAGGCGCGGCCATAGGCTTCGGCGGCGTCGATCACGGCCTTGTAGCCGCTGAGGTTCGACTGGCTCGACAACACGTCCATCGACTGCGCGCGCGTGATGCGCGGCATCAGCTCCATCGCCAGCGCCTCGATGCCCGCGGCCGCATAGCCGTCGATGCGCGCGCGGTCGGCGAACGGCGACAGGATCGCGGCGAGCGTCGCACCGGACTTGATGCCCGGCAGGTCGGCGGCGGCAGGTCCCTGCACACCGACGATCAGGTCGGCGTCGGCAATCGTGCCCGCGCGGTCCCCGACGGTCGCCCCGGCCTCGCTGTAGAACGCATCGGCGATGTTGGCGCCCGCGCCGGCGCCCGCCTCGACGGCGACGGTCGCACCGAGCGCGATCAGCTTCTTGACGGTCTCGGGGGTGGCGGCAACGCGCGCCTCGGCATCGGCCGTCTCGCGCAGCACCGCAATCCGCATGGTCATCCTCTCAGGCTCAGCGAACGAGCAGGACGGCAAGGACGATGAGCAGCACCGCGACCGCGACGACACCCCATTTCATCGCTGCCATGAAGCGCGCGTAGGTCGCCGCATGTTCGTGCGCCGCGCCGTCCGTCCCGACCTCGCTGCTGTTGTCTGCCATGCACCACCTGTCGTTACGTTGACCCGCAGGCTTCATAGCAAAGTCGGGCGGCGGGGGAAGCCCTTTGCGCCCGCACCGTTCAGGCTGCGCGGGTAGGGACGGCTAGAGTCCTGCGCGTGCCAGCGCCGCCGCCTGTTTCTCCGCCATGACATTTTCGTCGAACCCCTCGATCATCGCGTTGAACAGCGCGTACCAGTTGAGCTCGGCCTTGAGGTGCATGAACACGCCGCCCAACCCGATCGCGGCGCGGTCCATGAAGACGAATTCGCGCGGCACCGTCACCGTGCCGAGTTCGCGGAGGCGACCGTGGACCTTCGCTGCGGTCTCGCGCCCATAGGTCGCGGGGTTACCGCTGGCGTCGATGACACGCGCGCGGTCGTCGAGCAGCGGGCCGTAGAGAAACTTTGCCCAGATCAGCAGCGTGTCGATGATCTCGCGGCTGAGTCCCGTAAAGCCCCAGCGCTCGAAGGCGTCGACCGCGAGGTCCTCGTCGCCCGATTGCAGGGCTCGGTATAGGTCGACGACGCCGCCGATGAAGCGCGGCGGAAACACGCGGATGCAGCCGAAATCGAGCAGGTTGATGCCCAGATCGTCGCGCACGGTATAGTTGCCGAGGTGCGGGTCGCCGTGGATGACACCGAAATGGTGGAGCGGCAGATACCACGCGCGAAACAGGTTTTCGGCGATGCGGTCGCGCGTCGCCTGCGTCTCGCCTTTGAAGTCGAGCAGCGGGCGGCCGTCGAGCCACGTCATGGTCAACAGGCGACGCGTCGACAGCTCGGGAAGCACTTCGGGGAGGCGTGCCGCCGGTTCGCCGCTGAGCATGTCGCGATACAGCGCGAGGTGCTTCGCCTCGCGCTCGTAGTCGAGTTCCTCGCGCAGCCGGTCGGCGAGTTCGCCGTGGATCTGCCCGGTGTCGATCGACTTGTCGAAGCGCGCGTAGAGCGAGAACATCAGGTCGAGCTGGCCGAGATCGGCTTCGACCGCGCTCGCCATATCGGGATACTGCAACTTGGCCGCCAGACGTCGCCCGTCGTGGCTCGTGGCGCGGTGGACCTGCCCGAGCGACGCGGCTGCCGCGGCGTCGTGCTCGAAGCTTGCGTACTTGCCCTCCCAGTCGGGGCCGAGTTCGCTTTTCATCCGCCGCCGCACGAACGGCCAGCCCATCGCCGGGGCATTCGACTGAAGCTGCGCGAGTTCGGCGGCGTATTCGGGCGGCACCGCGTCGGGGATCGTCGCGATGATCTGCGCGATCTTCATCACCGGGCCCTTGAGCCCGCCAAGCGCCGCCCGCAGCTGCGCCGCCCCTGCGGCCTTGTCGTGGCTGCCCCCGAACAGCCGCGCCGCGCCCATCTGCGCTGCGAGGCCGAGGCCGGTGCCGCCGACGCGGGCATAGCGGGAGAGCCGGCCGGTGAGGGAGTTGGTGTCTGCCATGCGGGGAGAGGTAGGGGGCGGGGCGCGAGAGCGCCAGCGTGGCGGGGTGACGCTAGGGGCGGGGGGCTAGCTGCCAATTCCAAGCAGTATGGCCAGAAAGGGCAAGCTTAGAAGCGCAAGGTAAATTGCCCAGCCTTCCCAAGATGCGGGAAACCAGGACTTCCCGCGTCCTTCGACGAACCATTTGGAAGGATGATTGAAGCCACCGTGCTTAATCATTCGCTCTCAATAGCACGTCGGCGAAAACGGCTACAGCTTTCGGCCTTACCTCAAGGCCCCCCACACTCGCAGCGCCTGCACCGTCGCCGCGACATCGTGCACCCGCACCCAAGCACACCCCTTAACCGCGCCGTGCAGCGCGAGCGCGAGGCTGCCGGGCAGGCGGTCATCGACACTCGCACCGGCTAGCGTGCCGATCAGCGCCTTGCGGCTCGCGCCGAGCATGACGGGG
>JBBQVB010000108.1:0-8751 GCA_038211965.1 Sphingomonadales bacterium
GAATTCGGCCGTGAGGTTGGGCAGCTTCGAGCCGCCGCTGCCGGTGCCGCTCGGATCGCCGCCCTGCGCCATGAAGCCGGGGATGACGCGGTGAAAGACCACGCCGTCATAGAAACCCTGCCCCGCCAGCTCGGCGATGCGCGCGACGTGGCCCGGCGCGAGGTCGGGCCGCAGCTTGATCGTCACGTCGCCGCCATCGAGGGTCAGGGTCAGCGTGGTCGGGGTATCGGTCACAAAGGTCTCCGGATGATTGCCGCCGCCATCTAGGGACGCAGCACCCAATCCTCAAGCACCGCGCGCAGGTCGGCAGGCAGCGGCGCGGGCCCGGCGTCGCCGCGATGCACCATCACCGTGTCGCACAGGCCGATGCACGCACCCCCCTGGAACATCCCCATCGCGGCACGAAAGCTCGTGTTGCCGAACGACGCGATGCCGTAGCCGACGGTCACCGGCTCCGGGTACGACCCCTCGCCGAGATAGTCGATCGCGACATGCCCGACGAGGAAGCGCGCGCGCGGCAGCGAATGATCGGCGCGTACGCCCCAGTTGAAGCGCACCCGCGCCTCCTCGTACAGTCGCGCCATCGCGACATTGTTGAGGTGGCGGTTGGGGTCCATGTCGCCGAAGCGCGTCTGGAGGTCGATGGTCCAGGGGTAGGTGGCGAGCGAGCGGCGGCGGGTATCGTTGCGCATCAGCGCGTCCTAGCGCACGCGACGCCGATGACAAAATGTTCCACGTGGAACATTTCAGAGAAAGGACTAACGCATTCGGTACGTCACCGGCAGTGTCTTCAGCCCGCTGACGAAGTTCGCCAGACTGTTCTTCGGCTCGCCCGCCAGCGCGATCTCGTCGAGGCGCGGCAGGAGCTCGGCGAACAGCGCCTTGATTTCGAGCCGCGCGAGATGCAGCCCGAGGCAGAGGTGGACGCCATGGCCGAAGGCGATCTGCGGGTTGGGCGAACGGTCGACGCGGAAGCCCTGGGGGTCGCCGAACGCCGCCTCGTCGCGGTTGCCCGACCAATAGTACAGGCACAGGCTGTCGCCCGCCTTGATGTGCTTGCCGCCGAGGATGCAGTCCTCCGCCGCCGTCCGCATGAAATGCTTGACCGGCGTCACCCAGCGAATCATCTCGTCGACGGCACTCGGCAGCAACGTCATGTCGGCCTTGAGCTTCGCAAGCTGATCGGGGTTGCGGATCAACTGGAGCAGACCGCCCGCCGTCGTCGAACTGGTGGTGTCGTGGCCCGCCGTGGCGATGATGACGTAATAGCTCAACGCCTCGCGCTCGCCGATAGGCTGACCGTCGATCAGTCCGTTGGCGATCACCGTCGAGACATCGTCGCGCGGCTGCGCGCGCCGGTCGGCGGAGACGGCGGCGAAATAGGCGTAATATTCCTGCACCAGCTTGAACAGATCGACCTGCGGGTCGCCGGTGCCGACGCTCAGCCCCGCGCCCGCGGTCAGCGATGCCGAACGCGCCACCACGTCGGGATCGGCGGGGCCGAAGATCTCCTGCGTCATCCGCAACATCCGCGGCTCGTCCTCGGGTGGCAGTCCGAGGATGCGCATGATGACGCGCAGCGGGTACATCAGCGCGACCTCGGTGACGAAGTCGCATTCGCCGCCGAGCGCCGCCATATGACCGACATGCTCCCTGGCGATGCCGGCGATGGTCGCTTCGAGCGTCTTGAGGTTCTGCGGCAGGAACCAGCTGTGCGTCAGCTTGCGCAGCGCCATATGCTGCGGGTCGTCGAGATCGACCAAGGTGCGGAAAAGATGCGTGTCGCCGCTCGTCGCCAGCGTCCAGTCCTCGACCTCGGCGGGCGCGAGATAGGTGCGCTGGCGGCTGGTGAAGCGGTCGTTGGCCTTGCTCACCGCGACGATATCGGCGTGGCGGGTAATCGCCCAGAACGGGCGGAACCCGGCGGGCTGCGTCCAGTGGACGGGATCGTCGCGGCGGAGCCGTGCGAAGATCTCGTGAATGCTCTCGTCGGCAACGCACGTGGGGTCGACGAGCGCGTCGTCGAGCGTCGCGCTCGAATAGCCGGGGAAGGGCGCGGTCGCCATGCTCAGGCGGCGGGCGCGGCGGGCGCGGGCGACGCCGGTTGCGCTTCGGCGGCACAGGCATAGGCGCGGATCGTCGCGGGGCGTGCCTTGATGTCCTCGAGCCAGCGCGCCAGGTGCACCAGCCCGTCGCCCATGCCCGACGCGACGGTCGCCAGCGCCCATGGATAGCTCGCCATATCGGCGACGGTGTAGTTTTCGCCTGCCAAGTACACGTGGTCGGCGAGGCGCCGGTCGAGGACGCCCAGCAGACGGCGCGTCTCGTCGGTGTAGCGCTTGATCGCATAGGGTAGCTGCTCGGGGGCGAAGCGCACGAAGTGCCCCGCTTGCCCCGCCATTGGCCCCAGCCCGCCGACCTGCCAGAACAGCCACTCCTTGACCGCGACGCGCTCGCGCAGGCTATCGCCCGCGAATTTATGCGCTTTGCGCGCCAGGTACAGCAGGATCGCGCCCGATTCGAACACGCTGAGCGGTTCGCCGCCGTCCTCGGGGTCGTGGTCGACGATCGCGGGCATGCGGCCGTTGGGTGACAGTGCGAGAAACGCCGGGGCCTGCTGCGCGCCGCTGGTGATATCGACGGGGACGATGCGGTAGGCGAACCCCGCCTCCTCGAGCAGCAGCGTCACCTTGTGACCGTTGGGCGTCGGCCAATAGTAGAAGTCGATCATCGCAGGGCGACTCGTCTGGGGGCGCAACGCGACTGTGCCGCGCCCCGCGACAGGCGTCAAAGCGGCAACGACGGTAGCATTTCGGACCGTGATTTCGTAAGCGTTTATGCGATGCACGACGCCGAGACGATGATCGGGGCTGAGCTACCGGCGCGAGGCGGGCGCTGGCGCACGCCGCTGTTGTGGGCGGTCGCGGTTGCGGCGGGTCTCGGCTTCGCGATGCTGCTGATTTCGATGATCCTCGCCACGCAGCGCGCGGGCGCGGCGCGCGATGCGGCGGGCGAACGCCAACTCCACACCTATCAGGTCATGCTGACCGCCGAGCAGTTGCGCGCGGCAATGTTCGACACCCAGCGCGGCATGCGCGGCTTCCTGATTTCGCGTGACGAGACCTTCCTCGGACCCTATCGCGCCGCGCTCGCCGAGGTACCGCGGGCGGCGGCGCGGCTGCGGCGGCTGAGCCGCGATACCCCTGCGCAGCAGGCGCGGCTCGACCGTCTCGAGGCGCTGATCGCCACCCAACAGGCGCGGATGGAGTCGAACATCGCCGATGCGCACGCGGGCAAGCTGAGCGCCGTCCTCGCGCAGGTGCGCAGCGGCGCGGGCGAGGTCAGTATCGGCGCGGTGCGCTCTACCATCGATGAAATCGTGCGCGAGGAGCAGCGATTGCTGATGATCCGCACCGATCGGTTGCGCGACGCCAATGCGGCAGCGGCGGCGGCGACGCGCGCGCTGTCGGTCCTTGGGCTGATGCTGCTTGTCGTTGCCGGGATCACGGGCGGTGTCTCGATCCGCGCGGCATTGGAGGCGCGGCGAGCGGGCGATGCGGCGATTGCGGCGGCGCGGGCGCGCGATGTGCTCGAAGTCGCGGTCACGCTGCGGACCGCTGAAATCACCAAGTCGAACGCGCGCCTGAAGGACGAGATCGCGCGCTCGGCGGCAGCCGAAGAGCAGGTGCGTCAGATGCAGAAGCTCGAATCGGTGGGGCAGCTGACCGGCGGCATCGCGCACGATTTCAACAACATGCTGGCGATCGTCATCGGCAGCCTCGATCTCGCGCGGCGCCGCCTCGACGATCCGACGGGTCGCGTGTTTAAATACATCGACAATGCGGTGGACGGCGCCAAACGTGCCGCCGGGCTGACCGCCAAGCTGCTCGCCTTCTCGCGCCAGCAGGCGCTCGTCCCCGAGCCGATCGACCCCAATGCCTTCGTCGGTGCGGTGTCGGAGCTGCTACGCCGCGCGCTCGGCGAGGGAGTGGCGATCGAGACGGTGCTGGCGGGCGGGCTGTGGCGCACCTACGCCGACGCGAGCGAGCTCGAGAACGCCATCGTCAACCTCGCGGTCAACGCGCGCGACGCGATGGACGGCAAGGGCAAGCTGACCATCGAAACTGCCAACACCCATCTCGACGACGCCTATGCCACCGACCATGCCGACGTGCCGCCGGGCCAGTATGTTGCGGTCTGCGTCACCGATACCGGCGGCGGCATGCCTCCGGAGGTCATCGCCAGGGCCTTCGACCCGTTCTTCACCACCAAGAGCGTCGGCAAGGGTACCGGTCTCGGCCTCAGCCAAGTCTATGGCTTCGTCAAGCAATCGGGAGGCCACGTCAAAATCTATTCGGAGATCGGCAAGGGCACGACGGTCAAGTTGTACCTGCCGCGCTGGACGGGGGCCGATGTCGTCGCGCCCAGGCGCGTCGCGATCACCGAACTGCCGCGCGCCGCAGAGGGCGAGACGATCCTCGTCGTCGAGGACGAGGAGCGCGTTCGGCTGGTCACCACCGATGCGCTGCGCGACCTCGGCTATCTCGTCGTTCACGCCGCCGACGGCACCGAGGCGCTCGAGCGTCTCGACGCCAATCCACGCGTCGATCTGCTGTTGACCGATATCGTCATGCCGGGGATGACCGGGCGCGAACTCGCCGACGCGGCGACGGCGCAGCGGCCCGGCCTCAAGGTACTGTACACCACCGGCTATACGCGCAACGCCGTCGTCCACAACGGCATGCTCGACGCCGACGTGGCGTTCCTGCCCAAGCCGTTCTCGATCGATGCGCTGGCGATCAAGGTGCGGCTGGTGCTCGACGGCGGCGGGGTCAACCGGACAGTTTGAAAGGGCAACGGTTGCGCCTCCGCCCGCCGTGCCGCACTCTCCCGCGATGATCCTCCCCGCCCTCCTCCTGGCCGCCGCCGCGCCCACCGCCCCCGACATCGTCCGTGACGCGCCGCCATCGGCGTGGCGCGCGGTCGCGCCCGAAAACCTGCTGGTTGTCGATTCGGCGCGCGGGCAGGTGATCATCGAACTCGCTTCCGGCTTCGCGCCGGTCCATGTGGCGAGCATCCGCACGCTGGTGCGCGCCCGACGGTTCGACGACGGCGCGGTGGTGCGCGTGCAAGATAATTACGTTGTGCAATTCGCAGTGAAGGACGCACCGCCGGGGTCGCCCGCCGCGACGCCGCTCACGCTGCCCCCCGAATACGAGCGGCCTGCGGGCAAGATCACGCCGCTGCCCTACCCCGACGCCTATGCCGACCGCGCCGGATGGTCGGGCGGCTGGCCCGTCGGCAGCGACGGCAGGGCCGAGTGGCTGGTGCACTGCTATGCTATGGTCGGCGCGGGGCGTAACCTGCCCCCCGACAGCGGCGACGGCAGCGAGCTCTACGCCGTGTCGGGCCATGCGCCGCGCCACCTCGACCGCAACATCACCCTCGTCGGCCGCGTCGTCGAGGGGATGAGCGGCTGGACCAGCCTGCCGCGCGGCACCGAGGCGCTGGGGTTCTACAAGACGCCGCAGGAGCGCACGCCGATCACCCGCGTGCGCCTCGCCGCCGATATCCCCGCCGCCGAGCGCCCGCGCTTCGAGGTCATGGATACCGCGTCGCCGTCGTTTGCGGCCTACGTCGAGGCCCGCGCCAACCGGCGCGAACCGTTTTTCGCGCGGCCCGCGGGGCGGGTCGACCTGTGCAATGCGCCGGTGCCGGTGCGGCGATCCAGGTAGCTCAAACGTCCGCCCCCGGCTGGCGCTCGGGCCGCGCCGCCTGAAAGGCGGGCAGCGCATTCAACCGTTTGTCGATCGCCCCCAGCGCCGGGAACCGCGCAACGTCGGCCTGCAACCGCCGCGCGCCGTAGAGCTGCGGCACGAGGCAGACGTCGGCGAGCGTCACCGTATCGCCGAACAGGTACGTCCCCTGCGCCCGCTCAGCCTGCTCCTCGAGTGGCCCGAGCGCGAGTTCGACCCAGTGGCGGCCCCAGTCGTCGATCTTCGCCTCGTCGTGCTCCAGTTCGCGGCTGAGATATTTGCGGACGCGCAGGTTGATCAGCGGGTGCGCGTCGGCGATCATCCCCAGCGCCGCGCCCCGAATGCGGGCGCGCATCGCCGCATCGCCGGGCAGCAGCGGCGGCGCGGGGTACATCTCCTCGAGATATTCGATGATCGCGAGGCTCTGCGCGATGCCGGTGTCACCGTCGATCAGGAAGGGCACCAGCCCCTGCGGGTTGAGCATCGTGTAGCCGATGCCGCTTTGCGCGCCGGTCCTGAGATCGACCGTCTTGGTTTCGTAGGCCAGCCCCTTGACCGCCAGCGCGATGCGGACGCGGTAGGCCGCCGACGACCGCCAGTAATCGTAGAGGACGCGGTCGCGGTCATTGGCGAGCTCGGGGGCGATCATAGCGGCACCACTTTTTGGTCGATGGCCCCGAAGATGCTCGCCCCGTCCGCACCCAGCATCTCGATCCGCACGCGGTCGCCGAAGCGCATGAACGGCGTGGCGGGCGCACCGTGGGCGATGGTCTCGATGGTCCGCAGTTCGGCGAGGCAGGCATAGCCGACGCCGCCGTCGGCGACCGGTCGACCGGGGCCACCGCCGTCCTTGTTCGACACCGTCCCCGAGCCGACGATGCTGCCCGCGCCGAGACGGCGGGTGCGCGTGACGTGCGCGATCAGGCGCGCGAACGAGAAGGTCATATCGACCCCGGCGTCGGGGTGGCCGAACGCCTGCCCGTTGAGCGCAACGGCGAGCGGCAGGTGAAGCTTCGCGCCCGTCCATGCCGCGCCGAGTTCGTCGGGGGTCACTGCGACGGGCGAAAACGCCGTCGAGGGCTTCGACTGGTAGAAACCGAAGCCCTTGCCGAGTTCGCCGGGGATGAGGTTGCGCAGGCTGACGTCGTTGACGAGCATCACCAGCCGGATGTGTGCGCTGGCCTCGGCCTCGGTCGTTCCCATCGGCACGTCGCCGGTGACCACCGCGACCTCGGCCTCGAAGTCGATGCCGAACGCTTCGTCGGGGACGACGATGTCGCCGCGCGGCGGGGTGAAGTCGTCGGAGCCGCCCTGATAGACCAGCGGGTCGGTCCAGAAGCTCGCGGGCATCTCTGCGCCGCGCGCCTTGCGGACGAGTTCGACGTGATTGACGTACGCCGAGCCGTCGACCCAGTGGTGGGCGCGGGGAAGGGGGCTGTGTGCGGCCGCCTCGTCGAAGGGTGCGCCGCTCGCCGGGTCGGCTTCCAGGGCATCGAAGGCGGCGCGCAGGCGGGGTTCGCACGTCCCCCAGTCGTCGAGCGCGGCTTGCAGCGCGGCAATGCCGGGGACCGCGGCGCAGCGCGTCAGGTCGCGCGAAACGACGACGAGGTTGCCGTCACGGCCGCCGATCAGGCTCGCCAGCTTCATGTCGGTGTCTTCCAGCTATCCTTGTAACCCGTCCACTCGACCCCGCCCATCGCATCGCCGACATCGAGCGGATCGCGCGTGTCGATCATCACGGCATATTCGTCGGTCATCGCCTTGGGCTGCTCGAACATTCTCGTGAGGGCTTTTGGATGCGGGCCGTGGGTGAAACCCGACGGGTGCAGCGTCAGCATGCCCGGATGGATATTGTCGCGGCTGAAGAAGTCCCCAGCGTGGTAGAACAGGATCTCGTCGTAATCGTCATTGTTGTGGAAGAACGGCACCTTGATCGCTTGCGGATCGGTCTCGAACGGGCGCGGCGCAAAGGTGCAGACGACGAAGCGGTCGGCGACGAAGGTCGTGTGCGCGCTCGGCGGCAGATGGTAGCGGTGCGCCGCGACGGGGCGGATATCCTTGACGTTCAACCGCGCCACCGACAGCTCGCCGTGCCAGCCGATCGCGTCGAGGGGGTTGAAATTATAGGTCATGCGGCTGATTCGCCCGCGCTTCTTGACCTCGACGACGGTTGCCCCTTCGCCCTGTTGCGCGCGGAATTGGTCGTCGATGCGCGGGGTGTCGAGCATCGCGGGGTCGAAGATCGCGTGCGGCCCGAGCAGCCCGCGGTCGGGCAGCGTGTAGGACGAGCCCGACGCCTCGACCATAAGCAGCGCCATCGGCGTGCTCGGTTCGATACGCCACATCGTGCCGCGCGGGATGACGACATAGTCCCCCGTCGCCAGCGTCAGATGCCCGAAATCGCAGAAGAATTCGCCGCTCCCTGCATGGATGAACAGCAGCTGGTCGCCGTCGCCGTTGCGCGCGAGGGCAGGCATCGCCTGCGCCAGCCGCCAGAAGCGCAGCTCGACCGCGCGGTTCGACGCGATGACGGGCGCTGCCCACGGGCTGGTGGGGGCATCATCGAGCTTTACCAGATCGAAGGCGCGGGGGCTGAGCGGCCCGTCGAAGTCGCTCCAGCCGGTTGGCGGGTGGCGGTGGTAGAAGAACGCGGCGGGGCCGAAGAAGCCCTCCTTCGACATCTCGCGCTCATAGGTGCCCGGCGGCAGGTCGGCATGCGCCTGGCGGCTCGCCTCGCCCTCGACGCGCGGGAAGTTAATGTAGCGGCGCATGTGCGTGGCGATAGGCCGGTCAGCCGCGGAGGAAAAGCCCGATCGTCAGCGCAGCGCCGATCGCGACGACGCCCACCCTGATCACCTGCGCGGGCAGGCGCTTGAGCAGTTGCGCGCCGCCATAGCCGCCCAGCATCGCGCCCGCACCGAGGATCAGCGCCGACATCCACGCGACCTGACCCGAGAACGCCAGCACGACTGCCGCGCTGATGTTCGCCAGCGCG
>JBBQVB010000109.1:0-8552 GCA_038211965.1 Sphingomonadales bacterium
GCCGACTGGCCGCTTGCGCCCGCCGACGAGCTGACGCTGGCGCTCGATGCGGCGGGCATCCTGCTACCGCCCAAGGCTGCGAAAGGCGCGACGCCCGCGACCGCCACTGCTGCCGCCGTCGCCCCTGCCGACGCCGATGCCATCGCGCGCGCGACGCAGGACTCGATCGCCGCGCTGATGCTGATTCGCACCTACCGCGTGCGCGGGCATCTCGCCGCCAACCTCGACCCGCTCGGGCTGCTCAAGCGCGACCTGCCCGCCGACCTGACGCCGGAATATCACGGTTTCGGCGATGACGACCTCGACCGCCCGATCCACATCGGCAGCGCGCTCGGTATGGCGACCGCGACGATCCGCGAGCTGGTGACGATACTGCGCGCCAATTATTGCGGCAACGTTGGCGTCGAATACATGCACATCAACGACGTCGAGGAGCGGCGCTTCATCCAGGACCGCATCGAGGGCCGTGACAAGGAGATCCAGTTCTCCGAGCTCGGCAAGAAGGCGATCCTCAACAAGCTCGTCGAGGCCGAGCAATTCGAGAAGTTCCTCGGTCGCAAATATGTCGGCACCAAGCGCTTCGGCCTCGACGGCGGCGAGTCGATGATCCCCGCGATGGAATCGATCATCAAGATCGGCGGCCAGAACGGTATTCGCGAAATCGTCTTCGGCATGCCGCACCGCGGCCGTCTCAACATGCTCGGCAACGTCATGCAGAAGCCGTTTCGCGTGATCTTCCACGAGTTCGGCGGCGGTTCGGCGAACCCCGACGATGTCGGCGGATCGGGCGACGTCAAATATCACCTCGGCACCTCGACCGACCGCGAGTTCGACGGCAACAAGGTCCATCTGTCGCTGACCCCCAACCCGTCGCACCTCGAGGCCGTCGACCCCGTCGTGCTCGGCAAGGTCCGCGCCATCCAGACGGTGCGCGAGGACGAGGCGCGCGAGCAGGTGCTGCCGGTGCTGATGCACGGCGACGCGGCGTTCGCGGGGCAGGGCATTGTCGCCGAGTGCTTCGGCTTTTCGGGCCTGACCGGCTACAATACCGGCGGCACGATCCATTATGTCGTCAATAATCAGGTCGGCTTCACGACCTCGCCCCAGTTCGCGCGCTCGTCGCCGTACCCGAGCGACGTCGCCAAGATCGTCCAGGCGCCGATCTTCCACGTCAACGGCGACGACCCCGAGGCGGTAACCTTCGCGACCAAGGTCGCCACCGAATTTCGTCAGCGTTTCAAGCGCGATGTCGTCATCGACATGTGGTGCTACCGGCGTTTCGGACACAACGAGAGCGACGAGCCGAGCTTCACCCAGCCGCTGATGTACCGCGCCATCGCCACCCACCCACCGGTCAGCGAAATCTATGCCGCGCGGCTGCTGAAGGAAGGCGTCATCGACGATACGTGGCTCCAGGCCAACATCGACCAGTTCGTCGCGCGGCTGGAGGGCGATTTCGAGGCGGCAGCGGGCTACAAGGCGAACAAGGCCGACTGGTTCGAGGGTCGCTGGTCGGGCCTCGGCAAGCCCAAGGAAGAGGTCACCGGGCGGCGCGCCGCGATCACCGGGGTCGCGGCGGGTGAGTTGCGCGCGGTCGGCAAGGCGCTGACCAGCGTACCCCCCGCCTTCGCGATCCACAAAACGCTGGGCCGCATCCTCGAAGCCAAGGCGACGACGCTCGACGCGGGCGAGGGGATCGACTGGGCGACCGCCGAGGCGCTGGCCTTCGGGACGTTGCTCAAGGACGGCTACGGCGTCCGCTTGTCGGGGCAGGATTCGGGACGCGGTACGTTCAGCCAGCGCCATTCGGTATGGGTCAACCAGGACGATGGCAGCAAGTACGTGCCGCTGAAGTCGGTCGCGCCGGGGTTCGAAGTGCTCGACTCGCCGCTCAGCGAGTTCGGCGTGCTCGGTTTCGAATACGGCTATGCGCTGACCGATCCCAAGACATTGGTGCTGTGGGAGGGCCAGTTCGGCGACTTCGTCAACGGTGCGCAGACGATCATCGACCAGTTCATCGTCAGCGGCGAGGCGAAGTGGCTGCGTGCCAACGGCCTCGTCATGCTGCTGCCACACGGTTACGAGGGGCAGGGACCCGAGCACAGCTCGGCACGGCTCGAACGCTTCCTGCAACTCTGCGCCGAGGACAATATTCAGGTCGTCAACGCGACGACGCCGTCGAACTATTTCCACGTCCTGCGACGGCAGCTGCTGCGCGATTTCCGTAAACCGCTGATCATGATGACGCCGAAGTCGCTGCTCCGCCACAAGCGCGCGGTGTCGACGCTCGCCGACATGGACGCGGGCACGAGCTTCCACCGCTGCCTCGACGACATCGGCGGCATCGCCGACGGCGACGTGCGCCGCCTCGTGATGTGTTCGGGCAAGATCTATTACGACCTGCTCGAGGCGCGCGAAAAGGCGGCGCGCACCGACGTGTATCTGCTGCGCATCGAGCAGCTCTATCCGTTCCCGAGCGATGTCATCGCCGACTATGCCAGACGCTTTTCGAACCTCGACGAGGTCGTGTGGTGTCAGGAGGAGCCCGCCAATGCAGGCGCTTGGAGCTTCGTCGCGCCGCTGATCGAGGCGGCGCTCGGCAAGCGACCCGATTATGCCGGACGCGCCGCCGCCGCCGCCACCGCGACGGGGCTGATGAAGCGCCACAACGCCGAACAGGCCAAGCTGATCGCCGAGGCGCTGGGCGCGAGCCGCGCCGAAGTCACCGCGGCAATCCGCGGCGGCCTCAAGTCAACGCAGAACGCAGGATAATTTTATGGCCACCGAAGTCATCATCCCCGCGCTCGGCGAATCGATCACCGAGGCGACTGTCGGCGAGTGGCTGAAGCAGCCCGGCGACAAGGTTGCAGCGGACGAGCCGATCGTCTCCCTCGAAACCGACAAGGTGGCGGTCGAAGTGCCGTCTCCTGTCGCGGGCACGATGGGCGAGCAACTCGTCAAGGTCGGCGACACGGTCGCGGTTGGTGCACGCATCGCGCTGATCGAGAGCGGTGCAGGTGCCCCGGCGCAGGCCGCCGCGCCGACGCCGGCGGTGGTCCGCGAGCCGGCGCCCGTCAAGGCCACCGAAGCCGCGCCGCCCGCGAAGCCGGTAGAAGCCGCCGCCGCGCCAGCGGGTGCCGCCCAGCCAGCCGAACCGGCCAAGCCTGCCGACCTGCCGTCTGCCGCGCTGAAACCCGCCGCCGCACCTGCCGAAGCCGCACACGCCTCCCCCGACGCCATCGCTCCCGCCGTCCGCAAATTGCTTGGCGACTATAACCTCGACCCCGCCTCGATCACCGGCACCGGCCTCGACGCGCGGCTGACCAAGGGCGATGTGCTTGCGGCCATCGAAGCCGGGACTGCGAAGACGCTCGGTGCGTCTGCCGCTGCTACGCCCGCCGCCGCGCCTACGACCGCCGAGCGCCGCGAGGAGCGGGTGCGGATGACGCGCCTGCGCCAGACCATCGCGCGCCGCCTCAAGGAAGCGCAGAACACTGCAGCGATGCTGACGACGTTCAACGACGTCGATATGACCGCCGTGATGGCAGCGCGGATACGCTACAAGGACCTGTTCGAGAAGAAGCACGGGGTCCGCCTTGGCTTTATGTCATTTTTCGCGAAAGCCGTCGTGCTGGCGCTGCGCGACGTGCCCGCCGTCAACGGCGCGATCGAGGGCGATGAGATCGTCTACCGCGACTACGCAGATCTCGGCATCGCGGTGTCGTCGCCCGGCGGCCTCGTCGTGCCGGTGCTGAAGAACGCCGACAAGCTCAGCTTCGCCGCGACCGAAAAGGCCATCGGCGACTTCGGCAAGCGGGCGTCGGCGGGGCAACTGACCCTTGCCGATATGCAGGGCGGCACCTTCACCATCACCAATGGCGGCGTCTTCGGCAGCCTGATGTCGACGCCGATCCTCAACCCGCCGCAGTCGGGCGTGTTGGGGATGCACCGCATCGAGGAGCGCGCGGTGGTCCGCGACGGCCAGATCGTCATCCGCCCGATGATGTACCTCGCGCTCAGCTACGACCACCGCCTCGTCGACGGCCGCGAGGCGGTGACGTTCCTCGTGCGGGTCAAGGAAGCGATCGAGGACCCGGCACGCCTGCTGATCGATTTGTAGGGACGTGACGGAATTACTGCCCCCCTGGCTTAGCTGCCCCGGGGTACGATCGATCTTCAATGGGTTGGCGTATGGGGCCCGGTGAGGACGTTATGCTAGCCTTCTGGGACAACTTCCGACGGCTGGAGGGCTGTTCCGCTGAAGCTTTCGTATCGACCTTTCCGGAGCCGAAGGGCTGGCCCGGATTTTATTCCAGTATTCGAAAGGTCGCTTGAATGGCTGACTTCGACTTCGACGTGGTAGTGATCGGCTCCGGCCCCGGGGGCTATGTCGCCGCCATCCGCGCGGCGCAGAACGGCCTGAAGGTCGCGTGCGTCGAGAAGCACTCGCGCTATGGCGGCACCTGCCTCAACGTCGGCTGCATCCCGTCCAAGTCGCTTCTCCACGCCACCGAGTATTACGAGGAAGCCAAGGCCGGGCATCTCGCCAAGTTCGGCATCACGTTCGGCGACGTCGCAATCGACCTGCCCACCCTGATGGCCGAGAAGGACAAGGCGGTTACCGAGCTGACCGGCGGCGTCGAGTTCCTGTTCAAGAAGAACAAGGTCGAGGGGATCCACGGTGTCGCCTCGTTCATCGACGCGAAGTCCATCAAGGTCGGCGAGCGGACGATCACCGCGAAGAACTTCGTCATCGCTACCGGATCGGAGGTCGCAAGTCTGCCCGGCGTGACGCCCGACGGCGAGGTGATCGTCACGTCGACCGAGGCGCTAGCGCTGCCCGCAATCCCGAAGCACCTCGTCGTCATCGGCGGCGGCTACATCGGGCTCGAGATGGGGTCGGTCTGGCGGCGACTTGGCTCCCAGGTCACCGTCATCGAATACGCGCCCCAGATCGTGCCGGCGATGGACGCCGAGATCGGCAAGGCCTTCGCGCGCATCCTGCAGAAGCAGGGGATGGAACTGCGGACGGGCATGAAGGTCGTCGAAGCGCGGCGCGAAGGCGCGGGGGCGATCGTCGTCGTCGAACCGACCGCCGGGGGTCCGCGCGAGGAGATCGCCGCCGATATTGTGCTGCTGTCGACCGGCCGACGCCCCAACACCGACGGCCTGAACATCGAGGCGACCGGCCTGACGCTCGACCGCGGGCGGATCATGGTGAACGACGATTTCTCGACCACGGTCCCCGGCCTGTGGGCGATCGGCGATGTCGTCCCCGGTCCGATGCTCGCGCACAAGGCCGAGGACGAAGGCGTCGCCTGCGCCGACAACATCGCCGGGCTGAACGGCCAGGTGAACCACGCCGTCATCCCGGCGGTCGTCTATACCCACCCCGAGGTCGGCACCGTCGGCCGCACCGAGGAGGAGCTGAAGGCCGCGGGCATCGCCTACAAGGTCGGCAAATTCCCCTTCAGCGCCAACAGCCGCGCCAAGGCCAATCGCGACACCGACGGGCTGGTGAAGGTGCTGGCGGACGCGGCTACCGACCGCGTGCTCGGCGTCCACATCATCGGCGCGGTCGCGGGCACGATGATCGCCGAGGCCGCGCTGGCGATGGAGTTCGGCGCGTCGAGCGAGGACATCGCGCTCACCTGCCACGCCCACCCGACCCACACCGAAGCGCTCAAGGAGGCGGCAATGGCGGTGACGGGCAAGCCGATCCATATGTGAGCGCCGGACCCGGCGAGCACCGCTGGCGTTGATCGCTCAAGCCATCGTCTCAAGGATACCGCATGCGCTACAATCAGCTCGGCCGCACCGGCCTGTTCGTCTCCGAACTCTGCCTCGGCTGCATGACCTTCGGCGGCGGCAGCGGCATGTGGGCGGCGATCGCCGGGCTCGATCAGGGGGCGGCGGACGGCATGGTACGGGCGGCGCTCGATGCGGGGGTCAATTTTTTCGACACCGCCGATGTCTATTCGAGTGGCATGTCGGAACAGATCACCGGACAGGCGCTGCGCAACCTCGGCGTCAACCGGCAGGAGGTCGTCGTCGCGACCAAGGCGTTCGGCGAGATGCACCCAGGGCCGAACGGGCGCGGCGCATCGCGTTACCACCTGATCGACGCGTGTCATGCGAGCCTCAAGCGGCTGCAGCTCGACCACATCGACCTGTACCAGATCCACGGTTTCGATCCCGCGACGCCGATCGAGGAGACGCTGCGCGCGCTCGACACCCTCGTCCAGCATGGCCACGTCCGCTACGTCGGCCTGTCGAACTGGGCGGCGTGGCAGGTCGCCAAGGCGCTGGGCATCGCCGAGCGGCTCGGCCTGCACCGGCCGGCGTCGCTGCAATCCTATTACAGCCTCGTCGGGCGCGATCTCGAGCGCGACGTGGTACCGATGCTGGCGTCGGAGCAGGTCGGGCTGATGGTCTGGAGTCCGCTGGCGGGCGGCTTCCTCAGCGGCAAGTACACGCGCGGCGACGACGGCAAGGCGGCGGGCGAGGGTCGTCTCAACGACTTCGCGCTGCCCGGCACCGGCGGCGACAGGGGCTTTGCGGTCGTCGATGCGCTGCGCCCGATTGCGGCGGCACACGGCTGTTCGGTGGCGCAGGTCGCGCTGGCGTGGCTGCTCGCGCAATCCGCCGTGTCGAGCGTTATTATCGGGGCCAAGCGGCTCGACCAGCTGGCGGATAATCTTGGTGCGACCGCTATCGTGCTGTCGGCGGGCGACCTTGCCGCGATCGGCAAGGCGAGCGCGCTGGCCCCTGAATATCCCGGGTGGATGCTTCAGCGGCAGGGCGAATACCGCCGCGGGCTGCTGGCTCCCGCACCGCGTGGAGGGTAACCCGACGGTTGCGGCGAGGTCGGTTGCGCGCTACCGTCGATCCATCACCGTGCATGTCTCCCACGACAAATTCCGCCGCTATCGTGATCGCAAGTGCGCGGCTGGCTATCGCGAGGTTCGGAGTGGGTGCCCGGCATGTCGTCTCCGCACTGGCTGGCGCTGCTCCAACGCGAACATGCGTCGGCATCGCCCGAAGCTTTGCGTGCGCCCACCGGCGACGAGGCGGCATGGGACCGCCACGGCGAACTCGAAATGGCGTCTTGAGACGATTGGACAGTTTGAGCGTGCGACGCGGGGACATCGTCACCGTCGCGTTGCAGGGCGAGGCCGGTGAGCCGCGCCCGGCGGCCATCGTCCAGACCGATTTCCTGCCACCGCGCAGCAGAGTACCGGTCGTCCCGCTCACGTCCGACGTCGATGACGCGCCGCTCAGTCGCATGATCGTCGTGCCGACCCCCGCAAACGGCTTGCGCAACGAAAGCCAGTCGATGTTCGACCGTCTGACTTTGGCGCGGCGAGACAAATGCTCCGAACCCTTCGGGCGTTTCGATCCGCAGCATCTCGCCGAACTCGACCGCAACCCGACAATCGTGCTCGGACTGCTCGATGCGCAGGTTGCGCCATGACCGCGCTCACCATCGAAGCCGCGCGCCCGCTGCTTGCGGCAATCGACTACGCCGGCGTCGCGGTGTTCGCGGCTTCGGGCGCGCTGGGGGCGGCGCGGGCGAAGCACACCATCGTCACCTTTGCATTCTTCGCCGCGGTCACTGGGGTCGGCGGCGGGACGCTGCGCGATCTGCTGATCGGCGCGCCCGTCTTTTGGGTGTATCGCAGCGATTACCTCGGCGTCTGCATGATTGCTGCGGGACTGGTCTGGGCTCTGCAGGCCGATCGCTGGCGGCTCGACGCCCTGCTGTGGCTCGATGCGGCGGGCCTTGCGGCTTACGCGGTGGTCGGCGCGGCGAAGGCGTTGAGCTACGGCGTACCACCGCTCGCCGCGACCGCGATGGGGGTGCTGACCGCGAGCTTCGGCGGCATCGTGCGCGATGTGCTGGCGGGCCAGCCGTCGGTGCTCCTGCGGCGCGAGATCTACGTCTCGGCGGCGGCGCTGGCAGCGGCGCTCTACGTCGGGCTGAGCGGGCTGGGGGTCGATGCGCGCGTCGCGGGCGCGGTAGGTGCGGCAGCGGGCTTCGCGCTCAGGGCTGCCGCGTTACGATGGAATGTCGCGCTACCGGGATACCGGGACTAGCAACCTGATCGGGGTGGTGGACGCACCAGGGTTCGAACCTGGGACCCGCTGATTAAGAGCATTAGGTTTCGCAATTTCACGGCGTTTCGCGGCATTCAAACTCGTTCATATTATCGTTGTATATCACAGGGTTGTTGACCAACCTGGACAATTCGTGTTTTGTGATGTTGCCCGAGGCTTTTCCGGTTTGTTGCCCAATGTTGCCCCAGATTCCACAAAATGCCCCTTTTTGGACCAGCGAATCTTGCTATTTGGCTTTTGTTGCCCCGGGGCAACAAAAGCCGGATACGCCGCGCACTTGGCCGAACCGCGCCATTCTCCAAACCCGATGGATTTGCTGCCTTGCCACACGCTTAGCATCACTGGCGGCAACACTCCGCGTATCGTTTCGAGCCCAAAGGGAGAGGTTCGATGCGCCAGGAGTTAACTGATCGCGGGCTTCGCAATCTTCGCCC
>JBBQVB010000110.1:0-8357 GCA_038211965.1 Sphingomonadales bacterium
CCGGGACCGCAGCGCGCCGACGAGCCGCAGCCGGTCGCGGCGCTGACGCTGCACGGACGGGTCGAGGGCCAGGCGATCGTTGTCGAGGCGCGGCTGCCCGGCGAACCGGCGATGCACTACCGCCTGCTCCCGGGCCGCAATTTCCAGCGCGTGCGCTGCCTCTAGGTCCAGTCGACGATGGTCCAGCCGCGCGCTGCCGCGAGCGTGCGGAGCTTCGCGGACGGGGTCGTCGCGACCCGCTCGGCGGCGCGCTCGAAGACGGGCAGGTCGGAGATATGGTCCGAGAAGAAGCGGATCTTTGCACCGGACAGCCCCTCGCGCGCCAGCCACGCCTCGACCATCCGCAGCTTGGCGGCACCGTAGCAATTCTCACCGTCGATCCGCGCGCGCAGCCGGTCGCCGTCCCAGACCGAGCGGGTCGCGACGATGTCGGCGATGCCGAGGCGCGCGGCGATGGCCTCCACGTAGAAGGCGCAGCTTGCCGTCGCGAGCACGATGCGGCGACCCGCGGCGCGCTCGGCAGCGAGGCGGTCGAGCGCGCCTGCGAAGACATTGTTCGCGAGGACGCGTTCGGCATAGGCCGCAGCGGCGGCTTCGAGGCGCGCGCGCGGAATCCGGTCGCCCATCAGCATCGCCTGCCCGACTTCCTTGAGCCGTGCCCGCGACAGCCCGCCAGCGAGATACGCCGCCCCGGCCAGCCCCGCCAGCGGCAGGAGCAGCAGCCGCCACGGCGCTTCGCGGCGCGCCCAGAAGATCAGCCACGGCGTCCACGTGCCGCGCCGGGTGATCGTCCGGTCCATGTCGAAAATGCTGAGGGGCGTCACGGACGCCCCCGCGCGCGCAGGATCGCGGTCGCGAGCGCGTGGTCGGCGACCTTGTCGACGTCGATCGCGGCTTCGGCGAAGGGCAGCGCGACGGCGCGCGCGGTCAGCCCGAGTCGCCGCCCCAGCCGGGCCACCGCAGCGTCGAGGCTGAGCAGCCGCAGCGCCGCACCGACGAGCAGCCCCGGCCCGAGCTGGCCGATCAGCCGCCAGCCCGACTTGCGGTCGCGCTCCACCCCGGCCCACAGGTCGAGCGCGGCGCGCGCCTTGTCCCCCTGCAGCGCGAACAGGTTCGCCCCCGACCACGCGCCGCCGCGAAAGCGCAGCCACGTCCGCCGGTTGTCCGGATGCGCGGTCAGCACGACGCGCCGCTCGACGACCCCGAAGGCAACATCGGCCATGCCTGCCCCAGCGAGAAAGACGGCCACCATCGCCGGGGTCAGCAGCGGATGGTCGGCGGTGGTGACGAGCACTGGCCACGGCGCGACGGCGCTGCCTGCGACCGCCGCCACCGAGGCCGCGATACCCGTCCCCGACGCGGTGAAGGTCACCCGCGGCTCGCCGGCGAGCCATGCCGTCCGGGCGGTGCCGGTCAGTGCGGCGGGGTCCTGCGCCAGCACGACGACGCGCGCGATTTCGGGGCAGGCGAGCAGCGTCGCTGCGACGCGCGCCAGCATCGGCGCGCCGTCGACTTCGATCAGGGCTTTCAGCTCGACGCCGAAGGCCTGCGCCAGCGCGTCGGGACCGGGCCGCTGTCCGGCAAGAAGGAGCGCGGTCCACATCGCCTGGCGTCAATGGCGGCGTGTCGCGCGGGGGTCAAATCGGCGCGGCCGTGGCTGCCGGTTCGCCGAAGTCGGCGAAGCGGCGTCGGTTACCCAGGCCGTGCGCGCGGGCGTCGAGCCAGACCTGGCGGATCGTCACGCAGGCCAGCGCGAAGGGAATCGACATGATGATGCCGGGGCGCAGCAGCGGCCCCCATCCGGCGGCATATTCAAGCACCTGCGGGGCACCGCCGAGGAAAGACTCGCGGGTCAGCGGCGGGATGCGGTACAAAATCACGTCGAACGGCAGGCACAGGATATAACAGGCGACGATCGCCCAGCGCCGCCCGATCCCCTGCCAGCGCTCGAACAGCGCGAAGAACAGCACCATCGTCTGGGTATAACCGCCGGCTTCCGAGGTGATCAGCGCGAACGCCGTCGCAAGGCCGACGAGCCGGAACATCGGTACGCGCTCGGGCCGCAGCCACGCCGCCCCGGCCGCAAGCGCGATTGTCGCCTGGACGCCGAGCAGGGCCAGCGGCAGGACCCGGAGCAGCGTCTCGAGCATCCCCGAGCCGAGCAGCCCGACGATGGTGATCTGGCCGCCACTGAGGAGCGACAACGCCGGCCCGTAGGTTCCCGCATACCACAGGTCGAGGAAGTTGACGGCCTGGTAGATACCTGTGAAATCCTTGACATTGTCGATGATCTGCAGCGGCGACCCGATCCCGAGAATACCCCACGTCGCAACATAGACCGCGACCGTGGCCAACACCGCGCCTTCGAACCAGCGCCAGCGGCGACGGAGCAGATAGGGGAAGATCGACGCGATCAGGTAGATCTTGAAATTGATCGCGATGCCCGCCGCCAGCCAGCGCAGCCGCGCCGAGCGCAGCAATATGCCATGCGCCAGCACGAAGAAGGCGAACGTCACGATGACGAGGTTGCCGCGATCGAGGCCATAGAGCATCGGCAGCCCGGCGCCGAGCGCCAGCGCGCGGGGCAGTGCGGTGCGGCGGTCGAGCTTGTAGAAAGTCCACGCAATCAGCACGACGTCGATGATGTAAAAGGCGTGCAGCGTCCCGACCGCCAGCCAGTCGCAGTCGCGCACCGACCCGCCATCGGCCCCGGCATGGCAGGCTTCGAGCCCGAAGAGGCGCAGGAAGACGAAGGAAATCGGCGGATAGATCGTCGCCCAGGTATCGTAGGCACCCTGGTCGCGCGCCCACAGCGAGGTGTTGAACCAGTCCATCCACGTATCGGTCGGATCGTAGAAATACGGCTGCGGTAGGTAGCCCTGGGTGACGAGGAACCCCATGGTGTAGATGAGGCCGCCGACGATTGCGGTGGCAAATCCGCCCTCGACCCAGCGCTGGACCGGGGTGCGCGGCAGCCACGACGGCATCAGTCGGCCCGGCGCACGAAGACGACATGCTTCAGGGCGAAATAATTGATCAGCGACGCCGCGATCGTGGCGGCGAACCCGGCGATATAGGGCGACGGCATGACGAGGCTGATTGCCGCGAGCAGCCCGAGGTTGACGAGGTAGTTGACCCCGTACGCCAGCACGAAGCGCAGGCGGGTGCCTTCGCCGCCGCCCCGAAACACGTGGCGGCTGTAGGTGAAGTAGTTGAAGGTCATGCCGAGCAGCTGCGCGGCGATCTGCGCGACGAAGCGGTCGGTGCCGAGCCATACCAGCAGCGCGTAGCTGCCGAAGCCGAACGCGGTGTTGACCAGCGCCGCCTGATAGAAGCGCCACAGCTCGTCGAAGCGGCGCAGGCGGGTGCGCAGTGCGCCCGCCATCGTCAGTATCCGTCGGGGAAGTTGACGCGCTCGGCCTCGATGACCAGCGGCGTCTGGCGCGTGCGTTCGGAGACGAGGCGGACCTGGTCGCCGACGATGCCGAGAAACAGGAAAAGCAGCCCGGTATGCGCTTCGATGAGCGCGACCGCGCCCAGCCCGACGACCCAGTTGCCCTGCCCGAGCACCGCCGCGACGGGGACGCCGAGCAGCGCGAGCCCGGCGACGAAAAGCATCGCGATGCCGATGTAGAAGGGCACGCGGACCATCCGCTTCGACGCGCCCGCGAGGCTCGACATGGCGAAATCGAGGAGCTGAAAGAAGCCGTTGTTCGATTTGCCGCCGGCGCGCGGCGGGCGCGGATAGACGATGGTCTCGGTGCGGAAGCCGGTCTCGACGAGCATCCCGCGGAAGAACGGCTCGGGCTCGTTGAGCCGCTGGATATGGCGCACCACCTTGGCATCGTAGAGGCCGAAGCCGGTCGCGTTGGGGATGATCGGGTAGTCGCCGAAATTCTGCGCGAACCAGTAGGAAAAGCGCCTGAACAGGCCAAGCCCGAGCGACGAGCGCTCGGTGCTGCGGACGCCGAGGACGATCGACGCGCCGCTGCGCCAGCGCGCGACGAACTGCGGCAGCAGCGCCGGCGGGTCCTGGAAATCGCAGCACATGTTGATGATCGCGGTGCCGCGCGCCTGGAAGATCGCGTGCGTCGGCGAGCGCATCTGGCCGAAATTTCGCGTGTTGACGATCAGGCGGATGCGCGGGTCGTTCGCGCACAAGTCGCGGACCAGCGCGACGGTGTCGTCTTCGGACGCGTTGTCGATGAAGATCAGGTCGAAGCTCGCGCCGACCGCCGTCATCTCGGCGACGACGGCGGCCGCCATGCCGACGACGTTTTCGGCCTCGTTGCGGCACGGGATGACGACCGAGAAGGTCGGTGCGGCGAAGTTCGGATCGCTCATGCCGGGGTCCGATACGCCCCGACCGGCGGACGCAGGCGATAGGCCTCGACCGCGAACAACAGCAGCAGCGTCAGTGCCGCGAGCGCCGCCGGAATCGTGTTGATGACGCGGTTGCTGACCACCGTCGGGGGTTCGAGCAGCCGCAGGTTGCCGAGCGAGGTCAGATCCTCGACCGCCGTGCCCTCGAGATAGCGCCGGTAGCCGTCGTACAGCGCGCGCGCGATGCTTAGCTCGCGTTCAAGCTTCTGGACCTGCGTCGACTCGGTCACGACGCGGTTGACCGAATAGGGCCCGCTGCTCTCGCCGAGGTTCTCGGCCTCGCGCAACTGCGTCTGCAGCGCGGCGATCTGCGCCTGCAATTGGCGGACCTGCATATTGTCGTCGGTCGCAAAGGTCCGGACGGTCTGCAGGTCGATCTGCTTGTTCTTGATCGCCTGCTGCAGCGACGGGATGCGCTCGCCGATCGCGCCGATCGACGACGACGGCGAGGCGTAACGGGTGCGCCGCCGGAAGTCGTCGTAGCGCTGCTGCGCCAGCGCCAGACGGTCGCTGGCATTGCCGACGAGTTCGAGCAGCACCTCGCGCTTGTAGGAGGTCTGGCTGCGGTTGATCATGCCGAGCCGCGCGCGCACCGCATTGTAGAACGTCGCGACCAGTTCGCGGGCGAGCACAGGGTCGGCATTGCGCGTGTCGATCAGCAATATGCCGCCGCGCAGCGCGCGAATCTCGACCTTGTCCTGCAGCCAGCGATCGGCCTCGAGCGCGTCGGCGAAACCCTCGCGTTTGACGAGACCGAGCTTGGCGATCACCATCTGCCGGACGTCCTGGCTGCGCGCGACGCGCAGGCCGACCTCGAGCATCGCCTGCTGCCCGAAAACGCTGTTGTATGCGCCCAGCTGGCCCAGTGCGCCGCCGAGACCGAGGCTCGACGCGTCGGTCGGGACCACCGTCACGATCGCCTCGTACTTGCGCGGGAAATAGGCGAGCACGCCGAAGACGACGATTAGTACGACGGCGAGCGCGCGCCGCAGCCACGGCCGTCCCAGCCAGCTGCCGGTCGCCAGCGACCCGACGACACTGCGCGGCGGTGTCATCGAGTGATCGCCGCAATCGAAGCGGCCGACAGACCGAGGCCGAAGATCAGCGAGCCGATCTGGCCGAGCTTGTTGAGCAGCGAGTTGTTCTGCGTCCGGATCGGCACGAATACGATATCGCCGGGCAGCACCCGCGCTTCGAGGGCACCGCGCTTCTTCGACAGCACCGCGCCGTTGGCGCGGACGAGGAACAACTGGCCGCGGTCGGCGGCGCGCAGCGTGCCACCCGCCATGTTGAGATAGTCCGCGACCTTCTTCGGCCGCCCCGGCTCCAGCAGGAACGACGCGGGACGATAGACCGCGCCGAACACGCCGACCGTCGTCGGCCGTGTCGGTATGTTGATGCGGTCGCTGTTTTCGAGCGTCAGATAGCCCGGCAGCGGTGCCGAGGGATCGGCGAGCGGCAGCACGACGCGGCCATCGGGCTGCGCGGCGCGCAGCCGGGTCAGCGTTGCGCGCGCGGCGGTCAACTGCTCGGCTCCGTTGGGATTGTTGAGCGACGTCGTCAGCGGCGCGGCAGCGAGGCTGATCTCGAGCTGGTTCAGCGCTTCCTCGAAGCTGACGCGCTGTTGCTGCTGGACCGACAGGCGCTGCAGCCGGGTGCCAAAAACGAACGCGTCGGGGGCGAGCCCGCCGGCCAGCGCGATGACAGCGTCGAGGTTGGTGCCCGGCTTGACGAAGTAATTGCCCGGCCGGTTGACCTCGCCGTCGACGCGCACCAGCGTCGACTGGTGCGACAGCGGCTGCGCCAGCGAACCGTTCGCCAGCACCTCGACGATGTCGCCCGGATCGACCGGCGTCGCGGCGAAGGCACCGCGCGGCACCTCGACGCCGCCTACGCTATCGCGGTCGGCGAGATGGTACTGGATGACGCGTGCCTGATCGGCGAGCGCGTCGAGGCCACCGGCATAGTGCAGGACGTCGCCTATCGTCTCGCCGCGCCGCGCTTCGTAGATTGCTTCCTGGTTGACGCTGCCCGCCACCGCGACCTGCGCGCCGACGGGCGCGATGTACAGGACGTCGCCGCTTTCGAGCAGCACGTCCTTCGATTTGTCACCGTCGCGGATGAAGGCGTAGAAGTCGAAGTCGCTGACCAGCACATTGCCGCGGAACAGCTTGATCGAGCGGAAGCTGCCGCCCGCCGACGGGCCGCCAGCGGCGAGTACGGCGTTGACCAGGGTCGACAGGCTGTTGACGCTGTAGCCGCCGGGATTGTTCGCGAAACCCGTGACGTAAACGCGAAAGCCGCGCAGCTTCTCCATCGACACCGCGACCTTGAAGCCGCGATATTGGCTGCCGATGGCGCGCGTCAGGACCGCCTGGAGTTCGCCAAAGCGCAGCCCGGCGAGTTTGACGAAGCCGACTTTTGGAATGAAGACGCGGCCGCTGCTGTCGACTTCGGCGCGGATCGACCCGTCGAGCGATCCCGCAAGGCCGATGAACACCTCGTCGCCGGGCTGGATGACATAAGTCGGCGGCACCGCGCTGACGGGGGGCGCAGCGAAATCGCGGTCGGCAGCGATGATCAGGTCACGACCGAAGCGCGGCAGCGGTCGGCCGATGCGGTCCGCGACGAACAGTTCGAGCGCACTGGGCGGGGCGGGGCGCTTGATCGTCGGGGTGACGCCGTCGCGAGCGGTCTGCGTGTTGGCATTGCGCGTCAGGGCGCGGGCAAGGTTGCTGTCCTGGCCTTCGGCGCTGCGGTCGTTGACATCGATCGGCTGGCTGCGCGCGGCGGTCGTCGTGCCGGTGTTGGAGTCGGTTGTTCCAGACGTGCCGGTGCGACCTGGCGTCGTATCCTGGTCGCTGCCGGTGCCGCTGCCGGTGCCGGTACCCGATGCGCTAGCGCGGTTGGGATCGGTGATCTGCGCTGCCGCCGGGAGCGCGACGCTCAGCAATGCGACTGCCGATGCGGCAAGCATCCGCCGTTGGTTGCCGCGCTGCACCCGCGCCCTGTCGTCCGTCCGGCTTACCATACTGCTATCCAACTCTTCGTTCACGCGCCGCGTCGACCGGCTGCGGCGACGCGTTCGACGCCAAGCGCGCCGCCATGTCGGCGACCGACCGCCGCAGGTCGAAGTCGAGCCCCAGCCCGAGTTCGCGCCGCGCCCGGTCGATGGCGGGGATGTAGCGGTCGACGCCGGGCCGGTCGAGGGGCGGCACGTGCGCCGCGACTTCGAACTGGCGCGCCACCAGCCTTGCCGCGTCGCCAACCGTCACCGCTTCGTCCGACCCGACGTTGTAGACCGGGCAGGCCGGGGCGGCGTGGGCCGCGAGCGTCATCAGCCAGCGCACGAGGTCGTCGGCGTGCATCCAGCTGCGGTATACCGGGTGCCGCGCCGCAACCGTGACCGGGCGACCGGCCAGCCCGTCGGCGAGGAAATTGCCGATGGCGAAATGCTGATCGCGCGGCAGATATGCCCCGATGAAGGCGAAGCAGCGCGCCACCGCGACGCGCACGCCGCCGTCGCCGAGTTCGGCGATGCGCGCCTCGGCAAGTCGCTTGGCGTCGGCATAGGCCTGCTTGTAGTCGACGAGGCCGGACGTCGGCAGTGCCACGAAATCCTCGCGCAACGCCGCCAGGTCGGCGGGCTGCTGGCCATAGACGGCACCGCTGCTGCAATAGACGATCCGACTGTCGCGGTGCGCCTGCGCCGCCACCGACGCGTAGTTGTCGACGGCGGCGAGGATATTGGCGCGCTCGGCGACGGGGTCGGCGGCGTAGCGGCGCGCGTCGGTCGAACTCGCGGCGTGGATGACATAGTCGGCCGCCGGCAGATGCGTCGCGGTTCCGGCATCGCCCGCGACGAGGTCGACATGCGGCCCCAGCAGCTCGGGGTGGTCGCGGCGCAGTGCACCGGGATCGCGCGCCATCGCGATGACGCGGCCGATGTCCCATGGCGCGAGCACGCCGCGCCG